>CAYXUB010000011.1:0-21126 GCA_964468385.1 uncultured Lachnospiraceae bacterium
CCGCAGCAAAGGCCGCAGCCGGGGTGTGTTATTATGGCGCCCGCTTTCATAAGTATATCGAGCGTGCCGTCGGCGTTCGCCTGTCTGTATATTTCGCGGCTGGCGGGAGTCACTATCAGCTTTGTAAACGGCGCGACATGGCCACCGTCCAGTACTTTGGCGGCGGCATGCAGATCTTCAAGCCTTCCGTTCGTACATGAGCCGATAAATACCTGATCTATCTTTGTTCCGACCAGTTCCGAGACGGGACGTATCTTATCCACCTGCGAAGGGCAGGCCATGACTGGGACGAAATCCTCCGCTTGGTAATTTAAGACGCGGCAATATTTTGCATCTTCATCTCCGTAAAGCTCTTTTTGCTTTTCGGAAAGAGAAATGCCACAGTATTTGGCGGTTTTTTCATCAGGTGAGAAGAGTCCGCATTTTGCGCCTGCTTCAACCGTCATGTTCGAGATTGTCATGCGGCTTGCGACCGACATAGCGTCCACGGTGTCTCCTGCAAATTCGAGCGATTTGTAGGTAGCTCCGTCTGCCTTGAGATCGCCGATGATGGTGAGTATTATATCCTTGGAGCTGACATTTTTCGGAAGGGCTCCGTTTATATTTACGCGTATCGTCTCCGGAACTTTTATCCAGAGCTTTCCCGTTCCTAAAATACTCGCCATTTCGGTATAACCTATACCACTTGAAAACGCGCCGACGCAGCCATAGGTCGTCGTGTGGCTGTCCGTGCCGAAAACGACATCTCCGGGGCGCACATAGCCTGCCTCGGTCATAAGCTGGTGGCATATGCCGTCGGAGCGGTGTACGTTCTTCATTCCATATTCCTCGGCGAATTTATCGCCGACTTGGAAATGTCGGGTATCGTCGACCTGGCTTGCGGGAACGAGATGGTCGTATATGAGTACGGCCTTATCGGGATCCCAGAGTTTCTTAAAGCCCATCTCCTTAAATTTTTCGGCGACAAAGGGGATAAAGATATCGTGTATCATCACCCTGTCTACGTCTACGGTCACTATATCTCCGGCTTTTATATCGCTTTTGCCGGTATTTTGCATTATTATCTTTTCTATAAGAGTAGCGCCCATGATATTCCCCCTTGCTTTAGTCCGATAAGCCGTTCAAACGGCGCATCGCCTTTACGAGTCCGCCCGCGGATAGTATATCGAGCAGATTGTCGGGAAGAGAGGATATGGGATAGGTCTTTTCACCGTATTTTATTTCTTTTCCGACGGTTACTTCTATTATGTCTCCTTCTTTCACCTCATCGCAAAGACTATCGTTTTCAATCAATAGCAGCCCGTTGTTTATCGAGTTCCTGAAAAAAATTCTGGCATAGGATTTGGCGATGACCGCGCGTATTCCGAGCGCTTTTATGACTTCGGGAGCTTGTTCCCTTGATGAACCGCAGCCGAAGTTCTTTCCCGCGACGATGATATCACCTTCGCCTATCAAAGCGGCAAGCTCGGGTCTGAGAGGGGAGAATGCGAACTGTTTCATGTCCTCAACCGTTTTTAGCGCAAGGTAGTCGGTCGGTATTATGATGTCCGTATCTATATCATCGCCTAAGAGCCATACTTTTCCTTTAAAGCTTTCCATATGTGCCTCCGTTATTGATCAAGCATGTCGGGAGAGGCTATCTTGCCGCATATAGCCGAAGCGGTTACCGTTGCGGCCGAGCCCAAATATACGAAGGAATCCCGGTGGCCGGAACGCCCTTTAAAGTTTCTTGTGCCGGTGCTTATCAGCGTTTCGCCCTCGCCTATCACGCCCTGGCAGCTTCCCCAGCAGACGGAGCAGTTCGGGTTCATGACTATCGCGCCCGCCTCCATGAATATATCCAGTATGTTTTCTTCAAGCGCCTGACGGTATACGGAAGCACTCGCCGGAACGACGAGGAAACGTACCTTTGGAGCGACTTTTCGTCCCTTTATTATCGAGGCTCCGAGACGAAGGTCTTCGATGCGTCCGTTGTTGCAAGAGCCCAGGAAGGCTTCGTCTATTTTTATACCGGCACATTCTGTTACCGGCGCTATATTGTCTACGAAATGAGGTTTTGCTACTATCGGCACGATGCTTCCAAGGTCTATATCGTAGCTCTTGGCAAATACGGCGTCGGGGTCGCTCGCAAAGCAGGCTTTAGGCTCGCGTCCATGTGCGGCAAGGTATTCCAAGGCTATATCGTCGGCTTCCATCAGCGCGGTCTTTGCGCCCGCTTCGACGCAGAGATTGCAAATGGAGATCCTGTCGCTCATCGTAAGAGTTTTCATTCCTTCGCCTACAAATTCCATCGCTTTATAGTTTGCGCCGTTTGCGCCTATCATGCCTATTATCGTAAGAATGAGATCTCTTGCAGTGACATTTTCACTCAATTTTCCGCTTAAGTTGAAGCGCAGCGTCTCCGGGACAAGTACCCAGCTTTGACCTGTCACCATCGCATATAGATAGTCCGTACAGCCGACGCCGGTGCCGAAAGCGCCGAGCGCCCCGTAGGTGCAGGTGTGGCTGTCCGCGCCGAAGATGAGCTCTCCGGGGCAGACATGATTTTCCATCATTAGCTGATGGCAGATGCCCTCTCCCTCGTAAAATTTGATACCATGCTCCCTTGCGAAATCGCGCATTTTTTTCTGCGAAGCGGCCGTTTTGATGCTGTCGCTCGGAACATTATGATCCACGATCCAGACTAATTTATCAACGTCCGCGATATGTGGCTGCTTAAGGGCATTGTACATATCTATAGTGAGATGGGTGGTGCCGTCGTTGCTTAAAAGCCTGTCAAGCTCCACCGTATGTATTTCTCCCGCCCTGACGCTTTCCTTTTTTGCGGCGCGGGCGATTATTTTTTCGGCGATAGTCATTCCCATTGAAAATTCCCTCCGTCTACTTTTATAAGATCATTCGTTAAGAGAAGCGATAAGCCCGCCCTGATCGAGTATTTTTTGCATATATTCAGGGAGCTTTGTGCAGTCGTATTTTTGGCCGTTGACGACTGCAACTCCTTCTGAAAGCGACAGCTCCATTTCTTCTCCGCCGTCTGTGGAATCATAGAGATCCTTGCATACTATGACCGGTAGTCCTATATTTATCGAATTTCGGTAAAAGATACGCGCGAACGATTTTGCGACGATGGCGCGTATGCCTAAGGCCTTGAGAACGCTCGGCGCCTGCTCGCGAGATGAGCCGCAGCCGAAATTTTCTCCCGCTACTATATAGTCGCCTGCTTTTACCTTTGACGCGAAATCCGGATCGAGCGATTCAAAGGCGTGAGCCTTCATTTCATCAATACTCGGATAGAGCAGATATTGTGATGCAAGTATCTGATCCGTATCGACGTCATTGTGGAATTTGAATATTTTTCCCATTTTTCCTCCGTTATAAAGACTGTAATACTTTTCTCTGCTGATGAATCAAATTTTAGCATTTTAAAGATTAAATGTAAATTTTTATTAAGTCAATAATATTGGATTGACTAACATTTATCTTTTAGGCAAAATATAGTGTAAATGATAATGCGAACAACTCATGCATTTGAATAGCTCGAATAACTATCTATTAAGGAAACCATTATGGAAAATAACACAAAAGACAATATTGAAAAGAAGATAAACGATGCTGCAACTGACAGCTATACGAAGGCTGCAAAAGGCTTTAGCAAGTCTTTCAAAGAAGGCGATGTAGACGCTTTTAAGCAGTTTTATGAATACACTAAAGAAAGGCTTAAAGAAAAGGCGAGAAATGCAGGGATACCGAAAAGCGAGATAGACGGCTTTCTCTATGAAGCGTATATAGACCTGTATAACAGGAGAGCATCTTTTAATCCGGATAAAGTTACGCTGTCTGAATGGTTCGACAGAGTAACGGATAAGAGCATAAAACGTTTTAAAAAGAAGCTTATCAAAAGGGCAGCTGAACACATAGAAGAATACGATATCTATGCCGACCTTGAAACCGATGAAGATAACGACTTATTCGCTGAGATAGAATACTACATAAACGAGCCTGAAAAGAAAGGCTTTGCGGCTCTTGCTTTTGTTTTTAGTGATAAGGGCTTTAAGTATGTGGTGGGTGTATGCGTTATCGCGGTAGTGTTCATAGGGGTCATGGCTGTCATATCAAGCTTCGATTCCTCTTCGGGAAACATGGTACTTAAATCGAACAGCGAAAGCGTTGTTGACGAGGATAGCGAAGACGATACAGACGCTACAACTACGGAAGATGACGGCAGTTCATCTGTTTTAAGCGATACTGCTGATGATGTTGATGAAACGGATCCTGAAACGGATTCCGGATCGGATTCTGTTTTAAGTGACGATTACACTGACCTTGAAAGCGCAGAAGAGGAAGAAGAAACGACGACTTCTACCCAAACGAACACAGAAAGCAGCCATACCCATAACTGGGTAGCGCAGTACACGACCGTATACCATGACGCGGTGACGGAAAAAGTGCAGACGGGAACAACAACGGAGGTCGTAGCAGATGAATATGAAGAGTATGTATATGAAGAAAAATATATGTGTCAGGGTTGTGAATATTTTTTTGAAACTGCTGACGAAAATCATTTACAAACATGTAGTGGTTCCGGTTATGACGTAATAAATGTTCTTGTCGATATTATTTATCATGAAAAAGTTACCGAAGAAGTACCTGTTGAGGAAACCGTTACAATACAAGAAGCATACAGTGAACGGGTGATCACCGGCTATAAATGTTCCTCTTGTGGGGAGACTAGAGAATAAGAAGTCTGCGATTTTGATCTTAATATAAAATAGCTGGAAACATTGGAAAAGTATGGTATATTACATATTGTACACAGTTAACGCTTGCATTTTTCGGCCTTAAGGCGAAAGGCTTTTTACGCTTTTAAGAGTCACGATGAGGTATGAGATGAAGCTTGGATTTATCGGCTGCGGGAACATGGCAAGCGCCATGATTGGCGGCATATTAAAAAAGGGAGATATAAAAAAAGAGGACATCGCGGGTTATGATGTGTCGCAGGAGGCTTGCAGCCGTACAAAAAACGCCTTCGGTATCCGCATCGAAAACGGAAACACGAAGGTCGCGGAGTTTGCGGACGTGCTTGTTTTAGCCGTAAAGCCTATATACATGGGCGATGTAATAGATGAGATAAAAAATATTATAAAAAAAGAAACTATAGTTGTTACGCTCGCGCCGGGAAAACCTTTGTCACAGACCACGCAGGCCTTCGGCGGAGAAGTAAAGGTGATAAGAACGATGCCGAACACACCGGCAATGGTTTCGGAAGGAATGACGGCCCTTTGCAAAAACAGCTTCGTCACTGATGAAGAGTTAGCTTCCGTAAAGGGTTTATTTGAGAGCCTTGGCAAGGCGGAGGTCGTTCCCGAGTCGCTGATGGACGCCGTCTGCGGGGTTTCGGGGAGCTCGCCGGCTTTTGTATTTATGTTCATAGAGGCGATGGCGGACGCGGCGGTCGCGGAAGGAATGCCGAGGCGGCAGGCGTACAAATTTGCCGCACAGAGCGTGCTTGGAAGCGCAAAGCTCGTTCTTGAAAGCGGGAAACACCCGGGAGAGCTTAAAGACATGGTCTGCTCACCGGGGGGAACTACTATAGAAGGGGTCGACGTCCTTGAAAAAGAGGGATTTCGTTCTTCAGTCATAGGGGCGGTAAGGGCCGCTGCCAAAAAATCGAAAGGAGCAGAGAAATGATCTATTTATTCTTAGCCGATGGTTTTGAAGAGATAGAAGCGCTGACGGTCGTTGATCTTTTAAGAAGGGCAGACCGTGAGCTTAAAACAGTATCCGTTACGGGTGAAAGGCTCGTCAGGGGAACGCACGATATTTATGTTGCTGCCGATGGACTCTTTGACGATTTCGACTATTCAAGCGCAGAGATGCTCATACTTCCCGGAGGCATGCCCGGCACTGCAAACCTCATGAAACACAAGGGACTTGCACAAGCGCTTACCGCGCAGAACGAGGCGAAAAGACGCGTCGCCGCCATATGCGCCGCTCCGATAGTGCTTGGCAAGTATGGGATTTTAAAAGCTAAGAAGGCCACATGTTATCCCGGCTGTGAGGAGAAGCTGACAGGGGCAACGATAGTAAATGAAACTGTCGTGACCGACGAAAACATTACCACGAGCCGCGGGCCGGCTACGGCCATGCCCTTTGCTCTGGAGCTGATAAAGCTCTTAAAGGACGAAAAAACAGCCAAGACTATAAGTAATGACACGCTTTATACTTGATATTGGAGATAAAATGAATGTTCTTGTTGCCGGAGGAACCGGATATATTGGAAGCCATACCTGTGTCGAGCTAATTTCAAACGGATTTGAGGTCGTCGTAGCAGACGACCTTTCAAATTCCAGTGAGGTGGTCATAGACAGGATAGAGAGCATAACGGGAAAAAGGCCGAAGTTTTACAAGATAGACGTATGCGATGAAGCCGCTCTCGATAAGTTGTTTTCCGAAAATGACATAGACGCGGTGATACAGTTCGCGGGCTATAAGGCGGTCGGAGAATCGGTCGAAAAACCGCTTGAATATTATAAAAATAATTTAGGCGGCATATTTGCGATATGTGAGGCTATGAAAGCCCATGGTGTAAAAAAGATTATTTTCAGCTCTTCCGCGACCGTTTACGGTGAGCCCAAGGAAATCCCGATAACAGAGGCTTGTCCAAAAGGAATCTGCACTAATCCGTACGGCTGGACGAAGTGGATAGCGGAGCAGATACTTACAGATATAGCAAATGCGGACGATGATATGAAAGTGACGCTGCTGCGTTATTTCAATCCCATAGGGGCGCATGAAAGCGGACTTATCGGAGAAGATCCGAAAGGGATCCCGAACAATCTGCTGCCATACATATCTCAGGTCGCTGTCGGAAGACTCGAAAAGCTTTCCGTTTTCGGCAATGACTATGATACGCCGGACGGGACGGGAGTCAGGGACTACATACACGTTACAGACCTCGCCCGCGGGCATGTGCTGGCTCTTAAGCATATGGAGGCTCAGGAAGGCGTTGAGGTGTTTAATTTAGGGACGGGCTGCGGCTACAGTGTGCTTCAGATTGTCCATGCTTTTGAAAAAGCCTGCGGCAAAAAGATACCTTATGTTATAAAAGAACGCCGAAAGGGAGATATCGCCTGTTGCTACTGTGATCCGCAAAAGGCCGAACAGGTACTCGGCTTTAAGGCGGAGAAGGGCATAGATGAGATGTGCCGGGATTCATGGAACTGGCAGAGCAGCAACCCCGATGGGTATTCAGGATAAAAAACTTTTATTAAATTAGTTTTTATGTTATAATCATCTTCACCTTAAAAATATTACAATTCTGTTTCAAAAGGATTAAGAAGCAAGAGGGGCCCGATATGAAAAAGCAGGGGAGAAAGATAATCACTATTTTGGCCGCCGTGGCAATGATATCATCGAGCATCTCTGTATTTGCAGGCACTAAAAATACAGATGATACATATACGTCCTCAGGATCCAAAGTAAGCAATGAAGCCGACAAAGACGCAGATGCCTCAGACGAAAGCGAGCAGAATGCGGAAGAGAAAATTGATAAGATTTATATTTTCTGGGACAAAGAAAATGGAGATGACGAAGCCGAGGGATATGATATTCAGAATGCCGTGCTTACTATAGAAAAAGCGGCGGAGCTGTATGAAGAGGCTTTTGAAAGCTTAAATGACGAGGCTGAGAATGAAAGCGAGGACTCAGATAAAGAAGACTTGGACTCAAGCCTGAAAGACGGTGAAAGCGCTGAAACTGAAAGCAGCAAACTTAAAGCCTTAAAAGAAAAATACAAATTAAATAATCTCGGCTCAGGCCCTGACGAAAGCACGCAAAAAGCAGATACTTCTGAGGACGGGGTCGATGAGGAAGAGGCAGAAGAGGAGAAAAGCTACGATTCGCCTGTATACATCGTAATGTGTTCTGATGAAGAGCTGTCAGAGGAAGAGGAGGAGTTTATCAGTGACAATCTTCTCTATACGCTGACTTTTTCAGAATATGAGGAGCTGATTGCCACTGAAATCGAAAACGAGGGTGAAAACGATACCGAAACGGATTCCGATGTCGCGACAGAAAACGACATGATATCCGACGAAAAAACCGATTCTGATGAGGCTGGCTCTGATATTACAGCCGTAGAGAGTGAGTCGGCTGCGAATATTTTAGAAAACGCGGATTTAAAAGACGATTCAGATGATGGCGCAGCAGAGGCCACAGACGAGAGCGAAGCACAAGATGAGGCAGAGTCTGCAGAGCAGATCGAGGTCGAGAGAGCTCAGCTTTCCTTATTTGCGCAGGCTCCTGTATCTTCGGTTGAAAATGATACAGAAACGGCTTCGGTTGAAAACAATACAGAAACAGCTTCGCTTTCTCAGGAGGCTGAGGGTGAGAGCGAGAGCACGATGCAGATTATCGCGGAAGTTGTATCTATAGAAGAAAAGAACTCACCGTCACTCTTGTCTCTGCCGGGTTCGGATCTCGTAGGGACCGGAACGACAAACAGGCAGGGGGCAAGTAATACAAACAGCTCTTCAAGTGGGTCAAGCAGTTCGGGCGCAATAACTATGATCGCCGATTCCGTACAGACAGGGGATTCGTCTTTCATCATTCCGTTTGCGCTATGCTTGGGATTCATGCTTGCGTCCTATATTATCTATAGATATATGAATATCGAACGCGCGAGGGCTATGCGAAGCGAGGCGCATGAGGGTGAAATGCAAAAATTCAGAAAGGCATGTTCGATAGACTGATGCATCTGCAATTTTCGGATATTTTCTCCCTATAGTCCTTTTATTGAGATATCTACTGTGTTATAATCCTCATGAGATAAAGCACAGATCGAAGCAGAAAAGGAGACAGCATATAATGAAACACATCAAATCCTTAAACACGAAAAACCTTCAAAACACTATTAAAAAAGGCGGTTGCGGCGAATGTCAGACCTCCTGCCAGTCGGCCTGCAAAACCTCCTGCACTGTAGGAAATCAGGTTTGCGAACAGACAGAGAGTAAACGCAGGGCTTGATGTCTGACATATGGTAAGTGCGGGGCTGTCGTCCTAAAAGAAGATAGTTGCATCATCACTCAAATACATTTCGCGAGGATTTGTATTTGGGTGATTTTTTGTGTTTTGCGGGAGAATACTTTGGTATATACGTCTCGATTTTTTCGTAGAGGCGGTAATGAACGAAAAAACGCCCCGGTCTCCAAAGGAGACAGGGCGCTAAAGAAAACAAGAGAAAAAGATCAGACTTTTAGGGATTCCAGATCGCCGTCCATGGGCTTCAGATCCGGTGAGATGATAAGCGTGGCCTCGGTGACTGCCTGGATAGCGGCCACAGCCTCCTCCTTGGTTCCAAGCTCAGGGTTGTACTCGGTTAGGATAATTCCCTTCCCTTTGGCAATCTTCATCACGCCCATTTCAGTGATGATCATAGTGACACAGTGTGAGGCGGTCAGGGGAAGCCTGCACTTTTTAAGGATTTTTGCATTGCCTTTGGCAGTGTGAGCCATGGCTACGATGACCTCTTTTGTCCCGCAACACAGATCCATGGCACCGCCCATACCGGCCATACTCTTACCGGGGATAATCCAGTTGGCTAGGGAGCCTTCTTCGTCTACTTCCATGCAGCCCAGTATGCAGGCGTCCACGTGCCCGCCACGGATCAAGCCGAAGTAAGAGGCAGAGTCGATGAAGCTGCCACCGGGAGCCACAGAGGCGGGAGATCCACCGGCATCTACCACGTATAGGGGTTCATAGTTGGCGTCGCCGGGCATAGGTGTGGAGCCGGCGCCCAGAATACCTACCTCTGTATTGATGCAAATGTTGACGCCCTCCGGAAGGTATTTGGTACACAGTGTGGGAAGGCCGATACCCAGGTTGACCACAAAACCATCTTTAAGTTCTTGTGCGGTTCGTCGGGCGATAAAATCTTTGATATATTTTTTATCCATTACTTCTGCACCTCCACGATATAGTCAACTATTATGCCGGGGGTCATGATATCCTCCGGGGGTATCTCGCCCACATCTACTAAGTTTTCGGCTTCTACAATAACCTTCTTGGCGGCAGTGGCCATCAGGGGGCTGAAGTTGCGTGTGGTGCCTTTATACCAGACATTACCGGCTTTATCCACTTTGTAGCCCTTAATAAGGCACCAGTCAGCGGTGACGGGCTTCATAAGCAGATAATCCTTGCCTTCAATGGTCTGGCGGCCTAAGCAGTAAGGTGACTGTTCCACCATAGTGTCAATACCTGTGGGGGTAACTACGGCGCCCAGACCATAGCCTCCGGCTCGGATCATTTCTACAAAAGAACCCTGGGGAACCAGATCCACTTGAAGGGTACCTTCGCTCTGCTTCTTTTGGGCTTCAGGGTTGGTGCCAAGGTGTGATCCCAGGTAGCTTTTGGCCTGACCGGTATGGATCAGCTTGGCCCAGGCGTAGTAATCTTCGCCGTCGGGGCCGTTGAGTCTGGCCGAATCGTTAATGATCAAGTGAAGATCCTTGGTAGGAAGTTTAGAAAGCTCGTTGATAACCTGAAGGGCAGCGCCGCAACCCATGAAACCGCCCATCATTATACTGGCGCCATCGGGGATTAAGGCAGCAGCCTCTTTGGCTGTTATAAATTTTGGATACAGGGACATTAAACTTATCTCCTTTTTGAGTAATGTTTATAAAAAAGTTTATAAGCAGTTTTTAAAAATGTCAACGACAATTTACTCATGCCATTCGAAATTCCTCTTTCAATATAGTCCTTAAAATTATCATTGACATTGGAACCGGGAAGGAGTTCATGTGCGGTGATACTTTCCTTTGTATCCAATAGCAATCCAAACACAATATATTGTGCTTCATGTTGCTTTTTTTATGGATATAATGTAAAATTTTGACGAAACACAAGGAGGGTGAAATGGCTTCACAGACATATGATGCTTCCAGTATTATCGCGTTAGAGGGACTGGAAGCAGTTCGTATGCGTCCGGGCATGTATATAGGAAGCACAGGGCGCAAGGGATTGAACCATCTTATATATGAGATAGTCGATAATGCCGTTGACGAGCATCTGGCGGGTTTTTGCAGCCACATTAGCGTTATTTTAGAGGCGGACGGTTCCTGCACCGTTGAAGATGACGGCAGGGGAATTCCGGTCGGAATGCATGAAAAAGGAGTTTCGGCGGAAAGGCTTGTTTTTACTACACTGCACGCCGGAGGTAAGTTCGACAATACGACTTATAAGACGAGCGGGGGCCTTCATGGAGTAGGTTCTTCGGTAGTTAATGCGCTTTCCGAATATCTCTATATAGAGATAAGCCGTGAGGGCAATGTGTTCTATGACAGATACGAGAGGGGAGAGCCGGTCGTAGAGCTCGAAAACGGCTTGCTGCCAACGCTTGGGAAGACGAAAAAGACAGGGACGAAGGTGAATTTCAAGCCCGATCCGGAGATATTCGAAAAGACGAGGTTCGCCTCCGCGGAGGTGAAAAGCCGCCTGCATGAAACAGCGTATCTGAATCCTTCGCTGACTATAGAATACAAGGATTTTCGGGACGGCAATACGGTTGAGATCACCTATAATGAGCCGGAGGGCATAGTCGGCTTTGTAAAGGAGATAAATAAAAATAAAGAGGTCATACATGAGCCCGTCTACTTAAAAGGAGAAAGCGAAGGAATAAGCGTTGAGATAGCTTTCCAGTATGTAAACGAGTTTCAGGAAAATGTGCTCGGTTTTTGCAACAATATATACAATTCTGAGGGCGGCACGCATATTACGGGCTTTAAGACGCAGTTTACTCAGATAATGAACAATTACGCGCGCGAGCTCGGAATACTAAAAGAAAAGGACGGCAACTTTACCGGTGCGGACATCAGGAACGGCATGACTGCGGTTGTCTCGATAAAGCACCCGGATCCGAGGTTCGAGGGGCAGACAAAGACCAAGCTCGACAATCCCGACGCCGCGCGGGCGACGGGCAAAGTAGTGTCCGAAGAAGCCGTCAGGTATTTCGACCGCAATCTTGAGGTTTTAAAGCAGGCTCTCGCCTGCGCCGAACGCTCCGCTAAGATAAGAAGGAGCGAAGAAAAGGCAAAGACAAACCTTATCTCCAAGCAAAAATATTCCTTCGATTCAAACGGGAAGCTTGCGAATTGCGAGAAAAAGGATCCCGGCCTTTGCGAGATATTCATAGTCGAGGGCGATTCCGCGGGCGGTTCCGCAAAGACGGCGAGGGACAGGAGCTATCAGGCGATACTTCCGATCCGAGGGAAAATACTCAATGTTGAAAAAGCCTCGATAGACAAGGTACTGGCAAATGCCGAGATCAGGTCGATGATAAATGCCTTCGGCTGCGGTTTTTCAGAAGGCTACGGCAACGATTTCGACATATCCAAGCTGCGTTACGACAAGATAATAATAATGGCAGACGCGGACGTCGACGGCGCGCATATATCGACATTGCTGCTCACGCTTTTCTACAGATTCATGCCCGATCTGATCTACGAAGGACACGTATATGTCGCCATGCCCCCGCTGTATAAGGTGGTGCCGTCTAAAGGAGAAGGCGTATATCTATACGACGACAAGGCTCTCGCAAAATACAGGAAAGAACACAAAGATCAGAAGTTCACCTTACAGAGATATAAAGGCTTGGGCGAGATGGACGCCGAGCAGCTTTGGGAAACGACGCTCGACCCGAAGAACAGAAGGCTCAAAAGGGTAGAGATAGAAGACGGAAGGCTGGCTTCGGAGATAACAGATGTGCTCATGGGTTCTCAGGTCCCGCCACGCAGGGATTTTATCTATGAGCACGCGCGTGACGCGCAGATAGATGCGTAAAATAAGAGTAAATATGCTCACACAAGGCAGGTAAGATGGAAGAACGTATCATACGGACAGAATATTCGGAGCTCATGCAAAAGGCGTATATCGATTACGCCATGAGCGTCATAGTCTCAAGGGCGCTGCCCGATGTTAGGGACGGACTAAAGCCCGTGCAGAGGCGCACGCTTTATGACATGCTCGAGCTCGGCACATATTACGACAGACCGTACAGAAAGAGCGCCCGTATCGTCGGCGATACTATGGGTAAATACCACCCGCACGGCGACAGCTCTATATATGACGCGCTTGTAGTCATGGCTCAGGAGTTTAAGAAGGGGGAGGCTCTCGTAGACGGACACGGAAATTTCGGCTCCATTGAAGGAGACAGCGCCGCCGCCATGCGCTATACGGAGGCGAGGCTTAGAAAGATAACGCAGGAGGTCTTTTTAAAGGATCTGGGCAATAACGTCGTCGATTTTCTCCCGAACTTCGACGAGACGGAAAAGGAGCCCGAGGTCCTGCCCGCTCGTATACCGAACATACTCGTAAACGGATCCGAGGGCATAGCTGTGGGCATGGTGACAAGCATACCGCCGCACAACCTCGGAGAGGTCATAGACGCCGTCAAGGCCTATATGGAATCGGAGGACATCACGACCCATGATCTTATGAAGTATATAAAGGGACCCGATTTTCCGACCGGAGGCGAGGTGGTGAACAAGGACGAGCTTGAGGAGATATACGAAAGCGGGATCGGAAGGTTGCGACTGCGCGGCAAGGTCGAGGTCGAGAAGGCTAAGGGCGGAAGACTCAGCCTTGTCATAACTCAGATACCCTATACGATGATAGGCGCCAATATCGGCAAGTTCTTAAACGAGGTGGCTGCTCTTGTGGAGAGCAAAAAGGCTCCGGAGATAGTCGATATTTCAAACCAATCCTCAAAAGAAGGCATACGCATCGTGCTCGAATTGAAAAAGGGTTCAGATACGGAAAAGCTGAAGAATCTTCTCTATAAGAAGACGAAGTTAGAGGATACCTTCAGCGTAAATATGCTCGTGGTCGCGAACGGAAGGCCCGAGGTGTGCGGGCTTAAAAAGCTTATAGAACATCATGTCGATTTTCGCTTCGATATGGCGACCCGAAAATACCAAAGCCTGCTTGGCGATATGCTTGCAAAAAAGGAGATCCAAGAAGGGCTGATACAAGCCTGCGATATAATAGATCTCCTTATAGAGATAATACGTGGCAGCAGCAGCCGGCAGATGGTGAAGGATTGCCTGACGGCGGGAGAGATCAAGGGGATAAAGTTCAAGCATCAGGCGAGCAAAAAAGCCGCAACGACGCTTTGTTTTACGGCAAGGCAGGCGGACGCGATACTCGACATGCGTCTTTATAGGCTTATCGGTATGGAGATAGCCGCGCTTCAAAAAGAATACGAGGAAACGCTGAAGAAGATAGAACTTTATGAGGACGTATTAAACAACTACGATTCTATGGCAAAGGTCATAATCGATGACCTCGACGCTATAAAAAAAGAATACGCGCGTCCGAGGCGTACCCATATATGCAACGCCGAGCCCGTTGAGGTGGAAGAGGAGCCGATCAAGGAGATCGAGATCGTCGCTCTTGTAGACCGCTTCGGATATATAAGATGCATGGAGCCCTCCGTATACGAGCGCAACAAAGAAAGCGCAGATGCCGAGAGCAGGTTCATAATACGCTGCATGAGCTCGGATCGGCTTTGTGTATTTACCGACAAAGGCAATATGCACACGGTCAAGGCTTCGCAGATACCGCTTGGAAAATTCAGGGACAAGGGAATCCCGATAGACAATATCTCCGGCTATTTAAGCTCGGACGAATATATCCTTTATATAGGCTCTATGGAAGCACTCAAAGCGGAAAGCCTGATTTTCGTATCCGCGTCGGGCATGGTCAAATCGGTCGATGGCATGGAGTTTGAAACTAGCCGCCGTACCATAGCGGCGACCAGGCTGGCAAGTGAAAATGAGAAGATTGTCTTCGTGGGGGCTTCGGGGGCGTACGACTATCTGGTGCTCCGCTCTAAGGGAGGATATTTCCTGAGATTCCCGATCAAAGAAACAACGAGAATGAAAAAGGCCGCCATAGGAGTGAAAGGGATAAGGCTCTCCGATGGAGATGAGCTTGAAACCGCCTATCTCATAGCCGGACGGCAGGAATTTTGCATTGAATACGCCGGAAAGACTCTTTCTTTAAACAAGCTGAAGCTCGGCAGCAGGGGTGGCAAAGGAAGCAAGCTCAGGAGACAGTGAATAACCGGGATCTTGTTGAGCGATCAAGCTTGAATTTTGTTGAGTGTTCGAGTTAAAAAGGCTGGAAAATGCCCTTATTATCGGATATAATAACGAAAAACTTTTATGTGGAGGCAGGCAGAAATGGCTGGAATAAAAGAACTGCTCCGTTCGGAAAGCGACGGAAGCCTTAGCTTTGGAGACTACACTCTCGACAAAAAGACGAAACTCGACCAATACAAGCACCAAGGCGACATATACAAGGTCAAGACCTTTAAGGAGATAACACGTCTTGAGAAAAACGACACCTTCCTCTATGAATCCACCCCGGGCACGGCGGTATATAATCTGAAATATTCTGAGGACGGAGTCGAATTCTCGGTAGAGAGCTTCGAGGACATACAGCTTACACTCGACTTGAAGGAAGATACCGAATACGAGATTAAAGTCGGCGGCGAATCGATGGGTACGATGAAGACCGGTCTTTCGGGTAAACTTTCTTTTGGTATCGAGCTCAATAATGAAACGCCTGTCAGCGTCATCATAAAGCAGGCGCAGGGCTGAACTTAAGACTTACATATAATAAGGGACTGTGCCGGTTCACAGTCCCCATTTTATTATACGATAGGAAATTTTAAGAGGGAAAATGGCAAAGGATAAGAAAAGCGTTTTTTTCTGCAAGGAATGTGGCTACGAAAGCGCGAAATGGCTGGGGCAATGCCCATACTGTAAAAGCTGGAACACACTGGTCGAGGAGATAATCTCAGCTAAAAACACCTCCTCGGACTCTAAAAAGCGGCAAAATTCTCCCGTCCGCCTCAGTGATATAGCGACAACGGGAGACGAAAGGCTTGCAAGCGGCATAGCCGAGCTTGACAGGACGCTCGGAGGAGGAATAGTCAAGGGCTCGCTCATGCTCGTCGGCGGTGATCCCGGCATAGGAAAATCGACATTGCTCTTGCAGCTCTGCAGGCAGATAAGCGCGAAAGGACTCAAAACTCTCTATGTGTCCGGAGAGGAATCGCTCCGTCAGATAAAGATGAGAGCGGAGCGCATAGGAGAGTTTAGCGATGAGCTGCTGCTCATGTGCGAAACCGATATAGACAGCATAATAGCCTGCGCCGAAAGAGAGCAGCCGGCGCTTTTGATAGTAGACTCGATACAGACGATGTACAGCACTGATGTCGCGTCTTCGGCGGGCAGCGTGTCTCAGGTCAGGGAGACGGCGGCAAGGCTCATGAAAATGGCAAAGACAGAGCAGATCTCTGTGTTTTTGATCGGACACGTCACGAAAGAGGGCGCGGTCGCGGGACCCCGAGTTCTTGAACATATGGTGGATACAGTGCTCTATTTCGAAGGCGATGGAAGCGCCCCGTACAGGATACTCAGGGCGGTAAAAAACCGCTTCGGCTCGGTAAATGAAATAGGCGTTTTCGAGATGAGATCGAGCGGCTTATGCGAAGTGCCTAACCCTTCCGAATACATGCTGGAAGGACGCCCGACGAAAGCCTCAGGCTCGGTCGTGGCATGTTCGATGGAAGGTTCAAGACCCGTGATGATAGAAATACAGGCGCTTGTCAGCAAAACGAGCTTCGGCTATCCCAGAAGGACGGCGAACGGAACGGATTACAACAGGGTAAATCTGCTCATGGCAGTGTTGGAAAAAAGGGGAAGGCTGAATCTTTCGCAGTACGACGCCTATATAAACATTACAGGAGGTATACGCATGACCGAGCCGGCAGTGGATTTAGGGATAATCACGGCGATCATCTCAAGCTATAAGGATATTCCCTTCGACGAAAAGACGGTCGTTTTCGGCGAGGTCGGATTAAGCGGAGAGATACGCTCCGTCAGCATGGCTGCACAGAGGGT
This sequence comes from uncultured Lachnospiraceae bacterium, assembly GCA_964468385.1. Classification (GTDB taxonomy): domain Bacteria; phylum Bacillota; class Clostridia; order Lachnospirales; family Lachnospiraceae; genus Alectryocaccobium. The sequence goes on from CAYXUB010000011.1 coordinate 16,965, forward strand.
AAGAGAAGCGGCCAAGCTCGGCTTTGAAACGGTGGTGCTTCCCGCCGGCTGCATTAGGAGCGTAAAAAAAGAATGCCCGTCCGGAATAAAACTGATACCGGTAAGGGAGATAAGGGATCTTATTGCAATAAATAATGACTGAAAGATAGAAAAACAGATGACTGGATAAAGTCAAAAGAGCCCCGGTGAAATGCCGGGGCATATGCAAGCAGAAATTGTTTGCCGAATATAAAAATCTATTTTCTACATATCACATGGTACTCTGTCAATAACCTTTTCGTTTATCTCGTCAAACAGAGCTTTAACCAGCTTTTTCGCCTCTTCGATGATATCGCCCTTCGGCACGAGACTGTTTACGCTCTTGTCTCGGGTCATGAGTTCTACATTGCCCTCGGCGAGCGTTTTCGGCCCTACGTTGATCCTTATGGGAACACCGAGCAGATCGGCGTCGGCGAACATTACGCCGGGACGCGCTTTGCGGTCATCGTATATGACCTCTATCCCTGCCTTTTGAAGTTCTGTATAAATCATATCGGCAGTTTCTTTACATTCGGGCTTGTCGACGCGCATACAGCAAAGATGAACCTGCCAAGGAGCTATGCTTATCGGCCAGATTGGACCGTATTCGTCGCGGCTGGCCTCGCATACGGCGGCGGCAAGACGGCCTACTCCTATCCCATAGCAGCCCATTACCGGAGTCTTTTCGCTCCCGTCTTCATCGGTATAAGTCATATTCATAGCGCTTGAATATTTTGTGCCGAGCTGGAAGATGTTCCCGACCTCAATTCCCCTTTGTATCCTGATGGTTCTATTTTTACAGCAGGGGCATATGCCGCCTGTCTGTATCTTGGAGAGGTCGAGATATTCCACATCGCCCACGTCCCGTTTGATATTGACCCCTGTATAGTGATAATCTGCTTCATTCGCTCCGCAGCACAGGGAAGCTATGCCTTCGAGAGACTTGTCGTATAGGATCGTACAGCCTGCGTGCTGCATATACGGGCCGCAAAAACCGGCCACGATGCCACAGTCTTCTGTTATCACCGCGGGGTGTACCTTTTCACCGAGATGGTTTGTGAGCTTTGTCTCGTTCACTTCGTAATCTCCGCGAAGGAAGACGATGACGTATTCATCATCGGAATTTTTCTGATATATAACGGCCTTGCAGGACTCGGAAACGGGAAGCTTTAGATACGAGCATACTTCTTCGATGGTCTTGCAGTCGGGCGTATATTCTTTTTTCGCCTCTGCTTCAGGAGAGCTAAGCGAATTGTCCACGGTATTTTCGGCAGCCTCCATGTTTGCGCTGTAGCCGCAGGAATCGCAAAGCACGATAGAATCTTCGCCCGCGTCCGCGAGCAGCATATATTCATGCGATACGCTGCCGCCTATCATTCCCGAGTCAGAGCTGACGGAAACGACGTCGGGTATGCCTGCCCTTTGGAACACCCTGAAATATGCGTTAGCCATGACCTCATAATATTTCTCGAGATCCTCTAAAGAGGTATGGAAGGAATATGCGTCCTTCATCGTAAATTCGCGGACGCGTATAAGTCCCGCGCGCGGTCTTGCTTCGTCGCGGAATTTAGTCTGTATCTGATATATGGAAAATGGATATTTTGCATAGGTTTGGCCGTATTCCTTGACGAGCTGTACCGCTGCCTCTTCATGAGTCATTCCGAGTACCATAGAAGAGCCGTTCCTGTCGGTAAAGCGCAAAAGTTCATCGCCTACGCTTTGGAACCTGCCCGATTCTTCCCAGAGCGAAGCGGGCATCACGACGGGGAAGAGTACCTCTTGCGAGCCTATGGCGTCCATTTCTTCACGTATTATGTTTTCTATTTTGGCGCTTATACGCTTCATCGGAGGGTAGAGCGAGTATATTCCGTTTGCAACATATTTAATATATCCGCCCCTGACAGTGAAAGCGTGGCTTTCGATAACACAGTCCGAAGGGCGCTCCTTAAAACGATCGCCAACTAATTTTTTAAGCTTCATAGAGGCCTCCCTATATAATTAAACAAAGACATAATACACGAAAAAAGCAAAGATAACAAGGCGTTTTTGGCAATAGGCAGTAGCAGTGGTACTTAAAGCAGAGGAAGCCCCTTTTTGATTGTAAGAAAAACAATGCAGGGTAAAAAACGAAAAAAGTATCGTTTGTTTTTGGTTAAATGGTTGATTGAAAACTAATATAGCATTGTTGTATATTAAACGCATATAAAAAGTGTATATCAAAAAAATAACGAAAGGAGAAAAATATGGCGAGCAAAAAAACATTAAAGCAAATTTTATCAGAAAATAAAGAATGTTTTTTGGTTCCCTGTGTATATGACTGCGCTTCTAATCATGCTGTGGAAATGTGTGGGTTTCCAGTAAGTTTGCTTTCAGGAGGAGAAGTGTCCATATCTATGAATGGGGTCATTGACTACGGGTTCACAAATTTAACTGATTTAGAGTGGGTAGTCAGCCGTGTGTCGCAGACCAGCTCTATTCCTTTGATTGCTGATATAGAAGACGGATTTGGGGGTCCGCTCGCAGTTTACCGTGCTGCTAAGCGTTTATCTGCAGCAGGAGCGGCCGCAATTCAGTTGGAAGACTCTGCGGATATGGAAGAGTCTACAAAAATCTTACCTAGAGAAAAATATCTGGCAAAGGTGCGTGCGGCCTTAGACGGTCTGGAGGGAAGCGATTGCCTTCTGATTGCGCGAAGCAACGCGGATCCTTTCGATCCAGAACAGATGAGAGAAGGCTGCGAGAGGCTGCAACAGGCTATTGATATTGGGAAAGAACGCGGACAGTATGTAATCGCAATGATGGTTCTGGTGGGAAATTATGCCCAGGCATCAGAAATGGCAAAGATTGTTACTGGTCCAAAGATTTTTGCAGATGTACGTGCAGAAAAAGGAGAAGATGGTCATTATCACCCGTCTGTGACAATGGAAGAATTGACAGAACTTGGCTTTGTGATGTGCAGCAGTCATTATACACTGAAAGCGGCTATGGAAGGCATGTTGGAGCATGGACTTGCAAACTTTAAAAATCAGAGCGTGGCTTATACCTTTGAGACAGCGCCGGCTTCAAAGATTGAGAGCTTTTCCGCGTCAGGAATGTTTGATCCTCAGGCGTATCTTGCATTTGAAAATTCTTTTACCAATGGAAATAAGAAATATACAATTGTTGGACATGAAGTAGAAGACTATCCGGAAGGATTTGTGCGTCCGGATATTAGTGAGCGACTGTAAATGAAAAGACGTTATATTGATGCGCATGTTCATATTACTCCCGCCTCCGCACTTGGATCTCGGAATGAGAAGTTTGGTACAGAGGTCATGCCGTATGGATATCTGAAAATGAAAGACGGTGGCTTTTATACGATGCCGCCGTATATGCATGATAGTCAGTTCACGGAGGATACACTGATCCATATGATGGATGCATATGGCGTGGAAAAAGCAGTTATTCTTCAATCATTGATGTCAGCGCGGAATGAAGAAGTAGCAAAGGCGGTGGAAAAATATACGGATCGTCTCAGTGGAGCCATGGTGCTTGAGCCGGTGGAAGGCTGGTGTGAGGCTATGGAATACTGGAATAAACGCGGGTTGAGGGTTGTTAAATTTGAAATGCGCGCGTATACAGATCCGGTAGCATATCCGGATATTTGTTATGATGATCCGAGAATGATGCGGATGTTTGAAAAAGCAGAAGAGCTTGGTATGACAGTTACCATTGATCCGGCTCCGATAGATTTTCCGGTATATCGGCCACAGGCATTTGAAACGGCAGTGAAAGCATTTCCACAGCTTCATTTTGTTTTGTGTCATATGGGATATCCGAAACCATTCAATACAGAGACGTATAAGACGAGATGGAAGGAAATGGTTTCTGTAGTGTCTCTGCCAAATTGCTGGCTGGACGTCAGTGCAATGCCCGATTTATTTAACGAAGAGAATTGGCCCTATCCTACAGCACTTGAGCTTTTAAGAGAAGTAAAGCAGACTATAGGATTTGAAAAACTAATTTGGGGTACGGATATCACCGGGACCTTAAATAGAGCGACCTATCCGCAGATGATGAAAATGTTTCTTGAGACAGACTGCCTGAATGAAGACGAACGTGATGCTTTGTATTACAGAAATGCAAAAGTGGCCTATCGTCTATA
>CAYXUB010000012.1:0-21067 GCA_964468385.1 uncultured Lachnospiraceae bacterium
AGCGTTCGCCGCAAGAAAAAATCAGAAGCGGCGAGAAAACGCAAATTTAACTGAATCGGTTAAACAAATGCTACAGCCACCGTATAAACGAGTGGCTGTTATTTGTACAATGGGAAATTTCATTTCCGATCGTACAAAAACGCTCCGCTGTGGACGCGCACTCGTGCAAAGGGATTATTGCCTGACAGCAATCGCGTTCGGCGCGAGTGTGTTCTGGGGAGCGCACATTTTCTTAAAGTATGAAAGAACAGATAACGCGATATAAAACAAAGGTGTCGAGAGACGCATTGCCGTTCGGAGGATTCAGGGCGGTCTTTTTAAGCGACCTGCACAATAAGATATGGGGCGGTGATATAAAGCGGCTCGTCTCCAAGATAGAGGAAGAAGAGCCGTCCATCGTGCTGTGCGGAGGAGATATGCTCGTGGCGCATCCAAAAAGCGGGAGTGATAACCTGAATAAAGCGGCGGCCTTTATCAAGGAGCTGTCAAAGAATTTTCGCATCTATTATGCGATCGGGAACCACGAATACCGGCTGAGGCTTTACCCTGAAAAATACGGGAACATGTACCGCGACTATATGACGGAGCTTAAGAACAGCGACGTTGTCTTTTTGGACAACAAATCGGTGAATGCACAGCCGAACAATATGCCCGTAAGGGTTTACGGTCTCAGTATAGAGAAGAGATTTTATCATCGTTTTGAAAAAAACGATCTTACGGCCGCGCATATAAGAGAAAAGATAGGAGAGCCGCAAAAGGATAAGGTAAATATATTGCTCGCGCACAATCCGAGATATTTGGGAGCCTATTTTAACTGGGGCTCGGATATCATACTATGCGGACATTATCATGGCGGAGTCGTAGGTTTAAGCAGGAACAAAGGGCTCATAAGTCCCGAGCCGTCTATCTTTCCGCATATGGCGCACGGATGTATAGAGATAAATAAAAAGACTGCCGTCATAAGTGCCGGTATGGGTGAACACACGATTCCTGTAAGGATAAATAACCCGCGCGAGATCGTCGTTTTAGACGTCGAGGTTTGGTAAGCATAACTTCGTCGGGAGATATGAGACATGGCTTTATCGGTTAAACTAAGGGCTTTTGAGGGGCCGCTTGATCTGCTCCTGCATTTGATAGAAAAAAACAAGATAGATATATACGATATACCTATATTTGAGATAACGGATCAGTACTTAAGCTATATAAGAGAGATAGACATACGCGACATGGAGCTCTCAAGCGAGTTTATCCTTATGGCGGCAACTCTTCTGGATATAAAATGTCGTATGCTGCTTCCTAAGGAAAATGAAACCGAGGAAGAGGAGGATCCGCGTGAAGAGCTTGTACAGAGCCTGATCGAATATAAAAAATGCAAATACATGTCCGGTGTGCTCAAAGAGCTTTTGGACGGAAACGGGGTGTTTCTTACAAAGGAGCAGATGCTGCCGGAGGAAGTTGAAAAACATCGTCCGCCTATAGACGTAGGAGAGCTTTTGAGCGATGTGACGCTTGAACGGCTGATGGAGATCTACAGGGATGTAATGCGCCGCAGGCGTGAAGTCATAGATCCGGTAAGGAGCAGGTTCGGGCGTATCGAAAAGGAGAAGATATCGGTCGCCGAGCAGATGATACGGCTCGAAAAAAAGATCATAAAGGAAAGGAAGCTGTCATTTAGGGAGCTTTTGGATTCTCAGCCCGAAAAAGAGAGGGTTGTCGTGACTTTCCTCGCTATGCTCGAGCTCATGCATTTCGGCAAGATAAAGATAGATCAAGAAGGTCTGTTTGGCGATATAATCATTGAGTCGCTCGAGGACAGTTCTACTGTAGTAGATGAAAACGCCTTTTCGGACAGCGTGGAATTTAATTAAAATGAGGTTTTAGGATGGCGGAAAAAACACTTGAAGCGAAAATAGAAGCGATATTATTCTCCATGGGAGACCCAACTGAAATATCGAGTCTTTGCAGGGCCTTGGACGTTACCGAAATGGAGATAAAGTGCGCAGCGACAAAGCTGATGGAGGAATATGAGGACGAGAGGCGGGGAATAAAACTCATAGAGCTTGAAAACGCGTATCAGCTCGTGACAAAGCCGGAGTTCTATGAGGAGCTTATATATATCGCAAAGCATCCGAAAAAACCCGCTCTTACTGATAGCTTGATGGAAACGCTTTCTGTGGTAGCATACAAGCAGCCTGTTACGAAGGGAGAGATAGCCAAGATACGGGGTGTTTCCTGTGATCATGCCGTAAACAGGCTCGTAGAGTACGGTCTGATAAAGGAAGTAGGCAGGGTAGACGCCCCGGGGCGGCCGATACTTTTCGGCACGACGGACGAGTTTCTCCGTCGTTTCGGTTTTAGTTCCTTAGAAGAGCTGCCGGAGCTCGATCCTGTAAAGGAAGCCGATCTTCAGGCGGAGGCCGAGGTGGAGCTAACGGTATAAAAATCCTTAAATGCTTATAAGAGCGAGGATAGATATGGAAAAGAGAAGATTTTTTGTTTCACTTTGTCTTTTGCAGTTTGCCGGAAATTTTGCGAACAGTCTTCAGGGCGTTCTGCTTTCAAGTTATATAGAAGAATACGGGCTCCAATCTACGACTCAGGGAATGATGGGGACTTTTGCAAGCGTAGGCTGTTTTTTTTCAGCTTTTTTAGTGCTTTTGCTTGCGGGAAAGATAAAGAGACAGCATTTTGTAATATTCAGCGGTGTCTTTATGTCCGCGGCTCTCTTGTTCATATCCTCTAAGCCTCAATTCATTGTTTTTCTTATCTTGCATTTTCTGATCGGCGTAGGCTATGCGAGTAATTCTAATCTTTGTTCATCCCTTGTCAATTCTCTTACGGGAAACAGCGGCAAGGCCATGGGGATCCTGCATGCGGCTTTTGGATTAGGGGGGCTTTTAGCACCTATAATCTTAAATGCCTGTCTTGAAAGCATAAGCTGGAATTTCGCCGCTTTTGTAGACGGGATTGTGGTGGCCGCAATCTATATAAACTATGTCTTTACACTTAAAGCCTCGAGGAATATAACGGCAACGCTTGCGGAAAAAAGGGAAAATATAACTTCTGAAGATGTAAAAAAATATTTTTCAAACAAAAAGAACGCCTTTTTACTGCTAGGGACATTCGGGTATCAAGGCTTTCAGTACGGTATCGCTGTCTGGATAGCAAGATACAGCGATATGAACTTGAGTGTCGCCGGTTATGGTGCACTTATCCTTTCTTCGTTTTGGATAGGAACGGCGGCCGCCAGGATCATTGTCCCGAATATAAAGCTTCCGACCGAAACGCTGTTCAGCTTCGGATGTTTTGTGTCGGCCGCAACGCTTTTGCTAGGTGTTGCTGCAGGTCAGACTTGGCTTATGTTTATATGTATAATATTAAGCGGCTTTGCCTCGGGAGCCAGCGTGCCTCAGACTTACCAGCTGGGCGCGGTCTGGAACGAGGGGAGAAGCCTGCTTTCGGGATCTACAAGCTCCCTTGTGATGTATTCGGCCCAAGCGATAACCGCTCCTATAACAGCCTACTGTGCCACTGACGATATTACAGGCGGGCTTACGGCTATAATAATATATGCGCTCATAGGCGGCTTTGCTATGCTTCCGCCGGCCCTGCGCGAGCTTAAAGGGCAAAAAAGGAGAGCGGAATGCTGAACAGGTTTTCAAGAACGGAAATGTTGCTCGGCGCTGCAAACATGAAAAGGCTTGCCGAAGCCCGCATCGCCGTGTTCGGCTTGGGCGGTGTCGGAGGCTATGCCGCGGAAGCTCTCGCGAGGAGCGGCATCGGTGCTCTCGACCTTATAGATAACGACGTAGTAAGCATAACAAATATAAACAGGCAGCTCTATGCGCTGCAAAGCACGCTAGGCAGAGCCAAGACCGAGGTGGCGAAGGAGCGCATACTCGATATAAATCCCGATTGTATCGTTAGGACACATACGCTTTTCTATCTGCCGGAAACCGCAAACGACATAGAGCTTTCCGATTTTGATGTGATAATAGACGCTATTGATACCGTGACCGCAAAGATAGAGCTTATAGTAAGGGCAAAAGAAAAAGAAGTACCGATCATCAGTTCAATGGGAGCGGGAAATAAACTCGACCCTTCAGCTTTCGAGGCGGCGGACATATATGAGACGAGCGTATGCCCTTTGGCAAAGGTAATGCGAAGGGAGCTAAAAAAAAGAGGAATAAAGGATTTAAGGGTCGTCTATTCAAAAGAAAAACCGCTTAAGGCGGGAGATACGCAGGAGCAGGCAAAAAGAAGAAGCCTGCCGGGAAGTTGCGCGTTTGCCCCACCTGCCGCCGGTCTCATGCTTGCGACCGAGGCGGTAAAGGCAGTGATAGGACCGCTTTAAAAAATGACTGTTGGGAGAAAAATGTGGAAGGATCAGCCGCATATGACAAGGGCCGTGCGGAGGCACGGCTCGATAGAGTAAAGGAAATAGAGAGAAGCATAATAAAAAAATTTCGTAAGAGCATATGGCGGAATTTTACGAAGGCGATAGACAGATACGAGCTCATACAGGAGGGCGACCGGATAGCCGTATGCATTTCCGGCGGCAAGGATTCTATGCTTAACGCAAAGCTCATGCAGGAACTGCAAAGGCACGGCAAGGTCCGCTTCGAGCTTACTTTTTTATGTATGGACCCCGGCTATAACGTCGAAAACAGGCGGCTTATTGAGGAAAATGCGAGGACGCTCGGTATACCGCTTACTATATTTGAAAGCGATATATTCAATGCCGTCGCCGATATAGAAAAAAGCCCCTGTTATCTCTGCGCACGCATGCGCAGAGGCTATCTGTATTCAAAGGCAAAAGAGCTTGGCTGCAATAAGATAGCGCTCGGACATCATTTTGACGATGTGATCGAAACAGTGCTGATGGGAATGTTATACAGCGGGAAGATAGAAACGATGATGCCAAAGCTCCACAGTACGAATTTCGAGGGGATGGAGCTCATTCGTCCCATGTATATGATAAAAGAAGAATATGTAAAGGCGTGGCGGGACTACAACGGACTGCGGTTCTTGCAATGCGCCTGCCGTTTTACCGAAAGCTGCGCCGAGGGCGAGAAACGTTCAAAGCGCGATGAAATGACGGAGCTGATAGCGCAGCTGCGCAAAGACAGTGAATTTGTCGACAGCAATATATTCAACAGCATACACAATGTCAATCTAAGGACGATAATCGGATATCACAAGGACGGAGAAAGACACAGTTTTTTAGACGACTATTGAAGAAGAGAGCGGCGGTTTAAACATGAAGAGGATAAGGAACGATGTCTCAAGAAGGGCGGTCCCGTTCATAAAGCTGATGAAGGCGGTCTATCATTCTGCCGGAGCCTCGGCGAATGTTACCCTCGACGAGTTGAAAAGGCATAGGAACTTCATAGAAGCGATCGCGAGGATAGCTTTTTCCCATACGCGCATAAGATTTTCGAAGTTTACGATAGGGGATATGCCCGCCGAATGGATATCTCCTTATTACGGCAATTTAGGAAGAAGGATCATACTGTATTGCCACGGTGGGGGATATGTCTGCGGGGGGCTGGAATATGCCGGTGTTTTAGGTACTAAGCTTGCGGCGCACACCGGACTCGATGTGCTCACATTTGCATACAGGCTTGCGCCTGAGCATAAATACCCGGCGCCGCTTGAGGACGCATTGGAGGCTTGGAAATATTTAAAAGACATCGGGATAAGGGCTTCGCATATAATAGTCGCGGGAGATTCGGCGGGAGGCAATCTTGCGCTGGAGCTTTGTCTTCATCTCAAAAACAAGGGAGAAAAACAGCCGGCCGCTCTTGTGCTCTTCAGTCCATGGACGGATATGTCGGCTGAGGGATATACATATGAGAGCGAAAAGGAAAACGACCCGGTAATCTCTAAGATATACGTGGAAAACGCCCGTAGGGCCTATCTCGGCGAGGAAGAGACCGACTATAAAAATCCGAACTACAGCCCTTTGTATGGGGAGCTTTCTGGACTTCCGAATACACTCATACAGGTAGGAATGAGCGAGGTGCTCAGATATGACAGCGTTGCCTTGGCGAAAAGGATGAAAAAAAGCGGGGTCGATGTTAAGCTACAGATATATAAAAACGGGTGGCATGTTTTTCAGCAGTTCCCGACTTTGCTTGCGAAGCAGGCGTTTATAAAGGTTCAGGAATTTTTGAACACGATTATCTACGGACGATAGGAAAAAGAAAGAAGATATGAAGCACAGCAAATGGCAAAACGTAGACAACGTGGCAAACCTGTTTTTGGCTACATACAATAATCGCGATACGCGCACCATGCGCATATGCTGCGTTTTAAAAGAAAGAGTAGATCCCTGCATACTGCAGCTTGCACTCGATGAAACGGTGCGTATACGTCCGCAGTTTCAGGTAAGGCTCCATAAGGGTATCTTCTGGCGTTACATAGAGGATTCTACAGATTTGCCCGTTGTGACAGAGGAAAAAGGGAGAGTTTGCCCGCTCCTTTTTTTTCATGACAGGCCTGAGCAGCCCTTATATAAGGTGACATACTGGAGAAACAGGATCAATTTAGATATGTTTCACGCCATAGGCGACGGAACCGGAGCTATGGAGTTTATGAACATCATGATCACGGAATATTTAAAGGCGAAATATGACGATGTTCCAAATGACTATCAGGCACAGGGGGAGGAAACGCCGGAACAGCTTAGCGAAAACAGTTTTAAATCCAATTTTGATAAGGAAAGCGAACCGATATCCGACGGAGTAAAGCAGAAAAAGGCTTATCGCCCCTATGGGCGAAAGATTCCGTACGAGCAGCTGCAGTTTTTCGAGCTGCATTTATCCGCGGTAGAAGTGCTGAAAAAGGCAAAGGAGTACGGGGTGAACCTTTCGAGCTATATCGGAGCGGCTATGATGCTCGCGCTCTTACAGGACATGCCGGCGTCGAGGAGAAAAGAAGACGTAACGATATCAATGCCTGTCAATCTGCGAAATTATTATGAGTCGAGTTCCATGCGCAACTTCTTCAACAGCATAAATATTAGTCATAGCTATCAGGGAGGAGAAACGCTCGCATCACTCTGCGCGGAATATCTGGAAAAAATGAGGGAAAGTCTAAAGCCTGATAATATAAAAAGGCAGATGAATTATTTTCAGAACTTCCAGCAGAAATGGCCGATACGCATCGTGCCGCTTGCAATTAAAGAGCTGGGGATTTTGCTTGCGGCGAAACAGAGTTATAAACACATTTCTGCGATCGTTTCTAACATCGGGGAGGTAAAGCTGCCGGAGGAACTGAGCAGGCATATAGAATATTACAGCGCATATTGCAGCTCCGAATATATATTTATCGTGCTCTGCGGCTTTAAGGATAAGATGACGATAAGCATATCCTATCCCTATTCCGATACGAGGATCCTCAGAAGATTCATTAAGATATTGAGGGAAGATGACATAGCTATAAGATTGTATGCGACAGAGGTAGTCAGATAAAATGCAGAAATGTCCGAAATGTGATATAGAGATAGGAGGAGACTCAAAGGAATGTCCGCTTTGCAGGGGGCCTCTTGAAGGAGAAAAGGAAAAGGGGTACTGGCCGGAACTAAACGAGCTCAAAAAGACTTCTAAGATATATAAGATACAGCTCAGGATTTTAATAGCTGCTTGCATCGTAGTATTTATCATAAACGGATTGCTACACCTGTTCCCGCAAGTCAGATGGTGGCCGCTGTTTTTCGTATGGGTCATTGTAATAGAGATAGTCATACGTAGTATCATGAGGAAATATAGGCCTATTCCAAGGATAGTCACGGAATGTATTATTTCGCTTTGTGTGCTTGTCGGGTTTACATCTATCTGGTTTCCTGAATATATCTTCATCATACCTATACTATTGATGAGCATGGTAGGGATAAATTTTTGTTTTTTGCTTACGGATAAAAAGGGATACTCTACGGTATATTTTATATCGAGCGTTTTTATAGGCTTTGTTGTATCCGCGCTGTTTACCATATTCGTTAAAGACCACAGCATAGCATGGCATATATGTTTCGGACTCTGTCTTGCGGCCTTCGTGGTAATGGCGATAATAAAGGGCAGACCGATCTTTTCCGAGATAAAAAGAAGGATCTCGCTTTAGTTATATAATTTAGAAGAGGGAAAAGTGTTACCAATCGACTACAGATCTACAAAATGCTTAACAGGTAATATAAAGAGAGGTAGCTATGACTAAGATAGGACTCGTCGCCGAGGGCGGCGGAATGAAATGCGCCTATGGCGCCGGGGTTTTCGACAAATTTTTAGACTACGATGTAAAGTTTAACTACTGCATCGGCGTTTCCGCGGGAGCGGCGAATCTTGCTTCGCTTATGGCGGGACAAAAAGAAAGAAATCTGCATTTTTACGTGAAGCATGTGAAGGACCCGAACTATTTTGGATTAAAGCCTTTTTTAAGCACAGGCAATCTTTTTAATCTGCAATATATATACGGGACGCTCAGCAACGAGGGTGGAGAAGACGAGTTGTATTATGATAGGATCATGGAGAATCCTTGCGAGTATGAGATGACGGCGACAAACGCGCTTACCGGAAAGCCCGCATATTTCAATAAATCAGAGATGAAAAGAAATGATTACGTGCAGATCATGGCTTCGAGCGCGATACCCGCGGTCAGCAAGCCGGTCTATATAGGCGGCATTCCGTATTTTGACGGCGGGGTGAGCGACGCGATACCTGCCCGCCGAGCGCTTGATAAGGGTTGTGACAAGCTCGTCATCGTTCTTTCAAAATCGAGATATTTTCAAAAGAAGCCTCAGGGAATGAAATTCTTATATTCGCTTTTCTGCCACAAATATCCTCAGGTAGTAAAGGACCTGAACGAGCGCCATATAATGTATAAAAACTGCCAAGATTTCATCTTCAAGCTCGAACAGGAAAAGAAAGCTTTTATCTTCAGTCTTGAAACTGATCTGAAGATAAGCACCTACGCGATGGATCCGGTACTCAATCAAAAGCTATACAACATAGGCTGTGAAGATTTTGAAAGACGCAAGGACGAGCTGCATGAATTTATGTCTGATTAAGCCTCGTTTATCGGGAACTCGAATATTACGGATTCATATGGGCGCAGGTCGTAGGTGATCCTGTATTCGTAGCCGTCGCTGGGCGCGTCGGTCGAGGTGAGGGGAGGGATTTCCTGAATGCATGACGAGTCTTCGCCGAAGTCCAAAAAGTCATAGGTGCTGAACAGGCGCTTATAATATCCTTTTACCGGCACGCCGCAGCAGTAATCCATATAAAGCCTAGCCGCAAAATTCAGTATAACGAGCAGGGCAGAATTGTAATTCCAAGGATTTCGCCTGATATAGCTGAATGTGTTTCTGTAGGCATCGTGTTTGTTTACCCATTCGAAGGTCGTGGGATTGCCCGAATCGGAATACAAGACGGGACGGCTATTGTACAGCTTCAAAAGCGAACGCAGGCTTATCATCACATCGCGGTGATTCTCTACGTTTGCAAGGGACCAGTTTATCTCGCGCGCCTCCGACCACTCAGCGGATTCCGCAAATTCCTGTCCCATGAAGATCAGCTTTTTCCCCGGGAAGGTCATCATATAGGTATAGAGAGTTTTTAATACGCCGAGCTTATCCCTGAGATTGCCCGGCGGTTTTTCCGCCATGGAATGTTTGAGATGAACCACCTCGTCATGTGAGAGTACGAGGACATAATGCTCATCGAATATATAATCCGCGCTGTGGGTTATCTGCTTGTGGTGCCAGTATCTGTATATGGGATCTTTTTCTATGTATTCTAGGGTGTCGTGCATCCAGCCGAGATTCCATTTGTAGGTGAAGCCGAGCGCGACGCCCCTCTTTTGTGAGGTGATCCCTTCCATTATGGACGAGTCTTCCGCGAACATGAGCGCGTTCGTATTTTCTTTTATCACCTTATTGAGTTTCTTTAAAAAAGCTATGCTTTCCAGATTGTCCGCGCCACCGTATATGTTGGGCCTCCATTCGCTGCGGGCAAAGCTGTTATAAAGCATAGAAGCCACCGCGTCCACACGGAGCGCATCTACATGAAATTCTTTTATCCAGTACATGGCGTTTGAGATAAGGAAACATTGTACCTGATGCTTACCATGGTCGAAGGCCTTTGTTCCCCATTCGGGATATTCGGCGCGCAGGGAATCACCGTATTCATACAGGGGAGTCCCATCAAAGTTTTCAAGTCCGAAAGAATCCTTTGGAAAGTGGGCGGGAACCCAATCGAGGATCACGCCTATGCCGTTTTTATGCATCTTGTCAATGAAATAACGGAAATCATCGGGGGAGCCGTAACGGCAGGTCGGAGCGTAAAAACCGGTGACCTGATAACCCCAAGAGGCGTCTAAGGGGTGTTCGGAAATACCTATGAGCTCGACATGTGTAAAGCCCATGAAATTCACATATTCGGAAAGCTGGTCGGCAAGAGTCCTGTAGTTCAAAAAACCGTCTTCTCCGAGACGGTAATCTTTTTTCCATGAGCCGAGATGGACTTCGTATATAGCAATGGGGGCATTAAAGATATGTTTTCCGGCGGTCTTTTTCATATACTCAGCATCGCCCCAGGCATAGGTATTAGGGGCGGTTACGACCGAGGCCGTATTCGGACGAAGCTCTGAGGAAAAGGCATAGGGGTCGGCTTTTATGCGACAGATGCCGTCTGCACCGAGAACGGAAAATTTGTATTTGCATCCGGGCATGACGCCGGGCATAAAGAGCTCCCAAATGCCGAAATCGGTGGGCTGCATCGGACTGCTTTCGGGATTCCAGCCGTTATTATCGCAGATGAGGCTTACCGCTTTTGCGCTTGGAGCCCAAACAGAAAAAAGCGTGCCGTCCTGACCATTTTCGGAGCAGACGTGCGCGCCTAATTTTTTATATACATCGTAGTTTGTACCTTCGCCAAAAAGATAATAGTCGTATTCGGTAAAGCGGAATTCGGAAGAATAACTCATAGCGGCTCCTTTCTTTAGGCTTGGCGTATCCCTACGAAACGCCGATTCTTGTACTGATTTAATAGTACCAGAAAACGGCATTGATTAAAAGAGTTTAAAACTGTAGAAGTTATAATGGAAGCACGCTTTATTCTGTACGAAGCGCATCTACCGGATCGCTCTTTGCGGCCCTCGATGAGGGGATAATCCCTGAAAACAGCGTAAGCGCGACGCTTATCGCTACGAGAGCAACGGCATAAAGTACGGGCAGGAACACACGAAGAGCAGACAACTCCAGGTAAGTTTGGATAAGTCTGTTTAGCGGAATGGTCAATAGATAGGCAATCAATACGCCGAGCAGTCCCGAGCAAAGTCCGATGATTACGGTTTCCGCATTGAAAACTTCTGATATATTTCGTTTTGAAGCCCCCAGAGCGCGCAGGACGCCGATTTCTTTTTTGCGTTCGAGCACGCTTATATATGTGATGACGCCTATCATTATCGAGGAGACGATGAGGGATATGGCGACCACGCCTATCATTACGGAGCTTATTATATTTATCATATCGGTTACGGAAGACATGAGTGTAGCGGTCGTATCCGAGTAGGAGATAACCAGATCATCATTTCCTTCCTCGATCATCTGCGCGTTGTAAGCATCAAGTATGTCTATGACGATTTCTTTGCTGTCGAAATCTATGGGATATATGTCAATGGCTGTAGGCTCGTTTATATCCGCGTAGCCGAGCGAGGAAAGGTTGTCGCTGTAGGACGAGCTGTCCGAAGAAAGAGAGCTTAAAAGATTGTAAAGCTCTGTGGCGCTCATATCAAGACCCAAGGCGTTAAGAAGAGTATCGCCGTCTATGTCAAACGCGTCAGAGAGGCTGTCGCTTATCGAGTCGGCAATACCGCTCATGGCTTCTTCCATTCCGGATAAAAGCTGAGAGCTTAGCTGCGTCATAGCTGAAGATGCGAGTTCTTCTATCCGGCTTTGGAGCGCGTCGCCGTATGTAGACGCTATACTGCTTATGTAGTTCCCGATAGCTAAGGAGAGCTGTTCTTCTATGCTTTGCGTATCGAGGGCAGCTATAAGTCCTTCGGAAATGATAGACTGCGCTTCTTCGGTTTCAAGATAGGAAAGGAAGGCGTTTCCTATGCTTTCGGCGGTCGGAAGAGATTTTGACTCAGCATAGGAAGCGTAGCCCTCGGAGAGATCGGATACGAGATTTTGAAGCTGAGCTGAGCTTACAGTGATATCCGAGCTAATTGTCAGGTTATCGTCGGCCCAATTATTGAATATATTTTGCGCGGTCTCTGAATTCAAATACTCGCTGAAAATTTCTACCGTGAGGTTGTCTGTATAGCCGTTAATTGTTATATATTCATAAAATCCTTGTATAAGAGCAAGGTTCAACTCTTCAATCTGTCCGCTGCTTATCTGTATGCCGCCTCCGGCGTTTATTATCTCATTTATATTTTCGGTAAGTATGCGCTGAGCGTCTTCGCTTTGTAAATAATCCTCGAAGCCCCCGACGAAACGCGAAATATCCGTGCTCGAGTCCTGAGCGGCATATTTAACAAAGCCTTCCATAAGGGTGGAGGCTATGGCGTTTATACCGTCGCTCGACGCGCTTACCTGTATATTATCCAGTATGTCCGAAAGGCTTATTTCTTCCATGCCTGAGGGAAGTGACAGTGATATGTCGCCTAAGTCCACCAGTGCCGAGAGATCTAAGGAGTCGGAATCTATATCAAAATACTGCGACATATCCGCCGAATCCGAAAGAGAGTCTTCTATGCTCTGTTCGTCTATTTCAAAGGCCTCGGACAGGGCGTCGCTATCTATGCCGAAAAGCGATTCGAGAGAATCTTCGCTTTCATCGCCTTCCGAGTCAAAGGCTTCTCCGGAAAAAACATCTATATCCGGATTTTCAAGCTGGGATTGGACGATATCTGTTTCGGCAGCGTTCTCGATTATATGTTCTGTTAGCATGGAAGTATAGTATATCCCCGTTGTAAGGAGAGACGATGAATACTCCGAAGAAGCGCTTACTATACCGACGATTTCAAGAGTTTCTCCGTTTTCGGCGAGTTCTTGAATATAGTCATCGTCATCAGCGCGGCTTACCCAAATCTCGTTTTCCTCGTCGTATTCGTAATAGTCCGTGGCGTATACGAGCTTATACTCAATGCCCAGTATATCATCGTAATCATAAGTCCCGAAATCATCAGGCATATCTACGGTCTCGCCGCTCAGAAACTGCTCGACCATGTCCTGAAGTTCAAGGCTGTCCCTGAGGCCCAAGGCGTACAAGGTAATGTCGCTTATATTTCCGTTTGAATTGAGCAAGAGGACACATTCATTATAGCTTTCGGGCCAACGCCCCGCTTCAAGCTCGTAGTCATCTATATAGATGTTTTCGTTTTCGGGGAGCTGAAAGAAGACATCGTTCGAAAACAGGGAAGAAACCGGGCTCGCGCTTGCGGAAAATATTCCTGTATCTATCGACGATAATATAGAGTTCGGATTGACCTGACGGTACTCTCCGTCATTAAATAAAAATATTTGAGGTTCTATATCGTATTCATATTCGATGGCGTTCACATAGTCGTATATATCGGATTCTCCGCTTTCAAAATATTCGCGCAGCGCGCTTAAGTCGTTTGCGCCCACGTTCGAAAAGAGGCGAGTCGTAGTTTCTTCGACTCCTATATCCTCGGAATCCCCACTGCCGGAGGAAGAAATAGAGAAAAACGAGGTCATATCGAAGCTCGTGTTCAGTATCTCTATAGGATAAGCATAGAGCATGGCCGCCTGTTCCGCGGCGATATACTCGTTCACGCCGGCAGATGCGGCAAGTATTAGGGCAATACCGATTATGCCTATGGACCCGGCAAAAGAGACAAGGAAGGTACGGGCTTTTTTCGTTTTGAGATTATTAAAGCTTAGGAAAAGCGCCGTCAAAAAGGACATGGATATCCTGTCAAGATGCTTTTTAGCCGATGAAGGCGGGATAAGCGAGGGATCATTTACAGGATAGGAATCCGAGGTTATATTTCCGTCGCGTAGAGATATTATGCGCGTAGCATAGGAATTTGCAAGCTCGGGGTTGTGAGTAACCATGACGACAAGTCTATCCTTTGCCACCTCGCGCAGCAGTTCCATTACCTGAATACTTGTTTCGCTGTCGAGAGCGCCCGTAGGTTCGTCGGCGAGCAGTATATGAGGGTCGTTTACAAGGGCGCGGGCTATCGCGACGCGCTGCATCTGACCTCCGGAGAGCTGTTCGGGAAGTTTGTGGAGCTGGTCGGCAAGGCCTACCTTTTCCAGTGCTTCAGTGGCGCGTCTTTTGCGCTCGCTTCTGCCTACGCCCGCGATAGTGAGGGCAAGTTCTACGTTTGCCAATATAGTCTGGTGAGGTATGAGGTTATAGCTTTGGAATACGAAGCCTATCGAGTGGTTCCTGTATGAGTCCCAGTCGCGGTCGCTAAAGCGCTTTGTCGAAACGCCGTCTATGATAAGATCGCCACTGTCGTAATGGTCAAGACCTCCGATGATATTAAGGAGAGTTGTCTTGCCGGAACCGCTGGGGCCGAGTATAGCTACGAATTCATTGTCACGCAGCGTAAGATTGACTTTTTCGAGAGCATTTTGAATAAGATTGCCTGTTTTATATGATTTACATATGTCTTGAAGTTGAAGCACGAAACTACCTCCGCAGAAACGTTACGCTTTAGGCGTCCGCTACGCGGGCGCAGTTTAGTATAAAAGCTTGTAATTGTTTGATTTTATTAAAATTGAAACAGGTTCAAGCCAATTTCGTCGTTAAAAGCCCGTCCCAAGCTGCCGTCTATGAGCTGGATCACCATCTCGCATGTGGCGCTGACAAAGGCCTCGTTCAAATGTCCGCCAAACACCTGACCGTTTTCATCGCCGGCGCTCATATGCAGATGGCAATATGGCTTGCCATCCATAGTGGTCAACGTCCCCGTCAAAGAGACGATCTCAAAACAGCCCTCAAAAGAACGGCTTTGGTATTGCTTTTCACGAGGGTGGAACACCCCTGCGGTAAAACGGTCAATGGCTCCAAGAGCCTGTACATTGGCCAGAGTAATATGTTCTTTCTCGGCCAGTTCCAGAACCTTTGCCACGATCTCCTCGTCCTTATCAATGCGGACGACAATAGTATCTCCAAATTTTCTGTATTCCATATTGTTCACCTCTTTATGTTTTTTACGTGGGACTTTGAGCACTACTTAATAGAGCCGTTTTCCTACAACGTTTTCAAAATAGTTTTGCTCATCAAGAAAGATGAAAAAAGTAAGAATGTATCAGCAATAGCGATTCACTGTTCTATTATACAACTCAGAGAATTAATTTAAACAGGACACATTCATAAAACTGTCAAAAATCTTCTAAAATCTTTATTAAAAAATAAAAGGATTGAAACAAGCAAGCTTTTCAAAGGGCAATGCCTTCCATAAGGAAGCTCAATTTCTTCTTCTTTTGCTAGTCAGCTCGAACAGGCAGCCGATAAGCATACCGCCAAGAAAACCGCCCAGATGCGCCCAGCCGTCGACTCCGGAAGAGTAAAAGCCCGACCAGAGCGAGAGCACGACCATGATACATATGCGCGAAAAGCTCAAGTCGTAAAGACGTCCCTTGTTTATTAGCGCGGCAAACACAAGCCCGCCGAGCACCGCGAATATCGCGCCCGAGGCTCCGGCAGAAACGACAGCTTCGCCGTTCTTCAGTTCAACGATAAAAGAGAGCAGACTTCCGCAAAGTCCTCCGCCCAGATAAAGGATAAGATACCTGATTTTGCCGAAATAGCGCTCCATATAGTCGCCTACAAAGAACAAGAGCAGCATATTGCTGAAAAGATGACTAAAGCCAAAATGCAGGAACATGCAAGTGAAAAGGCGGAAATATTCTCCCTCTGCAACCAAAGGAGTGTAGGAAGCGCCCCAATTTATCATGTTCATAGTATCCTCAGAACCGCCTGTAGCTTCCGTGATGAAAAACATAAGGATATTTATCGCGATGAGGATAAAGTTCACGATGCTTTTATCCTTGCGGTGGATCATCTGTTCTATAACGTCTTCGTCATTGTATCGCATGATTATTTATCGGCTCCTTTGAGTCAGTCTATTATATCAGACAGGTTTTCCATTATTTTTGCCGCTACGTCGGGCTTGTTCATCGAATATACGTGGACTATTTTTATGCCGTTGGCAAAAAGGTCGATTATTTGATCCGTAGCATAGGCAATGCCTGCCTGCTTCATAGCCTCGGGTTTCGAGCCAAAATGATCGACGAGGCTTTTAAAACGGTGCGGCATGAAAGAACCGGAAAGCTTTACCGCCTTGTCGACCTGTTCGGTTTTAGTGATAGGCATAATGCCGGGGATTATCGGTATGGTGACACCCGCTTCACGCGCCTTATATAAAAAGTTGAAAAACAGGTTGTTGTCAAAAAACATCTGCGTAGTCAAAAATTCACAGCCGGCATCTTGTTTTTGTTTAAGGTAGTATATATCCGTCTTTTGGTTTGGGCTTTCGGGGTGTATCTCGGGATAGCAGGCGCCTCCCATGCAAAAATCTGCGCCCGCGCTTTTAATATCATACATGAGCTCAGTGGCGTGCCGGTATTCCCATTTGTTTCTGTCGGATTT
Organism: uncultured Lachnospiraceae bacterium; assembly: GCA_964468385.1. GTDB lineage: Bacteria > Bacillota > Clostridia > Lachnospirales > Lachnospiraceae > Alectryocaccobium. The sequence continues at coordinate 16,635 of CAYXUB010000012.1, forward strand.
TGCAAGCTCGGGAGTTAAATCTCCACGCAGCGCCAGAATGTTTTCGATACCATAGACCTTCATTGTTTCTATTCGTTCATATATGGTTTCCTTATCTGAGGATACGCATGTAAGATGTGCCAATGTAGGCACACAGGTATATTCGCTTAGATTTTTTGCTATTTCAAGGGTATATTTACTAGTTCCGCCGCCTGCTCCATATGTAACGCTTATAAAAGCCGGATGAAGATCCGCTATTTGTTTTGCGGCGTTCATGACATTATCGAAGGAGGTACTTGTCTTCGGGGGGAATACTTCAAATGAGATATTTTGTTTGTCCTGATACAATAATTCGCGTATTTTCATTGGAATCCTCTCCACTTTTCCATGTTATTTTCATTAAAATTGTGTTGGTTTGCTTTTCTTGTTGCATTTTTTAATATTATATATTATAATCCTCCCTGTAAAAAGAATTTACCCTTCAAAAATTTTTTTTACAAAATTAATAACCCCTTATTAATTTTATATTCCCCTCGAAAGGCTTCGGCAGCTCCCCTGTCGGAGTCTTTCTCTTTGATAAGGTTCTCCATAAAGCCGCCGCGCTTGCAAAGCCTGTGCTTCCTAGCGGGTTTTCTTTTTCGGTTTTGTCATGTCCGGTTGCTCCTTTCTGCTCATGGGCAAAAGAATAGAGTAGCCGTTTTCCGTGCTAAATAGCTGCTTTTTCAAGATTATATCTTTTATGAAACTATTCATTGACTTATAAGAGATTATATGTTAGATTTATAATAAATCAATAATGATTCCTATTTTTAAAACTGAAGGTAATTTGTTTTTTTAAAAAAGGAGGTATTAGTATGCCTGCATTTCCAAATCCTTTCGCAGCTAATGTAGAGAGAAAAATGTCTAACGAGGAACTTATGCAAGCGCTTCGCCATGATATTGCCGGTGAATTAGAAGCCATCTTCTTATATGATGCGCATTGTCAGGCGACTGACGACCCCGCTGCCAAAGCGGTGCTTGCCGATATTAGAGATGAAGAGAAGGTTCATGTCGGCGAACTTATTACTCTAATGCGTTACCTCGATCCAAAAGAAGCAGATTTCTTTTTGGAAGGAGAAGAAGAAGTAAACGAGATGTTAGAATCACTTGGCATAGTGAAAAAAGGGAACACCTAAAGACCTTTCGGCAATAGCCACTGCTGCGCAAAAAGTGCGAAGCAAGAGGATAAAAACATGGCCGCATCCGTCAAAGATGCGGCCGTGATTTTATGCCTTATATTTCTTTTGTCAATATCAGCTTTTAAAACGCATCATATCCGGGATATACTGCGCTTTCTCCCAGCTCCTCCTCTATGCGGAGAAGACGGTTGTATTTTGCAACGCGCTCGCTGCGGCTGGGAGCGCCGGTCTTTATCTGTCCTGTATTTAGCGCTACCGCAAGATCGGCGATCGTCGTATCCTCTGTCTCTCCCGAACGGTGGGAAACGATAGCCGTATAGCCTGCCTTATGAGCCATTTTAATAGCTTCAAGCGTTTCGGAAACAGAGCCGATCTGATTTAATTTGATAAGGATAGAGTTTCCGCAGCCCTGCTCTATGCCCTTGCTCAGACGGCTTGTATTTGTAACAAAGAGGTCATCGCCTACAAGCTGGATCTTGTCGCCTATTTCTTTGGTCATCATTGCCCAGCCTTCCCAATCCTCTTCGTCGAGAGCGTCTTCTATAGAATAGATCGGATATTTTTCGCAAAGAGCTTTCCAGTGAGCTACGAGCTCTGCCGAGGTGAAGCGTTTTCCGCTCTTAGGCATCACGTATTCGCCTTTTTTGCCGCTCTTCCACTCGCTCGAAGCAGCATCCATGGCAAGCACAAAATCCTTTCCGGGCTCATATCCTGCCTGTTTTATTGCCTCCAAAATGGACTCGATCGCTTCTTCCTCACCGGACAAATCGGGAGCAAAGCCGCCTTCGTCGCCGACCGCGGTTGAAGAGCCCTTGCTCTTAAGTAAGGCTGCCAGAGCATGGAAGACTTCGGTGCACCAGCGGAGTCCTTCCCTGAAGCTTGGCGCAGCAACAGGCATGATCATAAACTCCTGAACGTCTACGTTATTAGCCGCATGGGCTCCGCCGTTTAAGATATTCATCATCGGAACCGGCAGCCGATTGGCGTTTACGCCTCCTAAGAAGCGGTATAGCGGGATTTCAAGCGCTTCGGAAGCGGCTCTGGCACATGCGATGGAAACGGCTAAGATAGCATTAGCGCCCAGATTTGATTTATCCGCGGTTCCGTCTGCCTCGATCATGGCTTTGTCCACAGCGTATATATCGGACGCATCCATACCAGAAATAGCTTCGTTTATTACCGTATTGATATTTTCCACGGCCTTGGAAACGCCTTTGCCGCCATATCTGGATTTGTCTCCGTCCCGGAGCTCTAAGGCTTCAAATTCTCCGGTAGACGCGCCGCTCGGAGCGGCTCCTATGCCGCTTATGCCACAGGCTAACAACACCTCTGCTTCTACCGTAGGGTTTCCTCTGGAGTCGACGATTTCCCGTCCTTTTACAGATTCGATTAAAAGATCATACATATTTTTACAGTTCCTCCTTATTTCATACCGTAATTACATAAGCGATTCATTAAATTAGTATATATAGTCCGGAAGAAAAATCAAGCATAGATTGATAAAGAGAGGGTGCGACTTGACAATACTACGTTAAAGTAGTAATATTGGGTTGTAGATTTAGTTAGATTGAAGGATTAGGGAGGCCTATGTCTGATATGAAATATAAAGAACAAGAAGCGGTACAGATCGAGATTTCGGAATATGGCTCAAAGAATTTAGTAGAAGCATTATTTTCTCTTTTAGATGACAGCGGCAAGGAGCTCGTTCTCGATGAAAATGGGCAGATACCTACAACTGAGCATGTAATAGGCGGGCTCATTCCTCTTAAAGAATGGGCAAGGAGAAACGGAATTTCTCCCGCGACAGCAAGGCAAAAGGCAGGTCGAGGCGGCTTCATAACGGCAAGAAAAATAGGAAGGGATTGGATGATATCCGCGCTTGAGCCGAAGGTGGACAATAGAATGCGGATCGTTCAAAAAGAGAAGTGCGCGATAAGCGATTCCGTCTATATGTATAGGATATTGAATTATCTCTATAGATTAAATTCCGAAAGTCTGCCGGAGCCTTCAAAAGCCGAAAAAGCACATAGGAATTATTGCAAACGTATTTTTATAAAGTTGAGCAGTGGATTTAGCGGGAATGCACTTCGGCTTTTTGAAAAGCTATGTGATGCCATGAGTGTACAGAAGGAAGTTAACACGTACTATGTGTCGCATAGAGAATTGTTGTCGTTTTTTGATGATGAGGCATGGCATACACAAAATAAGGGATCTTCGATACAGAGCTCGGTGACGATCGATTTTAAGGATTATCTTGCGGTACTGAAGAACGCGGCCTCTGAGATAGCCGCTCACCCTTTTGAGCTTAAGATACACGGTGAAAGCAGGAGTCTGCTCATGCCTTGGTATCAATCCTTAAGCTGGGAGAACGATGCCTCAGGAGGGGTGTATTTTACGCCGTCGAACTTTTTCAAAATGATATTCGCCGAGCTGCAGTAACGAAAACCCCTTATATTCAAAAACGGACAAGTAAACTTGTCCGCATATATATCGACTCGGAACGCAGATGAAGAGCATACACATTGTTTTTATATATTTTGTTTAAGCCTTCGGTACGCTCCGAGTTATTTTCTTATATTTCTTTTGATGCTTAGATAATACATACTAAATATGAAACGCTTGTGTATGAAGCAGAAAAAAAGAATGAAAAAGAGAAAAGATTTATAAACAAACCATATCTTTTTGCCATGTTCAAAAGCAGCAAAAGCAGCAAACGGAGCGGGGGAAACGCGATATTTGATAAAGAAGCTTTACAATTCCTGTTATACGGTGTATAAGGAAACGGTAGGGCTTGCGGCCTTTATAAATATCGGTCTTTCGATTTTAAAAAACTGGGAGTTAATATAAGGTTTTAAGGGAAGCAGATCCGGACGGCGGGTTGTCTTACAGGAGGGAAAATGGACAAGATAGCGGTTTTATTGCCTTGTTATAATGAGGGAAAAACTATCCAAAAGGTAGTTGAGGATTTTAAAGCTGTGTTGCCGGAAGCAGTGATATATGTCTACGACAATAATTCCACGGACGGCACCGACGAGATTGCCCGCGCAGCAGGAGCGGTAGTAAGATATGAATATCAGCAGGGAAAAGGGAACGTCATAAGACGGATGTTCATGGAAATAGATGCAAGCTGTTATCTAATAGCAGACGGTGACGATACATATCCGGCAGAGGCCGCGAGGGAAATGGTTGATAAGGTGCTTGAGAGGAAGGTTGACATGGTAGTCGGGGACAGGCTGTCATCGACATATTTCGAGGAGAACAAGCGCCCCTTCCATA
>CAYXUB010000013.1:0-20986 GCA_964468385.1 uncultured Lachnospiraceae bacterium
CGAATTTTTGAGATTGTGGTTCGACATAATTATGTGTTATACTCAGTTCATGATCGGTTTTATAAAAGGTACAGTTGAGGAAATATGGGACGACTGTATCCTGCTCGATAACAACGGAGTAGGCTACATGATATGTGTTACCTCGGCGCTGCTTCAAAAGGTGGCATACGGGGAGAAGCTGAAAGTATATACATACCTGAGCGTCAAAGAGGACAGCATGACACTCTTCGGTTTTAAAAGCCGTGATGAGCTGGAGGTGTATAAGCTGCTGCTCACGGTAAGCGGAGTCGGACCAAAGGCTGCTCTTGGCATTATGTCGGCGATGAGCGCCGATGAATTCAGGCTCGCTGTATTGACCGACGATTCAAAAAAACTTTCAAACGCCCCCGGCATAGGCAAAAAGACGGCGCAGAAGATCATATTAGAATTAAAGGACAGGTTCGATCTTGAGGACGCCTTTGGAACAAGCTATAGCGAGGAACCGGCTGGGCAGATAGTAAGCGACGCGGCGGCGGATACGGCGGCCGCGCTTGAGGCTTTAGGATATTCGGCGGCAGATGCTTTAAGGGCTGTTAAAAGGGCGAGCGCGGAGCTTGGGACGGACGACAGCTCCTTATTGCTCAAGCAGGCGCTCAGATATATATCATGACAGAGGGAACGATGGAACACCGTGTAATACAAACTTCCGCGCTGGAAGAAGACAGGAGCGCGGAACGAAGCTTGCGACCCGTTACCTTTGAGGATTATATTGGGCAGGAGCGAGCAAAGGAAACCTTAAAGATTTATATAGAAGCAGCTAAAAAGCGCAAAGAAAGCTTAGATCACATACTTTTTTACGGCCCGCCGGGTTTGGGAAAGACGACGCTTGCAGGCATAATAGCAAACGTTATGGGCTCGGATTTAAAAGTGACTTCAGGCCCCGCGATAGAAAAGCCCGGAGAGATAGCCGCTATTTTAAACTCTCTTCATGAAGGAGATATCCTCTTTGTGGACGAGATACACAGGTTGAACCGTCAGGTCGAGGAAGTGCTGTATCCCGCAATGGAGGATTTCGCAATAGATATTATGATCGGAAAAGGGTCGTCGGCCCGTTCTATAAGGCTTGACCTGCCGCGTTTTACGCTTATAGGCGCGACTACGAGAGCGGGACTCTTAACTGCTCCCCTGCGCGATCGCTTCGGTGTGTTGTACCATATGGAATACTATTCGCCCTCCGAGTTGAAGGAGATAATAAAAAGGTCGGCCAAGAGGCTGAATGTCATCATAGATGATAAGGGAGCGGAGGAGATTTCCGGAAGGTCCAGAGGGACTCCGAGGCTGGCAAACAGACTCTTAAAGCGTGTAAGGGATTTTGCCGAGGTGAAGCACGAGGGAATCGTTAGTGAGGCTGTGGCAAAAGAAGCCCTTGATATACTTGAGGTAGATGGAAAAGGCCTCGATGAACTGGATAGGAAGATATTGCGCGCCATTATCGATCAGTTTGCAGGGGGACCTGTCGGAATAGACACGCTTGCCGCCTATATAGGCGAGGAGAGCGGGACGATAGAGGATGTGTATGAGCCTTACCTTATAAAAAACGGATTTTTGATACGCACCCTGCGTGGGCGCATTGTAACTGAAAAGGCTTACGAGCATTTGGGGTTAGAGCCGGAAAAATAGACGGCTGAAAGAGGTTTTTATGGCGGAAAAACATTCGACAAAGGTAATGATAGATGGGAAGATAATAACGCTCGGAGGATATGAAAGCGAGGAATATCTGCAAAGAGTAGCTAATTATATAAATCATAAGATTTCTGCGATAGAGGAATTGACTCCATATCGCAGGATGTCTCCTGATATGCGTAGCTGTATGCTTGCCATAAATGTAGCCGACGACTATTTCAAAGCAAAGACCCAAGCTGATGCAATGGAGCAGGAAATCGAAGAAAAGGACAAGGAGTCATACGACATAAAACAGGATCTTGTGGCGGCTCGTATGGAGATAGACAGACTAAAAAAAGAACTTGAGCGTTATAGGAAATAAAAGGCAGGCAAAATTACGATGATAATTATTGCTGTTGAAATATCTAAATATCTGCTCCTGTTCTTCATGCTTATGTTTACATGGGGCGTTTTTCGCGCGCTCGGGGCAAAGACGTCCAAGAAGAGAAAAAGAATGCTTAGGGGGCAGATAGGCTGGATGATATTGTTTAATATCGTCGGGTATTCCGCGCTCTACCTGCAGACTTTCGATGCAGTAATATTGGGAATGTTCCTATGCGTGGTATTATATTTCATACTAACGCTGGCTTTTTTTCACGTCCTGTACAGAAGGGCGTCTTTTGTGCTTCTGAACGTCATGTGCATGATGATGTCGATAGGCTTTCTGATACAGACCCGTTTCAGCACAGAAAATGCGATGAAGCAGCTCGTCATAGCCTCCGCGGCTACGGTCATTTCCCTCTTTATCCCTATTATAATTAAAAAATGGAAGGGAATTAAAAATTTAGGGTTTCCTTTTGCCATCATAGGCATAATCCTTATAGGAGTGGTTTATGTCTTTGCCAAAACATATGGTGGAGGTAAGCTGTCCGTCGAGATAGGCGGCATATCTTTCCAGTTTTCCGAATTTGTCAAGATAACCTTTGTACTGTTTATAGCGTCAATGCTCAGGGAGGTTACGACTTTTAAGCAGGTAATGAAGGTAACGATCCTCGCCGGCATACATGTTATCATTCTTGTATTGTCAACGGACCTGGGAGCTGCGCTCATATATTTTATGGCCTATATTGTCATGGTATGCCTCGCCACAAGAAAGCTCAGATACGCTTTCCTCGGTATTGGAGGCATGGTCGTATCGGCAACGGTGGCGTATAAGCTCTTTTCCCATGTAAGAGTCAGGGTGGCCGTTTGGCTGGATCCCTTCTCGGACTATCAGGGGACGGGATATCAGATAGCCCAGGCGCTTTTCAGTATTTGCGCGGGAGGCTGGTTCGGGACCGGACTTATGAACGGTTCGCCCGAAAGCGTACCGGTTGTTGAGGAGGACTTTATCTTTGCCGCGATATGCGAGGAGATGGGTATACTGTTTGGTATATGTCTGATAGCGCTGTGCATGGGGCTGTATATGGTAATAGTCAATATCGCCATGAAGCTTAACGGCAGCTTTTATAAACTTGTAGCCATTGGACTCGGCACGGAATACGCTTTTCAGGTGTTTTTAACGATCGGCGGACAGACGAAATTTATCCCTATGACCGGAGTTACACTACCCCTTATCAGTTACGGGGGAAGCTCCGTGATGTGTACTATATTTATGCTTGCGGTCGTCCAAGGGTTGTATGTGCTCAGAAAGGACGAGGACGAAATGTACGAGACGGAGCCTGAAGAAACAGATGTGAAGCCTGTAAAACATAACGGGCGTCAGGTTGCCATAGATAATTATACGGAGACGAAGGCTAAGAAAGATGATAAGACGTTGCAGAGCGTAGATAATACGGTACAAAGCAGGGTTAAGCCTTCGAAATCGGATCCTAATAAGTTCGATACAGAAGATATGGAGCGACGAATTGAAGAAGAAACAGAAAGAAGCCTCTACTGGTAAAGCATATGTATTCGTCTCATACCTCTTTTTATTTTTGTTTGTGGCTATGATTACATACATAGTCTATTTCGAGACCACTCAGAGCGAGGAGATGCTTGAAAGCGTGTACAATACCAGACTGACGGCACAGCAGGCGTCCGTGACGCGCGGTTCCATACTCGCGAACGGCGGGGAAGTACTGGCGGAGACCGTGACGGACGAAAACGGGGACGAGACGCGGGTTTATAATTACGGAAATCTTTTTGCGCAGACCGTGGGATATACCGATTACGGCAGTGCCGGGCTTGAGGCTGCGCAAAATCAGGTGCTGCTCACCTCGAGCGGAAGTCTTATCGACCAGTTGAGCAGCAATTTATTAGAACAAAAACTCCCGGGAGACGATCTGGTCACAAGCTTCGACGTAGATATGCAAAGCGCGGCGTATAACGCCTTAAACGGGCAGATGGGGGCCGTTATAGTTTTGGACGCGGATAGCTCAAAGGTGCTGGCTTCGGTCAGCCTGCCGGATTTCGATCCAAACACGGTATATGAGGACTGGGAGGCGCTAAACTCAGAAGATTCGGGCAGTCCTTTTTTGAACCGCGGACTTCAGGGCCTATATGAGCCGGGTTCGACATTTAAGATCGTAACCACCCTTGCATACCTAAACGAGTATGGGAACGATGCGGATTTTTCATTTGTTTGCACCGGGGAGTATACCCAAGGGACATATACGATACACTGTATAAATAATACGGTGCACGGGGAGCAGAGCCTTGCTGAAGCTTTTGCAAATTCTTGCAACTGCGCGTTCTCCTATCTGGCGACAGAACTCTTAAGCAACACTACACTTGCCGAAACGGCGGAATCGCTTAACTTTAACGAAAGCTTTTCGCTGGGACTTCCTTCGTCCAAGAGTTCATATGCGCTCGAGCTCACCTCTGCGGACGGTCTGACGATGCAGACCGCAATAGGACAGGGAGATACCTTGGTAACGCCTATCTTTATGGCAATGATAGTGCAGGCAATCTACAACGACGGAGAAATGCTTCTTCCGTCATTTATAGAGCAAGTGCAAAATTCGAGCAGCGGTTATGTCAGTGTGGAAGATGTCGAATCGCTTGGAACGGTTATGTCGCAAAGCGCCTGTACTTATTTAAAGGAATATATGCTTGGGGTTACCGAATACGGGACGGCTTCGTCTGCTTTTTCGGGAATCTCGTTCGATGTATACGGAAAGACCGGAACCGCGGAGTATGAAAACGATGAAGGCTATGTGCATAGCTGGTTCGTTGGTTTTACCGACACCGGAATTGATGATATAGTGATAGCCGTAATCATAGAAGAAGCCGTACAGGGCGAAACAACGGCTGCGCAGGTAGCAGCCAGTATTCTCAGTACATATTACGGTTTATGACTGTATAAAAGGCGGGATCTGAATGTTAAATTGGCACAAGCTCATATATCTGGGGGAGGACGTGAAAGACGAATACGAAAAGATACGTGCCGAGCTCGATAAGGGCTCTTATTTACGCGGCGTTTATATGATAACATTGGCCGAAAATCCAATCGAGCAGCTTGATATACTAAATTCACTTATTTACGCGGCGAACAGTGAAAGATATTCAAATGTGACGGTAGTCGGGCTGGCAAAGGGCTATGAACAGGCAAAGGAGCTTGTAGCACGTATGGCGGAAGATGTTTATTCAAAGTCCGGAGCGGTCGGGATAAGGGGATTTTTTGAAGAGGCTCTTTAAATGGGAGGATAGATGGAACTACTTTTGCAGATATTGAGCGTCGCGGGACAGATCCTCCTTACCCTGCTTATCGTGGTCGGGATATTAGCCGCGCTCGTGCTATTTTTACCCCTGGTATATAAGATAAAGGTCAAAAGAGAAGGGAGCTTAGAAGCAAAAGGAAAGGTGAAATGGCTTTTCGGGGCGATCCTTTTTTCTTTCAGCTATGCAAAAGAAGGCTTTGCATGGACCTTTTGCATATTTGGCATACCGATAAAGAAAAGCAAGCCGCGTTTTTCGAATAGTAGGGATAAAGAGCAAGAATTCGCTCCTGCGAAGAAAAGACCGACGATAAGACCCGGGGAGAGAATAGATGATGCTCCCGATGATAAAAGACAAAAAAATGTGAGAGAATCACAAGAAAATACCGAAAAAAAGAAGGCAAACGAGCGGCCTGAGCAATCTTCGGCTGAAAAATGGCGTTTCACTTTTAACGATTTATGTGATAAACTGAAAAAAGTCGGAGAATTTAAGCCGCTGTTAGAGAAAGCGTTGCCGACGCTCAAAAAATTTATCCGCTGCGTTGCACCGAAAAGAATAGCCGGATATATACGCTTCGGATTAGAGGATCCGGGGGATACGGGAATGCTGCTGGCTGTGTTGGCGGCGCTTTGTATACCCATTCCGGAGGATATGGAGATCATACCTGATTTTCAGGAGGCGGTATTTAACTGTGATGTAAAGATCGAAGGTAAGGTTTTTATCATAAGCCTTCTTATAAATCTCATCGGATTGTTTAAGATACCTGAGCTTAGAAAAATTTTAGATAGAAAATTCTCGGAGCGCAAAGCAAAGGGAAAAAAGAAAAATGACAGACAGGAGGCAAGTCATGGCTGATAACAACAGTTTCAAAAATAATATAGACGCGCTCATAGGCGGAATGGAAGGATATCTCAACACAAAGACGGTGGTCGGTGACGCGATAAAGGTTGGGGACAGCTATTTATTGCCAATAGCCGATGTTTCCTTCGGCCTCGGAGCCGGCGTGTTCGGTAATGACGACAAAGCCAAGGGGGGTGGAGGAGTCGGAGCAAAGATAACGCCGACTGCCATGCTCGTTGTTACGGACGGCAATCCGAGGATCCTGAGTCTTAAAGATAATCCGGGACTTTTAGAAAAAATAATCGAGATCGCACCTGGCATAATCTCTAAGTTCACAAAAAAGGACACTAAAGAGAGCAAAACGGAGGAGATTTTCGGGGAAAAATAAAAAAGGGAGAATAAGATATGGTGCATGAAAAACTTATGGCTTTTGCCGAGTCTAAACAGGAGCTTTGCAGAAAGAATGATTTTATCCCGCGCGAGATGTATAAAAAATTCGGTGTAAAAAGCGGACTGCGCGACGAAGATGGAAGCGGCGTGCTCACAGGATTGACAAGAATATCGGAGATAAATTCGTTTGAAAATAAGAATGGGGTAAGGACACCGTGTGATGGGCAGCTTTGGTATAGGGGCTATCATATCTTTAATATCATAGCCTCGATAAAAGAAGGGGAATACGGATTTGAAAAGGTGGCATATCTGCTTCTTTTCGGGGATTATCCGAATGACAAGGAGCTTAAGGAGTTTGAGGAGATACTTGCTGAAGCAAGGAATCTTCCTGCAAATTTCACTAAAGACGTCATAATGAAGGCTCCGTCTAAGGATATTATGAACTCCATGACACGGAGTATACTCACGCTCGCAAGCTATGATAGGGATATAGGCGACAACTCGCTTACGCAGAACATAAGGCAGGCGGTGTCACTTATAGCTCAATTCCCTATGCTCGCGGTATACGCTTATCACGCGTATAATTACTATGACAACAACGAGAGCATGTATATCCATAGGCCGGATCCCAACATGTCGACTGCGGAAAATTTCCTGCGGCTTTTAAGACCTAATGCGTTATGCTCTGAGCTGGAAGCAAAGGTGCTGGATATTGTGCTGTTGCTCCATATGGAACACGGCGGAGGAAACAACTCTACCTTTACAACGAGGGTAGTCACGAGTTCGGGCTCCGACACTTATTCGTCCATAGCTGCCGCGATGTCTTCTCTTAAAGGTCCGCGCCACGGCGGGGCAAACCTTAAGGTCATGGATATGATGGACGATATCCGCCGACATGTGCGTGACTGGGAAGATGAGGACGAGGTTCGTGCATATCTCGAAAAGATAGTCGATAAGAAGGCTTTTGATAAGCAGGGCTTGATATATGGTATGGGACATGCCGTATATTCTATCTCTGATCCGAGGGAGCGTGTGCTCAAAGGTTTTGTGAAGAAGCTTGCCGCATCTAAGGGATTGGATAAGGAGATGAATCTCTATCTGAATATAGAGAAACTGGCTCCGCTCGTCATCGCTGACAGGAGAAAGATATACAAGGGCGTAAGCCCCAACGTTGATTTCTACAGCGGCTTTGTATATGAGATGCTTGGAATACCGAGAGAGCTGTACACGCCACTTTTTGCGGTCGCGAGGATCGCGGGTTGGAGTGCGCATAGGATCGAGGAACTAGTCGACATGGATAAGATTATCCGTCCTGCTTACATGAGCGTTATGGATAAAAAGGAAGAGCAGATAGACTTTGAGGATTAGAGTCATACGGCTTCGCGCGGCGCCGGTGTTTTTTCCTTGAAACACAAAAAGTATATGCTATTATAAATATCAACAGAATAAAAATGTTCCTGACATAAAGATGCGTCTGAGTGAAAGGGCAATGTGTTTTTCTAAGCATTATCATGCCGTCACTTTGCGTGGCGGCTTTTGTTTTGCAAATAAAACTGAGCTTATGAGAACAAGAAATATTTTCTACCGGAGGCCGCTCGCGCTTAGTCCTCGCGTAGCGGTACTAAATCTCAAGCTCGCAAAAGCTCGCTTTCGATAAGTACCGACGCTGTGGATGTCTCCTCGTAGAAATTATTTCTTGTTCTTAATCTACTTCTACGTAAGAAATGCAGGAGCACGTTCAATAAAATAAAAGCGAAAGGATTTATCATAGATTTTTTATAGGAGGGAAGAAATGGACACCCGAGTAGCTATCGTAGGGATAATCGTTGAAAAGCCTCAGGCGGTATCTAATCTGAACGCTCTTCTGCACGAGTATAGGGAATATATAATCGGCAGGATGGGCATACCTTACAGAGAAAAAAACATAAACGTCATAAGCATAGTAGTAGATGCGCCACAGGGAGTTGTGGCGGCGCTTTCGGGGAAAATAGGAAATATTCCCGGAGTTAGCGCAAAGACGGTATATTCCCGCGTATAAGAAAACGAAGGCGATGAATGTGCTTATGGATATCAAACACATCATAGACAAATTAGAGGCCGAAAACAGGCTCGATAAGGAGGAATGGATAAGGCTGATAAAGGAGCGCGACGAGGAAACGGCCGAATATCTGTTTAAAAAAGCGAGAAGGATAAGAGAACGGTATTACGGTAAGGACGTCTATATAAGAGGACTTATCGAATTTACAAATTATTGCAGGAATGACTGTTTCTACTGCGGAATAAGAAAAGGGAACCGCAAAGCGGCAAGGTACAGGCTGACGAAGGAAGAAATACTTGTCTGCTGTCAGGAGGGATACGAGCTCGGATTCAGGTCTTTCGTCCTTCAGGGCGGAGAAGATTCTTTTTTCAGCGCGGAGAAGATGGCAGATATCATCACTTCCATCAAAGAGCGCTTTTCCGATTGCGCGCTTACACTTTCCGTTGGGGAGCACCCAAAGGAGACTTACCGGCTCTGGTATGAATGCGGAGCGGACAGGTATCTTTTAAGGCATGAAAGTGCAGACGAGGAGCATTACGCAAGGCTGCACCCTCCGCAGATGAAGCTAAAAAGCAGACTGGACTGCCTTGAAGCATTGAAAGAGATAGGATTTCAGACCGGCTGTGGCGGTATGGTCGGATCGCCGTATCAGACTGAAGAATGCCTTGCCGAGGATATGATGTTTATTTCTGACTTCAAGCCCGATATGGTTGGGATAGGACCGTTCATACCACATGCGGATACACCTTTTGCCGACAAGGCTCAGGGGACGCTGGAGCTGACGCTTTACATGCTCGGGCTTGTAAGGCTGACGCTGCCGGAGGTGCTGCTTCCCGCGACGACCGCGCTCGGTACGATAGACGAAAACGGCAGGGAAAAGGGGCTGCTCGCAGGAGCGAACGTCTGTATGCCCAATCTGTCCCCGACATCGGTTCGCGATAAATATATGCTATACGACAATAAGCTGCGCAGCGGGGAGGAGGCTGCGGAAAACATAAAGCTTTTGAAGGAAAGATTTGGACGCATAGGATTTTGCATAGCTGCGGGAAGAGGTGATAGACACGGAATCAGCCCGCGGTGAACATGAAAATAGAGATGGAGAGAAAATGTTTAAATATGACCCAAAATCATTAAAAGCAGAAGAATTTATAAATCATGAAGAGATACTCGAAACACTCAAATATGCCGATGAGCACAAAAACGACGCCGAGCTTATAGAGAGTATACTCGAAAAGGCAAAACCGGTAAAAAAGGGGAAGGGTTATAACTGTGCAGGGCTCAGCCATAGAGAGGCTTCCGTGCTTTTGGCATGCGAGGATCCAAAGGTCAATAAGCGCATATATGAGCTTGCGGAGGACATAAAGCTGAAATTCTACGGAAACAGGATAGTCATCTTTGCGCCGCTTTATCTGTCTAATTATTGTGTGAACGGCTGCCTGTATTGTCCGTATCATTTAAAGAACAGGCATATACCGCGTAAAAAACTGACGCAGGAGGAGATAAAAGCGGAGGTTATCGCGCTTCAGGACCAAGGGCATAAGCGCCTTGCGATCGAGTGCGGCGAGGATCCCGTAAATAATCCCATAGAATATGTACTCGAATCCATAAAGACAATATACAGCATAAAACACAAGAACGGTGCGATAAGAAGGGTAAATGTCAATATAGCCGCCACTACGGTGGAGAATTATAAAAAGCTGAAGGACGCCGGAATAGGAACATATATACTTTTCCAAGAGACCTATAACAAGGAAAGCTATGAGCAGCTTCACCCTGCGGGACCTAAGCATGATTACGCCTACCACACCGAAGCCATGGATCGTGCCATGGAGGGAGGGATTGATGATGTCGGGCTCGGAGTCCTTTTCGGGCTTGAAAAGTACAGATACGAGTTTGCCGGACTGCTCATGCACGCCGAGCATCTAGAGGCTGTTCACGGCGTTGGGCCGCATACGATAAGCGTCCCAAGAGTAAAGCCCGCGGACGATATAGATCCCGGGGATTTCGATGACAGCCTCTCCGACGAGATGTTTGAGAAGATAGCGGCCTGTATCAGGATAGCGGTGCCGTATACGGGAATGATAATATCTACGAGGGAAAACGAGAGGGTGCGCTCAAAGATGCTCAACTGCGGGGTGTCGCAGGTCAGTGGCGGATCGAGGACGAGTGTCGGCGGATATGCGGGCTATAGCACGGACGAGAGGCCGCACGACACGGAGCAATTTGATGTTTCGGATCAGCGCTCCCTCGATGAGGTCATACTCTGGCTTATGGAAAAAGGACATATACCTTCGTTCTGCACCGCGTGCTACAGGGAAGGGCGTACGGGAGACAGGTTTATGAGCCTTTGCAAGAGCGGACAGATAATAAACTGCTGTCACCCAAACGCGTTAATGACGCTTGCGGAATATCTTGAGGACTATGCTTCGCCTAAGACTAAGAGTGCCGGATACGAGCTTATAGAAAAGGAGCTTGAAAGGATAACTAACCCGAAGGTCAAGGAAATAGCGGAGGCGAACATAAAGGATATACGCGGCTCGAATCGTCGCGATTTCAGATTTTAAGGAGCTGAGCTTATGAGTTTAAACAGCATGCAATCCTCTATGAGGCCCCATATAAGCTTTTTTGGAATGAGAAACGCCGGAAAATCAAGCGTTGTAAACGCAGTCACGGATCAGAATCTTTCCATAGTCTCCGACAAGCTCGGGACGACTACCGATCCCGTGCAAAAGGCGATGGAGCTCCTGCCCTTGGGGCCGGTCGTCATAATAGACACACCGGGCTTTGACGATGAGGGCGAGCTCGGAGAACTCCGTATTCAGAAGGCAAAGCGTGTTCTGAACAAGACCGATATAGCCGTACTCGTAGTTGATGTGACAAAGGGAATCTCCGAAACGGATAAAAGACTTATAGGGATATTTAAAGATAAGAATATTCCGTATATTATTGCCTATAATAAATCAGATCTTAAAGGGCTTGGACGTGAAGCCGCGGAAAATGAGATCGAGGTTTCCGCACTGAATAAGACGGGCATAAATGGGCTAAAAGAAAAGCTTGCTACGTTTAATGTGCTGAACCGGAGCGACAAGCTGATAATAGGAGACAGGCTTAATAAGGACGATCTGCTCGTGCTTGTAATACCTATAGATGAAGCCGCTCCGAAGGGACGCATAATACTTCCGCAGCAGAACGTATTGCGTGAGGCTCTCGATGCCGGCGCCGTCGCCATTTGCGTACAGCCTGCCGAGCTGAAAGGGCTTTTGGATTCGCTGAAAAAAAAGCCGAAATACGTCATAACGGACAGCCAGGCTTTCGGCGAGGTATCACCGCTTGTGCCAAGGGAAATAGTGCTCTCTTCCTTTTCGGTCCTGCTGGCGGAATATAAGGGCTATCTTAGACCTGCTTTAAACGGGATAAAAGCAATATCTTCTCTGAAGGACGGCTCTAAGGTGCTCATAGCGGAGGCTTGCACTCATCACCGCCAATGCAATGATATAGGGACGGTAAAAGTCCCGAAGATGCTGCTTAAGCTTACGGGAGCGGTCCTTGAGTTTGAGACCTGCAGCGGAGTGGAATTTCCTGAAGAGCTTACGAGATACGAGCTTATCGTCCACTGCGGCGGCTGTATGCTGAACGAGCGGGAGATGAGCTATCGTGTAAAGTGCGCTGCCGACGCGAATGTTCCCATTACAAATTACGGGATCTTGTTCGCTTATTTCAACGGTATACTCGATCGCGCGTTTGAAATCTTCGATGATCTATAAAAGAAAACGGGGGCTGCTCTTATGAGAGTTGCTCCCGCAGTGATTTATATCTTTTCTGTCTTGTTATCTCCATTATACCGAGGGCGGTGACATCGTGGACGATCACCTTAGCCGGATCATTTGCGGCGGCGTCTTTAAACACATCTATGAGCCGTTCTTCAAGCTCATCTGAATACATATTTATAAAGTCTATGAGTATAGTACCCGAAAGCTGTCTGAGCCTTATCTGCCTTGCTGCCTCGAGTGCGGCTTCATGGTTTATCGTAAAGCAGAAGTCATTATCCTTTCTATCAGAGAAAGCTTTTCCGCTGTTTACGTCTATGCAGGTGAAGGCCTCTGTTTTTTGTATGACGAGAAAGGCTCCCGATTTAAGCCAGACCCGCTCCGAGAGGGCTTGGTCCAGAAGCGCTGAAATGCCGTTCCGCCTGTATAGTGGAAGGAGATTATCCTCATAAAGCCGGATTTGAGCAGCCTTGTCCGACAGCGTTTCGCGAATGCGGGCCGTGTAAGACTCAAGTTCCTCATAGACCGCGCTTATATCGGTCACGACTTCGAAGATTCCCGGGCATTTTAAAAGTAGCTGCAACCATATGCCTCCCTGCTTGAAAAGACAAGTCCCGTCCGGACGGGAAAAGCCATACTCCACAATGTTTTTCAGTTCTTCCGTCAAAAACTTTGCCTCGGAGATGATCTCGTCAATAGGAGTTTCTCTTGCAGCCGTCCGCACGATAATGCCGAAGGCGAGCTTTTCTTCCTTTAAAATATTTAGGAATTCGCTTCTTATGTTTTTCTCTAGCTTTGAGGAAAATGCTATACCTTTTATGCCTGTTCCCGCGACAATGTTTCTGCCTGCTATAGAAAGTTCGCCGCTGAGGCTTTCCGGCTTGTTATGCGATGCCTCGGCTCTTACCATGACGAGCAAAATGTCTTCAGGCTTGACCTCCTTCGGATCCTTGCCGTTTTTAAGTATCGCGTTTTTCAGCCTTTGTGACGACAAAAAGCCAATGTGTTCCTTGTCGAATCTGACAAAGACTCCGCCCTGCACAACGCTCGTCACCCTGCCGACATATATATTTCCGGCGATAGGAGGCTTCTCCTCGACGTTCACATGGATTTCGACGGCAGAATCATTTTCATAAAGTACGCTGACTATGCGCTCACGCCCAGCTATTGGCATTTTCGCGCATACGAGCTTTTGCTTCAGGCTCAAACTGTTTTTCTCCTTAGTCACTTAATTAGAAATTCACATCTCTTCCCCTAATTTATAAAGCGGAGTCAGCGCGCCGTCGTCTGTGAGAGCGTAGAGCTCCGTCCTGTGAATCGCGAATTTTAGGGCGGCCGCGTCTATGCCCTGTGAAGTGAAAAAAGCCTCTAAAAGCAGAGAAGGCTTCAGGTTGTTTACACTTCCCGCCGAAAGGATCAAGAGTAGGCTGTCTTCCCTAAAGGAATGCCCCAAAACAAAAGGCTTGATGTCGGTAAGAGTTTCGCTTTTCTTAGTCTTCTTCAGCACGGTGATTTCATTGCTACCTAAAAAAGCCTCAAAAGCATCTTTATATGTGGCTATATTGCCGGTTTCGAGATGTATCTCATATCCGGCTGCTGTGACAAGACTCATGCACTTATTCGCCTTGTCCTCCGGTATTTTTACAATTTTGAGCACCCTTATCTCCGGAGGCATCTGTGCGTTCAGCAAGGAGCTCATGTCAGCCGAGCTCACTGCAGTCTTCAGATCGAGATCAAAATATTCGCCCTCGCTTGTAAGACCGACTCCGAGCGGCTGGGCAAAGGACATGAGCATGTGAGGGCTGAAGCCCTCAGAATACGAAACATCAAGCTTCGCACGCCTTATCGCCTTTTGAAAAAAACGCATAACATCGAGATGACCTATGTATTTCAATCGTCCCGTTTTGGAGAATTTAACCCTTATCTTCATAACAAACCCCGCTCTTAAAAACGCTTGCGCCGCAGCCGGAGCAGCGCTGCCTGCAATTTGGAGTCACGACTTCCTCTCTTGCGCGCGCCCACTCGCGGGCAAGGAAGCTCTTTGATACGCCTATGTCTAAAAAATCCCACGGGAGCAGCTCGTCCACGCTGCGTTCGCGGCAGGTATAAAAGTATGGATCTATCCCGCAGTCCTCAAAGGCTTTTTTCCACGCCTCGGGGTTGAACTGTTCCGTCCATGCGTCAAATAAAGCCCCGTTTTTATAGGCAGCTTCTATGACGTCGGCGATCCGCCTGTCGCCTCTTGCGAGCACGCCTTCAAGCAGGGACACGTCCGGGTCGTGATATTTATATCTGATACTCTTTTGGTTGAGCTGTGCCCTGAGCTCGTCCTTTACGATATGAGCCTTTGCCCGAAAAGTAGCTTCGCTGTCCATCGCCGCCCACTGGAAGGGCGTAAAGGGCTTTGGCACAAAGAAGGAGGAGCTTGCGGATATCTGTACTTTGCCTCTTCGCTTTTCCTTTGGAACAGTATCGTAATACAATTCGGCAATCTTTTCACAAAGCCTCGCGATCTCCTTTATATCATCTTCGGTCTCGAAGGGAAGGCCGAGCATGAAGTATAGCTTGACTTTATTCCAGCCGCCTTTGAAAGCTTCCGCCGCGCCTCCGAGTATTTCTTCTTCCGTAAGACCCTTGTTTATAACGTCCCTCATTCGTTGGCTGCCTGCCTCGGGGGCAAAGGTCAGGCTGCTCTTTTTTATGTCCTGAACCTTTGACATCACGTCGAGCGAAAAAGAATCTATCCTAAGTGAGGGAAGAGAGATGTTTACGCCCTGATCAGGGCATATGCTCATAAGGTGATCGAGTAGCTCGGGAAGCCGCTCGTAGTCGCTGGAGCTAAGAGAGCTCAAAGAGATCTCGTCGTATCCGGTTGAAGCCATCATTTCCGAAGCTAGCTCTTTTACAAGCTCGATGGGTTTTTCACGCAAGGGCCTGTAGACCATGCCCGCCTGACAAAAACGGCAGCCTCTTATACAGCCCCTCTGTATTTCAAGTGTGACACGATCCTGAACCGCCTGTATATACGGGACGACGGGTTTATCAGGATAGCTTACGTGCGCGAAGTCCGTAACTATCTGCCTCTTTATTTTTTGGGGGACGCCCTCCTTTATAGGATAAAAAGCTTTAAGAAGGCCGTCCTCGCTGTATTGGGCTTCGTAAAGAGAGGGGACGTATATGCCGGGCACGGAAGCCGCTCTGTACAAGAACTCCTCACGCGTAAGGCCATTGTGCTTACATTCTCTGTACAGAGAAAAGAGCATGGGATATATAGGCTCGCCCTCTCCGATACAGAGCATATCGAAAAATTTATATATAGGCTCTGAGTTATATGAGCAGGGGCCGCCTCCTATGACTATAGGGTCGTCTTTGGTCCTTTCGCCTGAGGTAAGAGGGATTCCGCTTAAATCCAAAAGCTGCAGTACGTTCGGATAACACATTTCGTATTGAAGAGTGATTCCAAGAAAATCAAAGTCTCGGACAGGATCCTGAGACTCAAGCGCGAAAAGCGGGATATGTTCCTGCCGCATTATGCGGTCGAGATCGACCCATGGGGAATATAGCCTTTCGCACCACACTCCTTCCATCTTATTGAACATATCGTATAAGATCGCTATGCCGAGATGAGACATGCCTACCTCATATACATCAGGGAAGGCAAAGGCGAAGCGGATATCGACCTCGGACTTGTCCTTTATCACGGCGTTCCACTCGCCACCTATATATCTTTCAGGTTTTTCAATTTGTATAAGTATATCGTCGCTGAGAGCGGATTTATTCATTTAAGGCTCCTGTCAGTAGAATGATATATCTAAGCGCTGTGTGTATCACGCGCAGAGCTTAGACATCATAATGTTTGTCTGTTCCATTGTCTTATTAAATATTATCCGAATTTGAAAATCAAAGGCTTATTCGATAGTAAGACAAAAAAATGAGCTATTCGCTAAGCTAAGACCGGTGAGGTTGTATATTTATATGTGATTTTCTATCGGAGTGTGCGGCTTATGCCTTAATAAGAATATGATTCCAAGCAATACAATGATGGTCACGGCTAAGCCGCCTTCTAATCCATGGCTCCCGCCGTTTATCAATTCTTTTCCCTCTATCAGAACAATAGAAAACACTGAACCGGAGTGCGCCTCCTCTCCTATCTTGAGGCCATAGATGAGATCTTCGGCAAAACTCCACATGGAATGGAGAGCGGCAACTTCCCAGATGTTTTCGCTTTTTATAAAGTGTATGGAAGAAAAGATCCCTAGTAAGGTCAAATTCAAAAATACCAGAGGAGACATGGTCCTGTCGCGCAGATGTATCAAGGCAAACATTACCGAGCTTAGCAATATGGCCGTTAACATAGAATTGCGTCGTCCCAAGGATACCAGAAAATATCCCCTCAACATCACTTCTTTCGCCATTCCCTGAATCAGGAAAGCAATGAAAAAAAGTGTAAAAAGTCCCGGCATAAAGGCGCTCAAAAAATCTTCGAATTCTATAGAGCCTGTGAATATGCAGATGAGCACAGCGGCAGAAAACATCAAGAAACCAAAAAAGAGACCCTTAAGAAATTCTTTTATTGCATCTTTTTTCTTGAATCCCAGCGTTCTCATTCGTCTCTTCTGAATAAATTTGCAAAAGAGAAGAACTATTAGTATTGTGGCTAGCATCGCGAACATTGACGCCACGGCAAACTCATCTGAGCTATTTATTTCGTCTGTGATTTTAGAAATTATATTTATATCTTCGGAGGTGAAAAGATCTGAAAAATTTGAATTTGCAAATAAGCGAGTTAGTATAAATGGCAACAGCAAAAGCATCTCGCCGAGTATTCCCGCCAGAAAGACGAGTATAAATACGCCTATTTCTCCGAGTACGTTTAATCCTTTTTTTGCTTCAGTTGCTTCTCTAACTATTGCAGGCTTATCCAATTTAAAATTCATCGATGTATTCCTTTTTTACTTGAGTGTTTTATATCTTTATGTCCGAATCTTAATGCGATAAGTTTGCTTTGCCTTTTCAGAATAGAGTGTTTAGTAAAAAGCTGTCAAGCAATTTTATATTTTCAGCGTGTTTTCATAATGGAGCTATGTGGGATATTTGATTTTGCATAGCGTCTATAGAGAATGATTTATCGACGCATATCAGATTCTGTGTTATGATGATTGGCGAAATCAAAGTGGTGAAGGGTGTTTTTATGGGAAATAATCCCACGGGAGCAGCGTATATATCTGAGGGTAGAAAAAATATATGTGTCGGGTTGCTTGCGCATGTCGATGCAGGAAAGACGACGCTTACTGAGAGCCTGCTTTTCAACACCGGGGCGATAAGAAAGGCCGGGCGTGTAGATCACGGAGACTCCTTTTTGGACACGGATCCGATAGAAAGAGAAAGGGGCATTACGGTCTTTTCAAAGTTGGCGCGAATGTCGGCAGGAGGCAAAACCTTCATACTGCTCGATACGCCGGGGCATGCGGACCTGTCGCCCGAGACCGAAAGGACACTTTGGGTCATGGATTATGCGCTCCTTATAATAAGCGCGTCAGACGGGGTGACTGCTCGAGATAGGGCATTGTGGGGAATGCTCAGGCGCAGGGATATCCCTACCTTTATTTTCGTAAATAAAATGGATATGCCGGACGTAGATAAAAAGATTCTGCTTATAAATATAAGGGAGGATCTTTCTTCTTTGTGCATAGATTTTTCGGAGGGCATAGAAGGGGATATTTTTCAAGAAGAAGCGGCTCTTGCAGATGAGGAGTTGCTCAATAAAGTGCTCGCCGGCGGGAGGATAGGAAAGAAAGAAATAACAGCTGTCGTAAAGAAAAGCCTGATGTTCCCTGTCTATTTCGGCTCCGCCTTAAAAAATGACGGAGTTTCAACTCTTGCGGGCGGTATGTCAGAGTATATGGATCAAGGAGAATACAGTGAGGACTTCGGGGCAAGAATATTCAAAATTTCCCGTAATCTAAAAGGGGAGAGACTTGCCTGGCTCAAGATAACAGGCGGAGAATTGTGCGTAAAGCAGAATATAAGCTATACGGACGGCGGAGAGACTCACAGCGAAAAAGTAGATCAGATAAGGATTTATTCCGGAGAGGGCTTTATAAGCGAAAAGCGCGCTGTAAAAGGAGATATATGCGCTGTTGTTGGGCTTGAGCGTGCGCGGGCAGGCTGTGTGGCAGGCTCAGAGAAACAGGAGGCTCCGTCCGTCGCTGAGCCCGCGTTAAACTACGAGCTTGAATACAAAGAACAGTATGATCCGTCCTATGTGCTGGAATGTTTAAAGATGATAGAGGAAGAGGAGCCTAAGCTGAATGTTCAGATATCAAAAAAGACAGGGGGGATTACTGTAGGCATAATTGGCGATGTTCAGGCGGAGGTGTTTTTAAGGCTGCTCAAGGACAGATTTGGAATAGAGGCCACGCTTTCAAACGGCTCTGTTATATATAGGGAAACAATACAAAAGACAGTCGTCGGTGTAGGGCATTTCGAGCCTTTAAAACATTATGCCGAGGTGAGGCTGCTCATAGAGCCTCTTGATAAAGGGGGCGGTATCCAGATAGAAAACCTCTGCGGTGCAGATGAACTTGAACCGCAATGGCAAAAGCAGATACTTTCATATCTTTCTCAAAGCACGCACACAGGAGTGCTCACCGGCTCGGAACTCACGGATATAAGGATAAGCCTTTTGGGAGGCAGGGCGCATAAAAAGCATACCTCGGGAGGCGATTTCAGACAGGCGGCGCTTAGAGCCCTGCGTCAAGGACTTATGGAGAGTGTTTCGGTCCTGCTTGAGCCCGTGTTTGATTTTGAACTAACAGTTCCCGATGAATTTGTTGGCAGGGCGCTTTTTGACCTCGATCACCAGGGGGCCAGATATAATGCGCCCATAGCCAAAAACGGGGAAAGTCTCATAACGGGACGAGGGCCCGCGGTAGGCATAGACTCGTACCATAAAGAGCTTAGGAATTATTCTTCTGGACATGGAAGGCTGATATCTTCCTTTGCGGGATACGAGCCCTGCCATAATTCCGAGGAGATAATAAAAGAGATAGGCTACTCTGCGGAAAACGATACGGATAATCCTTCTTTTTCGGTATTTTGTTCGCATGGTGCGGGGGTCATCGTTCCTTGGTATAAGGTCAAGGAAAGAATGCATACGACGCTTGAAACATTCGAAAAGGATTCGAATGAGAAAGAGATAAGCGAAAAAAGGGTAATAACAACGGAAAAAGAAGGGCTTAATGAAAAAGGCGGCTTCAAGGAAAGTGCCGCACAGACGGAAGCGGAGGAAAAAGAGCTTAAGGAAATATTCGAGCGTACATACGGCGCAAAAAAAGAAAAGGGTGAGCGGAGGAGATGGAAGAGGGAGCTGTGCGATCCGGTGCAGCCTTCGAATCCTGGGTCCTCCAAAAGGAAAAACGACGAAAAAAAATATCTTCTTGTGGACGGATATAATATAATCTTCGCATGGGAGGAATTAAAGGAGCTTGCAAAGGGCGATATGGCCGCGGCGAGAGACAGGCTGCTCGATATAATGAGCGACTATCAAGGGGCGACGAAGGAAACGGTCATAGTTGTGTTCGATGCGTACAAGGTGCGCGGTGGCATTGAGGAAGTCCTCAAATACAATAATATCTATGCCGTATATACAAAGGAGTCGGAGACGGCGGACCAGTATATAGAAAAGACTGTACACGAGATAGGCAAGGACAACATGGTCACGGTTGCTACCTCGGACACTCTTGAGCAGATGATAATACTCGGGAGCGGAGCGATACGGCTCTCCGCAGAGGGACTGCAAAAAGCCGTGTCGGAAAACAAAGAAGAGCTGAGACGGGAATATCTGGAGAAGATTCCACGAAACCGAAATTATTTTGCTGAGAATATAACAAAAGAAGTGCGCGACGCGCTTGAGGAAGAGAAATAAACATAAAGCAGGTGTATAAGATGGCAAGCGTATTAACAAGCGAAGAGAGATATATGAAGGCGGCGATAGCGCAGGCAAAAAAGGCGATGAAGATGAACGAGACGCCGATAGGTTGTGTGATCGTGCATGAGGAAAGGATTATCGCTCGAGGATATAACAGACGGAATACAGAAGGAAATGTCCTTTCTCATGCCGAAATAAATGCGATAAAAAAAGCTTGCAGATATATGGGTGACTGGCGGCTTGAGGGTTGTGTCATGTACGTGACTCTAGAACCCTGCCCGATGTGTGCGGGAGCGCTTATCCAGTCCCGTATAGACCGCGTCGTCATAGGAGCGATGAATCCAAAAGCGGGTTTCGCGGGGTCGCTCATAGATCTGTTCTCGCTTACCGGTCTTAATCATAAAGTAGAGATAAAAACGGGAGTACTTAAGGATGAATGTTCCGCATTGCTGACCGGCTTTTTTAAAAAACTGAGGAGTAATACATAACAACTAACGGTTTTGATACGTCTTTATCATAATTTGTTGGAAATACAACTGTCAGTTAAGTAAAATTTTCTTATCTTTAGTTTTCATATTATTCTAAATACCTTCTTTTATTCTATATCAGAAAATTTTTTCGTTTTTAATCATATTTCTGCCCGATGCAATCGTGTCGGGTGTAAATACGGCGTTTAAGCGC
>CAYXUB010000014.1:0-19697 GCA_964468385.1 uncultured Lachnospiraceae bacterium
TCTCCGAGATATAGAAACTATTGATCTTGAGCTCATATTTGCCGATCTTGAGGTCCTTGAGAGAAGGATGTCTAAAACCGAGAAATTGGCACGCATGGACAAGGATACAGGTCGTGAATTTGCGATGCAGGAGCGTCTCAAAAAGCATTTAGAAGAAGGCAATGACGCGATAAGTTTTGAGCCGGAAAATGAAGATGAAGAAAAATGGCTCGGAGAATATAATCTGCTCACGGCTAAGCCCGTAATATATGCGGCGAACGTGAGCGAGGAAGATTTGGCAGACGATGGCCAAGCAAGCCCATATGTAAAAGCCGTCAGGGAATATGCTTCAAAAACCAATAGTGAGGTCTTTGTTATCAGCGCGGCTATCGAAGCCGAGCTATCCGAGCTCGATGAGGAGGAAAGGTCCGAGTTTCTCGAAAGTCTCGGGCTCAAAAAATCAGGACTCGACAGGTTGATACAGGCAAGCTATGAAGCCCTTGGACTAATGAGCTTCCTAACAAGCGGCAAAGACGAAACACGGGCTTGGACGATAAAGATAGGAACAAAAGCCCCTCAGGCCGCCGGAAAGATACACACTGATTTCGAAAGGGGCTTTATACGAGCCGAGGTTATAAACTATAAGGATTTGCTTGAAAGCGGCTCCTACGTCAAGGCAAGGGAGCAGGGGCTTGTCCGCATTGAAGGCAAAGACTATGTGATAAAAGACGGAGACGTGGTTTTGTTCAGATTTAATGTATGAAAGCAGGAGGTAAAGCGTATGAGCGAT
This sequence comes from uncultured Lachnospiraceae bacterium, assembly GCA_964468385.1. Taxonomy (GTDB): domain Bacteria; phylum Bacillota; class Clostridia; order Lachnospirales; family Lachnospiraceae; genus Alectryocaccobium. The sequence goes on from CAYXUB010000014.1 coordinate 770, forward strand.
AAAGTGTTTACAAATAATCAGATTTTGGCTTGGCTTCATTATTTTTCCGAAAACACGGATATCGACTTAGAAAAAGTAAAGATACTCGATATAACCAGGAAAAATAAGAACATTATCCCTACGGTAGAATCACACCGCAGTGTGCTTGTTTTTACGGAGGCAGGGCATCCTGACATCTTCTATCGTATGTTTAATGCCGGACTCGGCGAATGTACGGTTATATATAATGAAGGAAGCGAACCAATCGGCGAGATAAAAAGATCAAAGATATACGATATGATAAATCGCGGGATAAATGCCTCAGCCGGAATGCTCATCATAAATGAAAATGCCCGCAGTACAGTCAAATTCGGAATGGACAACTTAAGCTTTGCCATCGGTTCGGTCAAATATGTCGGCTCCGAGATACGCGCGGTCATACTCAGTAAAATGCAGATAGACGAAAGGAAAAACATCTGTGTCATTTCCGGCGAATCTATAGCCGTGGAATCCGCGATAATGGCTCCCGAAGGCACTGTCATAGCGGTTGAATATAACTCTCGCGACAGACAAACTCTTGAGGACAATGTAAATCAATTCGGGCTTCATAATGTCGTTATAGTCGACAGGGTTGACGAAGAATCCATGGCTCACCTGCCGATTCCCGACGTTACAATGCTTGTCGCTTCGGCGAGCATGGAACTTGAAATGGAATATATGCTCAAAGTTAACCCGGATATGGAATTCGTCATATATACTCTTGATTTTACGGTTGCGGCTCAAATGAATAAGTTGTTTGAAAAATTCAATCTCGGCGAAGCGGACATAACACAGATAACGGTCGCGAAGCTGAACAGTAAAAACACCTTCGATGTTCAACCCGCCCCTTGGCTCATCACAAAAAAAGCTTAAGGAGCGTTTGATAAATCATCTGATTTTTTAAGAATGGAGAAAAAATGGGAAAAGTAATAGGAATAGACCTTGGAACTACAAACAGCTGTGTCGCAGTCATGGAAGGCGGCGAGCCGACGGTCATAACAAATGCTGAAGGAATGAGAACGACTCCGTCTGTTGTCGCTTTTTCTAAGGAGGGCGAACGGCTTGTCGGCGATGTAGCGAAAAGGCAAGCCGCAACGAACGTGGACAGGACGGTTTCCTCTATAAAAAGGAAAATGGGGACGAACCACCGTGTGAAAATAGACGGTAAGAACTACTCGCCTCAAGAGATATCCGCGATGATCCTGAGCAAACTCAAAAAAGATGCCGAAAGCTATCTCGGCCAGAGTGTTACAGAGGCGGTCATTACTGTTCCCGCATATTTTAACGACGCCCAGCGTCAAGCCACAAAGGACGCAGGCAGAATTGCCGGTCTTAATGTCCTTCGTATAATCAACGAACCTACATCCGCCGCATTGGCATACGGATTAGACCATGGACAACCTCAAAAGATAATGGTCTATGACCTTGGCGGAGGCACCTTTGATGTTTCTCTTATCGAAATCGGTGACAATCTTATAGAGGTGCTGGCAACCGCTGGCGATAACCACTTGGGCGGCGATGATTTCGACGAACGTATAGCAAATTATATTATCGATGAGTTCAAGATAACAAATAAGCTGAACCTTGCTAAGGATCCCGTGGCAATGCAGCGTATAAAAGAAGCTGCTGAGGCCGCGAAAAAAGCGCTGTCTTCCCAAACCGTCACAAACATAAACCTGCCTTTTATAGCCACGGTAAAGGGTGACGCTATTCATCTCGATATGGAGCTCACACGCGTCAAATTCGACGAGCTGACAAGAGACCTCGTCAATCGTACCGAAGGCCCGGTACGTAATGTACTAGCCGATGCGGGAATAAACGCCTCGGAACTTGGAATGGTCCTTCTCGTCGGCGGTTCTACAAGGATACCTGCCGTACAGGATATGGTACGCAGTCTCACGGGCAAGGAGCCATCGAAAAATCTTAACCCTGACGAATGTGTCGCTTTAGGTGCGGCGGTCCAAGGCGGCAAGTTAGGCGGTGAAATAACGAGCGGTACAGCGTCCGAGATCATTCTTATGGATGTCACTCCTCTTACACTCTCCATAGAGACCGTCGGCGGAGTCGCGACAAGGCTCATTGAAAGGAATACTACAATTCCAACACGTCACAGCCAGATATTTTCCACCGCGATGAATAACCAAACCTCTGTCGAGATAAATGTGCTTCAAGGAGAAAGGCCTTTTGCGCGTGACAATACCTTACTCGGAAAATTCCGCTTAGGAGGCATACGACGCGCTCCTGCCGGCGTACCGCAAATAGAAGTTACCTTTGACATAGACGCAAACGGCATAGTCAAGGTTACGGCAAAGGACCTCGGCACCGGAAAGCAAAACGAGATAACGATTACCGCAAGCTCAAATCTTTCGGAGTCCGATATCGAACAGGCGATAAACGACGCACAAAGATATGCTCAGACAGACGAACTAAGGAAGACGCGCCTTCAGCTGCTTGACGATGCTAATAAAGCCTGCATGAAGGCGGAGCAATATATACGCGACAATAAAAAGACAATGGATAAAGCGCAGAGAAAAACCATGTCAAACGAAGTCCTTTCCCTTCAAAAGCTGCTACGCGGCAAAAAAGTGGACAAAATGAGTGATTCTGATGCAGAAGCTATACGTTCACAAACGCAGGTTGTCAACTCCTACCTTCCGTCTGGCAATTAAAAAAGTGTGCGCTGGAGCGCACACTCACACCGAGCACACGATTTAAAAAGGCAGGAGCTAAACTCCCGCCTTTTTTCTTTATCCTATCCCTCTTAAAAGCTCGTTTATCTTATTCGTATTGTCTATTATCGGCTCAAGAGAAACGTCGTGGTTCATAGCATAGATAATATTTGCGGTATATTTTGAAAGCGCCGCCGGAGCGTACCATGGTCTTTTTTGAAGCTCAGGAGTTCTAAAGGTCAGATCCGTTGTTATGATCAGATCGATTATCCCTTTCTCAAAATACTCGTCAAACTTTTCAAGTCCTTCCGTGAAAAGGCCAAAGGTGGCGCAGATGTATACATGTCTTGCATTCCTCGCCTTGACTTCTTCCGCTACGTGAAGCATGCTCTCTCCACTTGCGATCATGTCGTCTACAATTATCGCGTCCTTGCCGTCAAGCGAAGATCCTAAGAATTCGTGTGCGACAATCGGATTCTTTCCGTTTATGATAACAGAATAATCTCGCCTCTTGTAGAACATTCCCATGTCTACTCCCAACACGCTCGAGAAGTATTTTGCCCTTGAGATGGCTCCCTCGTCAGGGCTTATTATCATTATATGTCCGGCATCGGGCTTTATGCCCGGAACACGTTCAACAAGTGCCTTCAAGAACTGATAGGTGGGATAGAAATTTTCGAAGCCGCATAGCGGCATTGAATTGACTATATTAGGATCGTGAGCATCGAAAGTTACTATATTCGAAACTCCCATATCGGTAAGTTCTTTTAATGCTATGGCACTGTCGAGCGATTCGCGGCCATTTCTCCTATGTTGCCTGCTCTCATACAAAAAGGGCATGATAACATTTACACGATGCGCCTTGCCTGCACATACGGATATTATGCGTTTAAGATTCTGATAGTGGTCGTCAGGAGACAGGTAGTTATAACCGCCTCTCATCCTGTATGTAACGCTGTGATTACATACGTCGGAAATGAGATAGAGGTCTACTCCACGTACTGACTGCTCAATAAATCCCTTTCCTTCTCCACTTCCAAATCTCTGGCATTCACAGTTAATAATAAAAGAATCATCCGTATAATTGAATAAGGCTGATTTATCTGACTTCATTTTGAAAAGCCGGGACTGGAGCTCTTCTATATAGGAAACTATCTCTTCTGCCTTATCTTCACAGCCCGGCAGCGGACATATCTTTAAAGGGGCGACCGGTATGGCGTTTACCATAGTGTTTAATATAGACATGAGTTCCTCCGATTAAAAAAAGATGAAACAATGTAGACCTATTTCATCTCTTTTAAAGCTACTCTTCTGTTTTCATCCAAAGCTTTAGCAATACCGCAACTAAAATCATAATAGCGAGAGGGGGATTTGAACCCTCGACACTGCGGGTATGAACCGCATGCTCTAGCCAACTGAGCTATCTCGCCATATCGCGCTTTGCGAAATGATGGGGCCTATAGGGCTCGAACCTATGACCCTCTGCTTGTAAGGCAGATGCTCTCCCAGCTGAGCTAAGACCCCTTTTTCTTTTTCGCAACTCGCTTTGCTATTATATAATTCCGTTCTAAGATTTGTCAACACTTAAAATCCATACTCCTTATATGCCTGCTCCTTATATAAGCCCCCTTATTTAAAAAACCTTAGCCGCTTACCAATCAGCTTTACTTTTTTTTTTATGGGAAATGTTCTATAATGTAAAAATCCAAGCAATCGCTTCGACTGCTCCCGCGCAAATAACGGTCCCTTCTTGCCCTAATCGGGCAAGAAGTATCCCTCGCCTGCGGCCCAGTCAATTCGCATTTTTCGCTTTGCTTCGCAAAGCTGAGTGAAGCTGCATGGCTCGGTTTTTTTAATATACCCCATTTCATGGAGGTCGTTATGCAATATAAAAAAGAAGACAACACAAAATCCTATTATGAAAACATAAACTTTAACTTCCTAAAACGGAGCGATATGGCCGCTGTGGCTATAAACGGTGAGGATTTTGTCTCATATACGGAAAACTTCCAAAAGCCCTACGACAATATCTTCCTGACTGCCATGACGAAAACTCTCAGATACCTCTGCGCGTCCATACCGGACTGCGTTTTCGGCTATACTAAAGAATTTGACCTCTACATCTTTTTCGAGGCCCCCAAAAACTATGAGTCTCCGTCATGGTTCGACTATGACACGAACAGGATAGCGGCGCTGACCGCCAGCATGGCAACTTTAAAATACAACGAGAGCTTCAATAAAACCGCAAAATCGTATGTACTCTCCGGCAATAACTTTGACGAAACGCGCAAATTCACGGCAATGCAGGCCTACGTTTCGGCAATTGACAATGGTGCTCTTTTTACTTCAAAATGCTTCAACATAAAAAAAGAGCAGATAAAAACTTATATCTCTCTGCTGAAACAGCAGACCGTAGAAAACGCCGTGCGCAGCATGGGACTGATGTACTTCAAAGAAACAGAGCTCGACGGCAAATCCTCTTCCGAGATACGGGATATGGTTTTTGATAAGAACGGAACAAACTTCGACGACTATCCCGCCGCATTCAGATGCGGCTCCGCCTGCGTAAAGAATAAAAAAGATGACGGCTCCTTGATAGAGCCGTCGAAGGCTGATGAAGACTGGGTAATAGATCCGGATTTCTACATTATTTCAGTATAAAAACAACTCCTGTTTCCGGTGTGGCAGGCTGCTCCTATCTGCTCCACAAATGCCAGCAGCGTGTCTTTGTCGCAGTCCGCGCATAGACGCTTCAGGTATTGAAAATGGCCCGAGCTCTCACCCTTGACCCAAAGTTTTTTGCGGCTGCGGCTGTAATAAGTCATTCTCTTGGTCTTCAGGCTCTGTTTGAAAGCCTCCTCATCCATATAGGCCAGCATGAGCACGTCCCCGTTCTCCTCGTCTTGGACAATACAGGGCACGAGCCCGTCGGAAAGCTTTTTCAGGTCAGCCCATGCAAGCTTTTCTCTCGCGATGACATTATTATCCATCATAAGCCTCCTGCAATCTTAAAGCGCGCCTTTCGTAGACAGCACATCGCTTATCCTCTCGTCTGTCTTTAAGGCTTCGTCAAGCGCCTTTCCGAAGGCCTTGAATATAGCCTCCGCCATGTGGTGGCTGTTTCCGCCCCTTATGAGCTTTATATGTATGTTCATCGCGGCGGAGTACGAAAGGGCGTAAAAGAATTCGTTTACCATCTCCGTATGCATATCCCCCGCCATCTCCGTCGGAAAATCGGCGTCGGATACGAAATACGGCCTTCCCGAAAGGTCGAGCGCGACGAGCACGAGGCTCTCGTCCATAGGGAGTATGCAGCTTCCGAAGCGTCTTATGCCGCGCTTATCCCCCGCGGCTTCGGCTATGGCGCGTCCCAAGACGATGCCCGTATCTTCTATCGTGTGGTGATCGTCCACCTCAAGGTCTCCGGCCACCTTCAGCTTCAAGTCCATAAAGCCGTGTTTCGCCATGCCTTTAAGCATGTGGTCGAAAAAGCCAACGCCCGTATCGATCTCAGCCTCGCCCCTGCCGTCCAGATTAATGGATAGGGAGATCTCCGTTTCTTTTGTCTTTCTTTTTATTTCCGCTTTTCTCATTTATTCATCCTCAAAACGCACATGTATCGAATTTGCATGTGCATAAAGCCCCTCCGCCTTAGCGAAGGCTTCTATATCCTTATGAACCTCTCTTAAAGCCTCCTCAGAATAGTATACAACGCTCGATTTTTTCACGAAGTCATCGACAGAAAGAGGTGAAAAGAAGCGTGCCGTCCCGTTTGTCGGGAGTACATGGTTCGGCCCCGCGAAATAATCACCGAGCGGCTCGCTCGAATATTCTCCAAGGAAGATAGCTCCCGCGTTCTTTATCTTCGTCATCGTATCAAGCGGCGACTTAGTCAATATCTCAAGGTGCTCTGAAGCTATATTGTTCGCCGCCCTTATCGCCTCGTCCATATCCTTTGCTATGAGTATATAACCGAAATTCTCAAGCGAAGCCTTTATTATATCCGTCCTCGGAAGCTTTTTCAAAAATTCATCTATCCTGACAGACACCTCGTCTGCCAACCTTTCGCTTGTTGTTATCAATATCGCCGAGGCCATCTCATCATGCTCCGCCTGGGATAAGAGATCCGCCGCGACATACTTAGCGTTTGCCGTCTCGTCCGCGAGCACCAATATCTCGCTCGGCCCCGCGACAGAGTCTATGTTCACATTGCCGAACACCGCTTTTTTCGCAAGCGCTACGTATATGTTCCCGGGCCCCACTATTTTATCGACCTTAGGTATAGTCTCCGTGCCGTAAGCGAGCGCAGCTACCGCCTGAGCGCCTCCTATCTTATATATCCTGTCTGCCCCCGCCACTTTGGCTGCGACGAGCACGGCAGCGTTCAACTTGCCATCACGCCCGATCGGCGTCGTCATTATTATCTCGCTTACACCCGCAACCTTCGCGGGTACTATGTTCATCAAAACGGAAGAAGGATAGACCGCCTTTCCTCCGGGCACGTATACGCCGACCCTTTCAAGAGGAGTCAACTTTTGCCCAAGGAAGCTTCCCTGCCTATCACTCGTAAACCAACTATTCTGCTTTTGCTTCGCATGGAAGTCCCATATATTTTCAAGCGCTTTTTTCATCACGCTTATGAGCGCGGAGTCGACGCGCTCATAGGCATCGTTTATTTCTTCAGCTGTTACGAGCAAATCCTCGTCCGAAAGCTCTACCCCGTCAAAGCGCTTCGTATATTCGAGCAGAGCTCTGTCACCGTTTTCTTTTACATCCTCGATTATCTCCTCCACGGTACTTTCATATTCGCTCATGCGTCCCGCGGATCTTTCTTTAAGTCTTTCCAAAAGGAGATTCTCGTTTTCTTCGTTTAGCCTTAATACCTTCACGGCTTCCTCCCAAGTGCAGCCTTCACATCGCTTATAAGCCTGCTCAGCCTCTCGTATTCCATATTCATGCTTACGGGATTGGCTATCATTCTCGCCGAGATTGGAAGTATCTCTTCAAGCACCGAAAGTCCGTTCTCTTTAAGCGTGCTCCCCGTTTCCACTATATCCACTATGACCTCGCTCAAGCCCACCAAGGGAGCGAGCTCTATAGAGCCGTTCATCTTTATTATCTCGACCGTCTGCTTCTTCTTATTATAAAAATAGTCCTTCGCTATATTAGGGTATTTTGTAGCGACGCGTATGAGCTGATTATGTCCCAAATACTTCGCAGCCTCCTCAGGTCCACAGACGCACATGCGGCATTTACCAAAACCTAAGTCAAGCACCTCATAGACGTTGCGCTCTTCTTCGAGTATCGTATCCTTGCCTACGACGCCTATATCCGCCGCGCCGTATTCGACGAAAGTCGGTACATCTGGCCCCTTTGCCAAGAATATCTTTATTTTGTTTTTTTCATCAGTAAAGATAAGCTTCCTGCTGTCTTTATAATCTATCTCGTCGCAGCTAAGACCCAAAGCTTCTAAAAGCTCCATTGTCTTATCTGCAAGCCGCCCTTTAGTGAGCGCTATAGTCAGATACCTCATTTTATGCTCCCGCCGAAAAGCGTCTGTAGCTCACCCTTTTCCTTTATAAATATAATATTTCCGCAGCCCGTCTTGTCCGCAAGCGCTTCTAAGCCCTCTTCTTTTATCTCACCGCTATCTGGCATACACGTCACGCTTTTGCCCTCGCGTCTGTAGGAAAGCGCTTTGGCAATCGCTTCTTTTTCCGCTCCTTTTTCATAGAGCAGCAATATGCCCTCATGCGAAATATCCTCCAAAAGTCCCTGCCTTTGCAACGCCGTCAGAATGGAATCCACGAGCGTCGTAAAGCCCATCGCGCAGGCTTTTTTCCCGAATTTTTCTATAAAATCGTCATAGCGCCCGCCCTTTATCACGGCATCGCCGGAACCGTAAGTAACCGCCTGAAAGATTATGCCCGTATAATAGGAAAAATCACTGAGCATACCGAGATCGAAGCTCACATAACGCTCGCAGCCATATTCCTTGAGCATATCATACACTTCCCTAAGCCTCTCTATCGCCAGCTTAGCCTCCGCATTGTCCGTCAGCTTCTCCGCTCTGTCGAGTACGGTCTTGTCTCCTAACAGCCCGGGCAGTTCCTGAAGCGCCCTTTTCGTATCGCCGTCTATATCAAGGCTTTCTATCAGCTCGGAAGCGCCGAACTGATTGCGTATGCTTAAAAGATGGCGTATCTGGGCGACGGTTTCATCATCTATATTTGCCTGCTTTGCTATGGCGTTGAAGATCGCTACATTGCCGACGCTTATCTGAAAGTCCTTAAGTCCGGCCGCGCGCATTATGCCGGCGGAAAGCGAGATAAGCTCAGCATCAGCTTCAGGGGCGTCATGATTTATAAGCTCAACACCCATTTCCGTACTCTCATTGAGCCTTCCCCTATAGTTTGCGTTATTTAGAAAAACGCTGCCTCGATAGCAGAGTCTTATCGGAAGAGTCTCGTCGGCAAAATACATGGAGACCGCCCTTGCTATGGACGGCGTGAAATCCGGACGCAGCACGAGCGTATGTCCTTCCTTGTCTATTATCTTATAGAGCTGGGAGGAGTGTATCGTTCCCTTGTCCTTGTCAAATACAGGATAAAACTCGATAGAAGGCGTCTGGATATCCCTGTATCCGTACTCACGAAAAAGGCGGCTTATCTTCTCAGTAAGCTCACTTTTTCTCTCGTATTCTTCTCCAAAAATATCCCTGACACCTGCAGTTGTATGTATGAGCTGATTCATATTGGCCTTCTTTTTGCTTTAGTACGCTGATATGCTATCATATTAAACTTTGTCTTGCAATTATTTTCTGGACTCAATGTCCACCGCTATTCCCTCAAGATAGGGGACGACAGCATCTTTCCTCATTTCAAGCACAAACTTCTTTGGCAGCTCCTCAAACTTGAAATGTTTGAGCCCGCCTGTATCGGCTCTTTCCTTAAATTCAAGGAATTTTCCGAGACTAAGATAGTAAAACTTTTCTCTGCCGGCAAAATAAATAAGAAAAAAAGCGATGCCATCCTGCTTCTCAAAATCCTTCATAAATTCTATCTGATGCTCATGGACGTTCGCAAGCGGAAAGCTGTCTGTTTTACATTCTTTTGCATCAAAACATACCGCTTTGCCTTGAACGGCGCCTATATAATCGACGGTACTCTTCTTTTCAAAATACGCGAGCGTTATATGCCTCGATGCCTTGTCTATATTTATCGGAGTTATCGGAGTCGGGATCTTTTGTATGAGCGCAAGCCCCCTCTGCCTGTAATACTCATTCGTCCTGTTTATGAATTCCTCCAGTACAGAGCCTCTTAGTCCCCTTGAATTCCATGTACTCATTCTTCACCACCTTCATATCCGAGCAGGGATATTTTATTGAGCGGCCAGTAGCGGAACATTGCCTCCCCTACGATCTGGTCCCTGGTGACAAAGCTGTTTTGCCAATATCTCGAATCAAGAGAGTTGTTTCTATTGTCCCCCATGACAAAATAAGAGTCTTCAGGGATACGAAAGACAAGCCCTTCGTCAGTATCCATAGGCTCTTTTATAAAGCTGTCGTCGAGAATAATCGTATCCTCAAACTGCAGCGGATCTTCTATCAACGATTCATCAGAAACCCCGCTCGTGTCCGTATAACAGTCTACGGCATATACCTTACCTCCGCTTATTATTATAGTCTCTCCCGGAAGGCCTATGACACGTTTTATAAAAAGCTGGCTTTCATCGTCAGGATATTTAAAAATTATGATATCATAGCGGTCAGCATCGCCAAAAAGATAGGCCAGCCTGTTCCCTATAAGCCTCTCTCCTGTCATGATAGTATCTTCCATGGAAGCCGAGGGTATCTGCGCATTTACTATGACAAAGTTCTGGAGCAAAAATCCAACTATGCAGACGGTAAGAACCAGTCTTAGGTATTCCCAAAAAACCCTTCCCTTGCTTTTTTGCTCGTCTTTTTGCTTTTCACTCTTATCCGTATAATAATCTTCAAAAGGATATCCCATTATCTGACCTCTGAATAATCTTATATTCCCCTATATAGCTCTTCGTCTGCTCTCCAAGCCTCAAAGCGCAGCTCCTTTAAATATTCTTTAAGTTCTTTAGGAAGCGGGGCTGTAAAGGCTCTATTTGAAAGCGAAGCTAAGACCCCCTCGCATTTTGGAAATGCTATCCTGCCCGAATGAAGGAACTGCCGCCTTAAAGGCCTCGTCATTTCCGCGTTGAAGCGCAAACTTTCCTTCGTGCAGTATTTAGTATCCCCTAATATCGGAAAGCCTTGTGCGCAAAGCTGCGCTCTTATTTGATGGGGCTTTCCCGTAATAAGCCGAACATTAAGCAGCGTAGCTCCATTGTTATTTTCTATAGGCTCATATATAGTCTCTATATATTCACAACCTTCTTTATACTTCTTGTATATTACGACTTTATTATCCCCTTCGTCCTTTTTCAGATAGGAACGAAGTTTTCGTTTTCCTTTTATAATACTTCCGTATACGAGCGCAAGATATTCTTTCTCCAGCTCTCTGTCCTTAAAGAGATCAGAAAGCTGCCGTGCCGCGGCAAGAGATTTTGCACATATCAATACGCCGCTGGTATTCCGATCCAAACGGTTGACAACAGAAGGCTTATAGAGCCGTAAAACATCGTCGTTCAGTTCACCCTTCCTATATAAATAGTCTATGAGCAGCTCACAGACGGATACGTCATCCGGTTTAGCTTTTTGGGAGAGCAGACCGGCGGGCTTATTAAATATGAGCATATCCTCGTTCTCATAAATCACCCGCTCATTAAAGCAAAAAGAGTCTTGTGCGTTTTTTTTCACCATCTTTTTTTTAGCACTTTGACTCTCGAGCTTGAATTTTTCAAGCGTCTCATTTGCGAAAAAGATCGTTATCTCATCTCCATCGCTCAAATGCACATCACCTCTAACCTTTTTACCATTCAGCTTTATCTTCTTCTCACGAAGCATTTTATATAAAAAACCGGCTTTGGCATTAGGCATATATCTTTTCAGAAATTTATCCAGCCGCTGAGCAGCGTTTTTACTATCGATGATGATCTTTTCCATGATAAAACATACCTCTTTTAAAAGGCTGCATGGCAATACAAACGGCGTCCCGAAATGGGACGCCGTATTTTGTTCTTTTTATTTTATTCTTCGTCTTCAACGTCCACAGCAGGGTCTATATCGATATTAAAATCCAAAACTTCCTCCTGCTGCTCCTCCTCCTGTTCATCTTCTAAAGCCGGGGAAAGCTCTCTAAGGTTTTGGTTTATGACGTCGTGACAATTTTGAAGCGTGCCGATAAGAATATTGTTCTTTTCCGAAATATCCGCTAAAGAATCCCCTATCGTAGAAGCAATATCAGAAAGTATATCGTTCGTATATGAAATCGCGCTGATACGGATATTATTTGCATCTTGTTGAGCGGAGTCAAGTATATCTTGCGCCTCCTGATTTGCGGCATTTACCGTATCACTCGCCTGGAGATAGGCCTGCTTCATTATCTCCGTCTGGCTTACCAGCTCCTTCGCCTTGTTATGAGCCTCGGTAATTATCGCTTCTGCTTTTTCCTGCGCGTCTGATAGGATAGCATCCTTATTGCTGATTATCTTTTGATAACGCTTTATCTCCTCGGGCGTTTTTAAGCGCAGCTCCCTTAAAAGCTCCTCTAACTCTTCTTTGTTTACAACAATCTTAGTGGTAGACAGAGGCTGATATCTGCAGCCTTCCACAAATTCTTCGATTTCTTCGATTATCTGTTCTATTCTGCTACTGCTCATACTATTCCCAAGCCTTTCCCCTTATTTTTCGGAATATTTTTCCTCGATTTTCTTCGCCACCACTTCGGGCACGAATTTACTAATGTCCCCCCCGTAAGAAGCAACCTCCTTGACTATCGTAGAACTGAGATAGGCATACTCTAAAGATGTCGTTAAAAACAAGGTGTCAATAGACGGAGCCACAATTCGATTCATCTGAGCCATCTGAAGCTCATACTCAAAATCAGTTATGGCTCGAAGTCCCCTTAAAAAAATACTTGCACCGTTCTCCCTTGCAAAATCAACAGCCAAACCGTCAAAGGCACGAACTTCAACATTATCCAGCTCTGAAGTCACTTCTCCGATTATATTAACACGGTCTTCAACAGAAAACAACGGTGTTTTTGCAGAATTGTTAAGAACTCCAATAACCAATTTTTCAAACAGCTTCGCTCCTCTTCGAATGACGTCCAGATGTCCGTTTGTGACCGGATCGAAGCTCCCAGTGTATATCGCCGTAGCCATTATTTCCCCTTTTTTTCAACGCGCTCTAGGCACTTGTGTTTTTTATAAGAAAAACCTAGCAATGGCTCTTTTTTCTTATAAAGACATGTTTATTAGTTCCATAAATTTTCTCACGAACACAAGCCAGTCCGACATCAGCCAGCCATAAAAAATCTGTTGCGGCGGAGGCCTCAACGATGTATATTGTATCATCTTTTACATACTTTGTCTTTACTATATTTTCAATAACACTACGCTCAAAGCCCTTGTCGTAAGGCGGGTCCATAAACACGATATCGAAAGCCGTTTTACATTCTCTCAGCCCTTCTATGTTCAAGGCATTTTTTTTAATTATTTGAGCGTTGTCCGTAAACTCTGCCCTTTGCAGATTTTCTCTTATTACCGCTACTGCCTTAGGGCTCTTTTCCACAAAACAGCAGTAAAGCGCCCCTCTGCTGAGCGCTTCGATTCCTATCGCACCGCTTCCCGCAAAAAGGTCCAGAAAAGCACATCCCGGAATATACGGCGCTATAATATTAAAAAGAGTCTCCTTAATACGATCCGTCGTCGGTCTGGTAGACAGGCCGGGAACCGATTTTAAGTTAAGACTCTTTCTTGTTCCAGCGATAATCCTCATTTTTACTTTGCGGCTCCGTCAGACCTCGTCCTTACGCATCTGTTCTCTCCAGTCTAAATCTCCTCTCGCGAGACTGAGTATGAGAGCCTCTGCAGTGGCTATATTCGTTGCCAGCGGAATATTGAACTGATCGCAGCTCTGTATGATCTTGTATACGTCCGGTTCTTTTGAATCGATCATCGAAGGGTTATAAAAAAATATAACCAAATCAAGTCCGTCTCTTTCAATCATTTCTATGAACTGCTTGTCTCCGCCTACACTTCCCGCAAGAAATTTATGCACTCGCAGTAAAGTAACATCCTCTATATGCCTTCCCGTTGTACCCGTCGCATATATCTCATGCTTACCGAGAATTCCCTTATATGCAATACAAAAGTCTTCCATCAGGCTTTTTTTACTGTTGTGGGCTATAAAACCAATATTCATGTCAACCTCCGTTCGCATCAAAAACAACTATCAGCCCCCGTTTGGTACTATAGCATATTTAATAATTAATAGCAATTATAATTTATTTTTTTTGTAAAATTTTACAATTTTACTGCAAACCTTAATTTCGCAAATTAAATGCAAGAATATTTACTTGTTTTTTTATACGGATTTTAACACCTTCAACAATGCTAAACAGTCAGCCCTCTTAGAGCACTCCCTCCGTCCCCGTATCTATCTGGTCGAGGGCGGCCGCAAGAAGTCTGTATTTTTCCGAAGACAGCTCCCTGTCCTCGGCCGCTATTTCCTTTGCCGCCTCTGAAGCAGCTTTAAGCGTATTTTCATCTATTACCGGATCCGCAAGATCAAAGCCAAACACTCCGCTCTGTCTAAGGCCGAACAGATCGCCCTGGCCGCGAAGCTTTAAGTCCTCACGCGCAATGTAAAAGCCGTCGGTAGAGCCGCTTACAACCTCAAGCCTTTCGGCCGCCTCCTTTGTTTGACCTCCGTTGACGAAAATACAATACGACTGATATTCGCCGCGTCCTATCCGACCCCTGAGCTGATGGAGCTGCGCCAAGCCGAAGCGTTCGGCATTTTCTATGAGCATCACGCTGGCATTCGCGACGTCTATTCCGACCTCTATTACCGTAGTGCTTACCAATATATCTATATTTCCATCGGCGTATTCGCGCATTATTTTAAGCTTTTCTTCCGTGTCCATACGGCCGTGCAGCATTTCTATGCGCATATCCTTCGGAAAGATCTTTTTCAACTTTTTAGTATATTCGACGACGTTTTCACAGCCTAAGTCCTCATTCGGCTCTATCATCGGACATATCACATATGCCTGTCGTCCTTTGTCTATCTCTTTTTTTATAAAGGAATAAGCGCTCTTTCGCAGCTTCCCTTCTATGACACAGCTTTTTATCCTCAGCCTTTTTTTAGGCATCTCGTCGATAAGCGAAATGTCCATGTCTCCGTATAATATGAGTGCAAGCGTCCTCGGTATCGGCGTAGCGCTCATAACGAGCACGTGCGGCGCGTCGCCCTTTTCGCTCATTTCCTTTCGCTGCTTCACGCCGAAGCGATGCTGCTCGTCGGTGATTACCAGGGCAAGGCTTTTAAAATCCAGCTTTTCCTGTATAAGCGCGTGAGTACCGACAACGGCAAGGGCTTCCCCATTTCCTATCATTTCATATGCGGCGCGCTTATCCTTCGCACTTAAAGAGCCTGTAAGAAGCACCACCCTTTTGCCGGATATGCCGTTCGACTCAAAAAATGCTCTCAGCTTTTCAAAATGCTGCTCCGCCAGCACCTCTGTCGGAGCCATAAAAGCGCTCTGACAGCCATTCGACGCCATCGCCATTATCGCGGCAAAGGCGATTATCGTCTTTCCGCTCCCGACGTCGCCCTGCAAAAGCCTATTCATTGTATGAGCCGAAGAAAGGTCTGACTTTATCTCCTCCCAAGACCGCCTCTGTGCGGCGGTCAGCTCGAAGCCTATACCGGCTATGCCCCTTTCTGCCGCCGAAAAATCCCTTAGCATATATTTATTTTCTTCGCGCCTTTCTCCTTGCCTGAGTGCCGAAAGCTTTAAAAGAAAGAGCAGAAATTCATCGAAAACTACGCGCCTTCGGCATTCCCGAAGCTCATTGTTATCCTTTGGAAAATGCATGCCGTAAAGCGCCCTTTCCCGTTCTACAAGCCCGTATCTGTCTAAGAGCTCCTCCGGCAGATAGTCAAGGAAGGAATATCTGTCAAACACCTGTTTTACCGCCTTTGCGAGCACCTTGTTTTTAAGTCCGGCTGTCAGGGCGTATACAGGCTGTATCGTCCCTTTTATCGCCTCATATGCCTCGCGTGTATAGATTTCAGGATGCTCCATGCAGAACTTTTTCCCTTTTTGGACGACTATGCCCCTAAGTACCGCCTCGCTTCCGGCTTTCAGGCTCGAACGCAGATAGGGCATATTGAACCATACCGCCTCAAACTCTGTTCCTTTCTCAGATATATTTAGGACGCTCACCGCTGTCTTTGCCCCCCGCTTTACGAGGAGAGGTCTTTCTACGCGCACTAAAACAGACTGCTTTACACCGGTGCAAACATCGCCGAGCGAAACACAGTCTGTATAAAGGTCATATGCCCTGGGATAATAGTGAATAAGCTGTCCGAGATCGTAGATTCCCAATTTCCCGAGCAGCTTTTCAGTTTTATCGCCAATACCTTTTAAGCTGCTAGGTCCCAATCCCGCAAGCAGGTTTGACGCTTCCATCTTATTCCTTTTATTCAACAGATATTATGCAGTAGTAAACGGGTTGTCTTCCTTCTATAAGCGCGACCTCGCATTCCGGGTAACGCTCCTGAAGTTCCTCGGAGAGTTTTTCCGCGTCCTGCACATCATAATCCTCTCCATAATATACGCTGATAAGCTCAGTATCCTCGTCCGCAAGCCGTTCTACGCTCTCGAAAGCGACCTCGTTTATGCTTGTTCCTACCGAAAGCAGACCTGCGTCACCGACAGCCATTATGTCCCCGGCCTTTATATCAAAGCCGTCCACATGCGTGTCCCTTATGGAATATGTCACCTGGGAACTGCGAACCGTTTTCATCGCATCCGTCATAAAATCCGCATTGGCCTCAGCTTCAGCTTCCTCAGCGTAGCTCAAAAGCGCCGTTATCCCCTGTGTGACCGTTTTAGTCGGTATCACGAAAACATTCTTATCCTTCGTTAAGTCGCGCGCTTGATTAGCTGCCATTATTATGTTTTTGTTATTTGGAAAAATAAATATATTTTCCGCATTTATCTTTTTAATTGCACCTAAAAAATCATCTGTGGAAGGATTCATCGTCTGTCCGCCATTTATTACGACGTCCGTTCCCATATCCTCGTATATAGCTTTAAATCCATCACCGGCACAGACGCCTATAAAACCGTATTTCTTCTTTTCGGTCCCACTCTCGGTCTTGTCTTGGGAATCCGGATTCAATTTGAGCATTTCACGGTGTTCTTCACGCATATTATCTATTTTAATAGACCTAAGCTCACCGTATGTAAGCGCTTTTTGAATGACAGTTCCCGGTTCATTCGTATGCACATGGACCTTTATCAGATCATCATCCGGAACAAATACGACCGAATCGCCTATAGAATCGAGAAAGGCTTTCATTTCCTCCGCCTCGGAAGCCGTGAGCGCTTTTTCTATGTTCACTATAAATTCGGTGCAGTATCCGAATTTTATCTCACCCTCGGGACGCCTTACGGAAACGGAAGGCTCTCGCTGCTTCGTTTTGCTCCTCTCCTCGCTTTTAGGCCTTTCTATCTCCTCACCGATAAAGGCTTTATAGGCCCCCTCAATTATGATAACAAGCCCCTGTCCGCCCGAATCCACAACTCCTGCCTCTTTAAGCACGGGCAACAGCTCCGGCGTAGACCGAAGAACAGCTTTTCCTTCCTCAAGAGCTTCTTCTATAAGCGTCCTGATGTGGGCATTTTCTTTCGCAGCTTGTGCTGCTTTTCTCGCTATGCCACGCGCCACGGTCAATATCGTACCTTCTTGGGGCTTCATAACTGCTTTATACGCCGTCTCCACGGCCCGTTCGCAGGCACGGGCAAGCGTCACGCTGTCGACCTTCTCACAGCTGCTTATCTCTTTCGTAAATCCCCGCAAAAGCTGGGAAAGGATAACTCCCGAATTGCCCCTTGCACCACGTAGCGATCCGTGCGATATAGCTTTTGCGATAGACTCTAAATCATCGCTTCCGGCCGCGTTCAGCTCGTCTACAGCAGAGAAGATCGTAAGCGACATATTCGTTCCCGTGTCCCCGTCAGGCACAGGGAATACATTTAGCTCGTTTATCAGCTCCTTGTTTTTTTCTAAATTATACGCGCCGGAAACGAACATCTTTTTCAGCATACCGGCATCAATATAATCGACAGACATAAGACTTTCCTCCCGTAGCAAACCCATCAATCTATGACACGCACACCTTCTACTATAATGCGCACGCTGTCAAGCTCCATACCGGTGAACTCCTCCACCTTATATCTCACGCTGTCTATGAGGTTTGCGGCGATCGTCTTTATGTTCACTCCATAAACTATCAGAACATGGAAGTCAAGAGAGATCTTATTATTTTCTATTTTTACATTTATTCCGTGCTTGATGTGGTTGCTCCGTAGCAGCTTGACGAGTCCGTCCCTGACATTTACGGCAGCCATACCTACAATACCGAAACACTCGACGGCGACGCTTCCGGCATATGTCGCGATCACATCGGGATCTATGATAACTTCGCCCAGCTGGGTATCCATTCGCCCTTTCATATCGTGCTCCTTTCCGTATCCGTCAAAATGATCTTCCTTATTTTTTGCATATGTAGTATAACGCAATTCAAGCGAAAAAGGAACCACCGTTTTTACTTCAGCCTCAATCCCATGGCTTAGGCCTTTTGACCTTGGCATCATAAAAATCAGTACTCAAACTTTCCGGTAAACACCGTAACCGCTCCTCCGCTTAATATTATCCTCTCGTCACTGTAGTTGACTATGAGGTCTCCTCCGAGCAGCTTGACCCTTATGTCCGTGTTCTTCTCACAGTAGCCGTTCGCCACTGCGGCGGCGACTGCCGCGCAGGCTCCCGTGCCGCAGGCGAGCGTCTCTCCGTTTCCTCTTTCCCATACGCGCATACGCAGCGTCGTTGGATTTACGACCCGCACAAATTCGGCATTAATCCTTTCGGGGAAGATTGGGGCGTGTTCAAATTTCGGACCTATCTCCTCCAGCTTCAGACTGTTTACGGAATCGGCAAAAACGACACAGTGCGGATTCCCGACCGAAAGACAGGTAACCTTATAATCAACCCCGCCTATAGTGAGCGGATAATTTATCATCTTCTTTTCC
>CAYXUB010000015.1:0-19430 GCA_964468385.1 uncultured Lachnospiraceae bacterium
TCTGCATCTATCGATAGTGAGCTTCCCTTAGAGGAGTCTTTGAGCACACAGGAGAAGGATTCCGAAGAGGTACAGGATACGATAGAGTCAATCCCTAAGGAGGGAGAGTCTCCTGAAGAACATTCGACTTTAAACGAAAGAGAAATACCGCTTGAGGACTCCGAGAATAATGAAGAAAAAGAGTCGGAAGAGTCTGAGAAAACAGATGCACAGATAAACGAAGAGGCGGAACAGTATGTAAATATCAAAGACAAAGAAGTTTCAGAAACATCTGTCGAGAAAAGCGAAGAGGCAGAAAAGGCTGTAGAACAACAGGAGAGTTCTATAGACAAAGCGGAAATTCCTTTGGCGGAAGATAATACCGAAACAAAGTCCGAAACACCATATATGGACGACCGGGAAATTCCCGATATTGAGCCAAGCGATGCCGAAAGACTGACTCATACTATCCCCCTTGATAAGGTCGGTCAGAACACTATTCCTATGCCAATTGAGGAGATCATAAAGAATGAGACTCCGGAAGAGAGGCGCATACGCATACTAAACAACACGGCTCCGACAAAAATGAGCGATATACAGCGTCGCATCTTCACGTATTTCGCCCGTGTTCCGGGTATGGATATACAGATTTTAGAGGCTCTCAGCAGCGTATATAAATATGCGGGAGAGCATACCTCAAAGCATGGAAATATCGTGATAATGGGGTCGGCCGGAACGGGCAAATCCAGATTGAGCGACGGGCTTATAGTAGCTATGTGCCGTGACATGGGACTTGAAGTCGCAAAAATGGCAAGGACGAGTGGAGAGCGGATGAACATACTCGATCCGGTGCAGGTAGTTGCTAAGATGTCCGGCGGTTTTTTAGTCATAGAAAACGCCGGGGATATGACGCCCACGACAATTTCAAAGCTCAACAAAGCGATGGAATTTCGAACGGATTGTATGGTCCTTATAATTGAAGATGACAAGACGGCTATGCGCGCCTTTTTAAACAAATATCCTGATTTTGCCGAAAAATTTTCGGCGTCCATATCGATACCGGTATTTACGAACGATGAGCTCGTAGCTTTTGCAAGGATATATTGTACAGAGAATAAATGTAAGATGGATGAATTGGGAGTTTTGGCGCTTTACAGCATGATAAGCAGCGGACAGAGCGAGGACCATCCGATGACTATATCGGAGGTAAAGGAGATACTTGACTTTGCCATATCGAGAGCAAAGCGCAGAGGAAGGCGCGGTCGAAAGGGGGCAAACAAAGATACGACTTTAGTGCTTTACGAGAAGGATTTTGATTTGTATTCATAGCTCTGAAGTTATAGTTTTTTCCCAATCCTCAAATATATCGGCATATTATTTTCCTTTTCTTTTGTTCGGGCAGCTTGGTGCTGCCTGTTCTATTATTGAAAAATGTTTTGCCTAAAAGTAATCCGTTTCATTATTTAGACACATAAAGAACTTAAAATCAAAAAAAAGCGGATTAAGGAGTGTTGCTATGGAGCAAAAGACCATTTTAGTTGTGGATGACGAGAGCAGGATGAGAAAACTCGTCAGGGATTTTCTCTCTATGAACAATTTTAAGGTTTTGGAAGCTGCCGACGGAGAAGAGGCTTTAGAGGTATTTTATTCCGAGAAAAACATAGATCTTATCATACTCGATGTTATGATGCCCAAACTTAACGGCTGGCAGACGGCAAAGGATATTAGACGCAATTCCAAGATCCCTATTATAATGTTGACGGCAAAGGATACAGAAAAGGACGAGCTGACCGGATTTGAGATAGGTGTGGATGAGTATATCTCAAAGCCGTTTAGCCCGCGCATATTAGTTGCAAGGGTAGAGGCAATACTCAGGCGAACTGCTCCCGATGAGAATACGGTCCTTTCAATCGACGGTATAGAAGTCGACAAGACGGCGCGCACCGTGACGATAGACGGCAAGGAGGTAGAACTCAGCTTTAAGGAGTTTGAGCTGCTCTCATATTTTATTGAACATAAGGGGATAGCTCTTTCACGGGAAAATATTCTAAACAATGTATGGAATTACGACTATTACGGCGATGCAAGGACAATAGACACCCATGTCAAAAAGCTTAGATCAAAAATGGGTAAAAAGGGCGAATATATTAAGACTATATGGGGAATGGGATATAAATTTGAGGCATAGACCGTATGAAAAAATCTTTTAGGAAACGTGTTGCGGTTTCATTTATAGCCTTAATGGTTTTAACCCTATTAGCAATAGGGGCTTTTTCTTATGCCTTCGTGGAACGTTACTATATTGCTAACAAACAGGATATACTCGTAGACAGCTTTGAGTATATAAATATATTGACAAGTTCTGATGAGCTCAGTTTGCAGGAATTTTCTAATTTCTGTGCGCAAAATAGTCTTATTTTTGCTCTTGCCGACGGGACGCTCAGATTTTTAGGGACGAATTCACGTGACGGCGAAGATATGGTTAATCAGCTTTTCGGAAGCATTATGAACATAGAACAGGATAACTCGGAGGTAATATTCGAGGCGGATGATTATCAGGTGCTCTATTTTACCGATGAAATCGATTATCTTCAACTGTTCGGTCAGCTTGACAATGGCTATTATTATGTGGTCAGATATCCTATGTATAATATTAGGGAAGCTGCCAGTCTTTCTCTTCGCTTTTACATTATGGTAGGCTGTATAATCCTTGCCGCCAGCACAGTTGTCATATTGATGATGACACGAAAGCTGACCGCCCCTCTCGAGGAGCTGAATGTCCTTTCAAAGCGGATGGCGGAGCTTGATTTCGACGCGGAATATACAAGCGGAGGAGAGGACGAAATCGGACAGCTTGGGGCAAATTTCAACGCGATGTCTCACAATCTGGAGAGGGCCATAAGTGAGCTTAAGAGTGCTAATATACGGCTTGAAAGAGATATCAAGGAAAAAGAGGAGTTAGATGAGAAACGTCGAGAATTCCTTTCGAATGTCTCACATGATCTAAAGACGCCGATTGCACTTATACAGGGATACGCCGAGGGACTTAGAGCAATGTCTCAGGATGCCGATAACAGGGATTTTTACTGCGAGGTCATAATCGACGAGGCGCAGAGAATGAATCGGCTTGTGAGACAGCTCCTTTCACTGGATGAAATTGAGAACGGCGCCTATTGTAAAATAGAAATGTTGAGGTTCAATATATCTGAGATGATAGGCGGGATCGTAAACTCTTCTTCTCTCATGACAGAAAAAAAAGGCATGGAGATCATAAATGACTTCGATAAACCTGTCTATGTCTGGGGAGACGAGTTGATGATAGAAGAAGTGTTTACGAATTATTTTACAAATGCACTCAATCACGTTTCAAAAGACATGAAGATACATTTGACTTATTATGAAAGTAATGGGATTACTACGATCAGTGTCTTCAATACGGGAGAGCCTATCCCCGAGGACGAGATAGACAGTATTTGGGAAAAATTTTATAAAGTGGATAAGGCGAGGACAAGACAATATGGCGGGAGCGGTATAGGCCTTTCAATAGTAAAGGCTATAATGGAGCGTCACGGGCAGAAATGCTGGGCAGAAAACTATGAAAACGGTGTTGCCTTCAAGTTTACGCTTGAAAGCAGATAGAGCAGGGAGCATGATATGAGCGAGGTTAATGGCACTAAAAATGCGCTCGCACATTCGATGAAAAATCTGATGAGCGAAAAGAGCTTTTTAAAGATAAGCATTTCGGATATATGCGACGGATGCGGAATTAACAGAAAAAGCTTTTACTATCATTTTAAAGATAAATACGATCTAATGAATTGGATCTTCTATGCGGATTTCATCAACATGGTTGGAGCGCACCCTTGTGAAAACGGTTGGGAGCTTCTGGAAGCCGTTTGCGAGATATTCTATAAAGAACAGAGTTTTTACAGAGCTGCTTTTAAGACGGAGGGACAAAATTCACTAAGAGAATATCTCATAGAATCTATGCTCCCCTTGGTCGATTTCCTATTTGAGAAGATATGGAGCGATGTGGAGGCGCATGATATAATAGCTAAACTTTTCTGCGAGAGTTATATACTCGCTGTCAAATACTGGCTTGACGGAGGATGTAAGACACCTCCGAAGCAGTTTTTGGGCTCGATAAAAAATTTCATAATCAGGCTTGCAAATGAAGATTTTTAGCCATACATGCGAGTGAAAAGTTTTTCAAGATCCGGCAGAGGCTCCTTTGTGCTTATGGTGCCGAGGTTCGTGTTCAAGCTTCCGTCGGATAAAATCTCGTAAAAATACTCCTGGCCCGATATCAGATGCTGTATTTGCATGGAATCGCCATATAGATCGAAGATAAAAAGCGGCGCGACCGGTGTAAAGCGCATTTGCTTGACAATGGCGGACATTTTGTCAATAACAGGCCTTGAGACGTTGTCATTTGCGATTAAAAGCAAGAAGGAACTTTCCTGCGGGATATAGTCCCAGATGGAATCTTCGGATATTATTTGCTCCGGAGCGGTGCCGCCGTACATGGCGTAAAGCCCGATCCATGCCTTGGCTTTCTTGAGCAGATGCGAATTCGTTCCGCAGCTGTCGTCGAAGGCGGGAAGGAAGTAGATTGCATTCGAGCATTCGGATATAAGAGAAAGATGCTCGCTCGGGATTTCCTCGTCGGGAAGGATAAAGAAGAAGGCGCAGTCGTCATATACCAAAAAAAGTTGGATGATGTCCTCAAAATACTCTAATCCGTTTTCGAGTCGTATAACATATGAATACACACCAAATTTTCGGGCCTGTGCGATAAATGGAATGAGATCACTTGGAGTTGTGCTGTTTTTTATGCTTGGGTCGAGCCTGATTATAAGATTCCAAGGAGCATAGATATTTTTTTCTTCGTAGAACTTTCGGATGATTTTTCCGCCCTTCGTGAAGCTGTTATAGCCGATATTTATCCCGCAGTCTTTTAACTTTTTTCTATCGGTGAATTGGAGCAGGTGTTCGATAGCAGTATAATAGGGACTATCATCGTTTCTAAGAAGATCCTGAAAGATGTCGTATAGATTCTTTGTGAAGCGGGCTTTGTTAAATTGACGTCCGAGATCCGCGAATTTGCGGATGCTTCTGCGCGGGTCTTCGGAAATTTCCCGAAGCCCTCTGTCTATTGTAGCATCGATGATCGCACGAGTAATATCCTTCTTCATTTTTTTGCTCCTTAACATATTATGGGAATTATTCTAAGCGTAGAACATGAAAAAACATATACCCAGATAAGGTAAAATGGGAAAAAATAAATCTTTACAAGGCTATTACGCTATGATAAGATACAGAAACGTGAGAATTTAATCCTTGTTTTCCGTTAGGCGGAAAGCCGAAAGACCGTAAGGAGGAGACAGAATGAACAAATATGAATTGGCATTAATAGTAACTGCCAAGATCGAGGACAGCGCGAGAGCGGAGATCGTAGAGAAGGCGAAGGGCTACATCACCCGTGCGGGCGGAGTTATTTCCGGCGTAGAGGAGTGGGGAAAGAAAAGGCTTGCCTACGAAATCCGTTATGAGCGCGAAGGCTACTATTATTTTATCCACTTTGAATCAGATCCGTCGGCGCCTGCCGCTATCGAGAGGGACGTTCGTATAATGGATAACCTTTTGCGTTATTTGATCATACGCAAGGACGACAATTTTGTTTTCGAACAGCCTGAGGTAGAGGAAGAAGCGGCTCAGAGCGAAGAAACCGAGAAAGAAGGCGCCGGAGCAAGTGAGGAAAGCGCGGAAGTGAGCAAGGAAGAAGCTGACGAGGCGAGCGAGGAAGCTGTAGTAGACGCGGAAGACAGTGATTCCGAAGCCGAAGCGCAGACGCAAGAGTGATTAGGAGGGTAAGATAATGGCAGAGAATCAGGAAAGAACATACAGCCCGAAAAAGAGAATACCGCGCAGAAGAAAAAAGGTTTGTATTTTCTGTGGAAAGGATAGCGGGATAGATTACAAGGATGTCGTAAAACTTAAGAGATTTGTATCAGAAAGAGGCAAGATCCTTCCAAGGAGAGTCACGGGCAACTGCGCTAAGCACCAAAGAGCAGTGACGCTTGCGATTAAGGTTGCAAGGCATTTGGCAATTATGCCTTATGTAGATGATTGATTTTAAAGGCTCTGAAAAAGAGCCTTTTTTCTATAGTTAGGAGCAACTATATTTGATCGAATATAAAAAATCAGAACCGGTATGACAACAAATAAAAAGCGTATAATATTTATTTCAATTATTATTGCGGTCATAGTGGCTGTCTGTATTGTCGGTCTTTTATATTATCAGAGATATACATATTACAGCGAGCACTTTTATCCCGGAACGACGATCAACGGTGTTGATTGTACGGATATGACGGTAGAAGAAGTTGAGGCTACGGTACAAGAAGTCATAGATGAGTATACTCTGATTATAACGGACCGCGAGGGGCGCAGCTATGAGCTTACTGCGGAGCAGATAGAGATGACCTATAGCAATGATGGATCAATAGAGCAGCTCATGCGTGATCAGAAGGCGATTTTTTGGATAGTTAACATAAATGAACCGGCAAATGCTGAGGTTTCTACAGATTATACCTATGATTCTGATAGCTTGCGTACGTGGTTTGAGTCACTCGAATGTGTAACGGACGCGGTTGCTCCTACAGATGCATATGAATTTCAGGGAGAGGACGGTTACTGGTACATAGAGCCGGAGACCGAAGGCTCCCAGATGGATGTCGATTTAGCTCTTTCGATCATTGAGGCGGCAATACAGGCCGGGGAAACTTCTCTTTCACTTGAGGATAGCGGTTGCTATTTAAGCCCTTCGGTGTATTCGAATGATGAGAGCCTCATCTCTGATGTAAATGAGAAGAACAAAGCAATAGAGTTAGAGAAATACATAGATGAGATAACGAATGTGAGTGTGACCCTTGTCGTTGCGGGTGACTTATCAAAAAGCACGAGTCAGGTCACCTCCTCTACCCTTGACCAAAGCGCTCTTAAGGAGATGATAGTCGAAGACGAGGACGGAACTCCCATTATTTCATACGATAAGGTCTATGAATGGGTAATGTCTTGGGCGACCGAAAATGACCTTATAAACGATTCATATCTTTTTGTAACCTATTCGGGCAGCGTTGTACGTTTGAAAAACGGGGTCGATTACGGTTGGAAACTTGACCTTGATGCGACGGCCGAAGCCGTTTACGCGGCTGTAAGTTCAAAAAACAGCACGACGCTCAGTCCGGTTGTTACGAGTGTGGACGATGGCAGTGTCCTGTCCGAATCGACATATATAGAGATAATCATTCCCGAGCAGCGCATGATACTGTATGTGAACGGAGAGGTAGCGGTTGATACGAGCGTTGTTACAGGCAGTGTTGCGAATGGCACGACAACGCCCAGCAACGGCGTGTGGCATATATATTCAAAAAGCAAAAATTATGTTCTCCATGGCTATTATCCCGACGGGACACTTGAGTACGAAACGCCGGTGGACTACTGGATGCCTTTTAATCGCAGTAAGGCAATCGGTATACACGACATGACTTCTCGTGCGGCATTCGGAGGGGATATATATCTGACTGATGGCTCTCATGGCTGTATAAATACACCCTATGCGGCTGCTGAGCAGATATTCAATCTCGTGTCTGTCGGAACAAAGGTCGTCGTTTGGGGATAAAAAAGGGTTTAAGATGCCGCTGAGTGTAAAGGAAAAAACGGAAGGTAAGGTAATAAGAGGATTTTACGACTACAATATGCTTTCTGTAGTTATAATACTCGTATGCTTTGGTCTTGTAATGCTTTATAGCGCCAGTGCCTATGATGCGGCGAGTACTTTTGGAGATGATATGCATTATCTGATCCGTCAGGGAGTGATTTCCGCCGCGTCTATCGTTCTTGCGCTCTTAATCTCCAAAATGGACTATCATTTTTTTTTAAAGCTATCCACACTTCTTTATATTACCTCTATCTTACTTATGGCAATGGTCAAATATACGTCTTTAG
Organism: uncultured Lachnospiraceae bacterium; assembly: GCA_964468385.1. GTDB lineage: Bacteria > Bacillota > Clostridia > Lachnospirales > Lachnospiraceae > Alectryocaccobium. The sequence continues at coordinate 7,990 of CAYXUB010000015.1, forward strand.
GTATTGAATATAACGGGGCGCGTAGATGGCTGAATATACAAGGTGTACAGTTCCAACCCTCCGAGATTGCAAAAATAGCGGTTATTCTTTTTTTAACGATGCAAATAATAAAAATGGGAAGAGCTTTCTATAAACTCAAGGGAGTCCTGCATATACTCCTATATGGCTTTATCCCTGCGTTTTGCGCCTATTATTTTACGGAAAACCTGAGTACTGCCGTTATAATAATGGCACTTTCGTTTGTTTTAGTTTTCGTAGCACATCCGAAAACGAAGCCGTTCATATTATTTGCAGTTGTTATGACAATCCTCATGTTGATTGGTATATATATCATTGCAAATTATGCCAACATGGGTAACGGATTCAGGATACGCCGTGTGCTGGCTTGGCTCAATCCCGAGGAATATTCCGAATACGGCGGATATCAGGTGCTTCAGGGGCTGTATGCGATAGGAAGCGGAGGCTTTTTTGGCAAGGGACTCGGAAACAGTACTCAAAAGATAAGTACTATACCCGAAGCTCAAAACGATATGATCTTTGCGATAATATGTGAAGAACTGGGATTATTTGGAGCGATAATATTGCTTATTCTGTTTGGATATCTTTTGTATCGCTTGCTCTGGACGGCACAGAATGCCCCCGATCTTCAGGGCTGTCTGATCGCGAGCGGGGTTTTTATACACATTGCGCTTCAAGTCATATTGAATATATGTGTTGTTTTAAACGTCATTCCGACGACAGGCGTAACCTTGCCTTTTGTCAGTTACGGTGGTACTTCCGTATTATTTTTAATGGTGGAAGTAGGGATGGCGTTGAGTGTTTCGGGACATATAGAGCTTCGGATCGCACCGAAAGAAAAAGCAGAGGCTTCCGATGCCTCTTACAGGAGTATGGTAAAACGAAAAAGGAAGGGCAAAAAAGTTATTATTGACAAATCATATAGCAGGAAGTAGACTTTTTTAAAACCAAAGCATGCGGTTTTAATAAAAGTGATGAAAGAGTTTTGCTATGCTTGAGAAGATCAGGAAAATGCTATCCGAGCAGTTCGGATACGATGAGAGTACCATAGACGAAGATACGGATTTTAAAGACGACCTGAATATAGATTCGCTCGACCTTTTTGAGATGACGATGGGGCTTGAGGAGGAATATTCAATTGAGATTCCCGCTGAGGAGCTGAGCGAATTGAACACCGTAGGAGATATAATAAATTACCTTAGGGAGAAAGGTGTGGAAGCGTGACTGCACCTTTTTTCATTTTAGATGTAAAGCATAGATGATCAAATATAATGAACAGCAGCTGCGAGCGATCTCGCACAGGGAAGGACCGATGCTCGTACTTGCGGGGCCGGGCTGCGGGAAAACGGCGGTCATTACCGGGCGGATAGCTGCCCTTGTAATGGGAGGCGTTTCACCGCGAGATATCCTCTCTGTCACCTTTACAAAGGCCGCGGCTCTTGAGATGAAGCGTCGTTTTGAATCTTTGGTAGGTGAAGAGGGCGCGGGAGTCGTCTTCGGGACCTTTCATAGCATATTTTTCAATATCCTAAGGCAGGAACGCCATCTTGATTCCGGCTGTATATTAGCTGAAGACGCAAAGATTGGCTTTCTTAAAGAGATATTAAAGCTCCTATACGGCGATAGGCTTTATGAGTTTGAGACCGTGCTGAGCTTATCGAGAGAGATAAGCCTTGTCAAGGGAAACGGCATATCTGTTGAAAATTTCTATTCCAATACCTTCCCCTACGATGAATTTCAAGAAATATATAAGGAATATACTCGCTTTCTTGCGGAAAACCGCAGGCTTGATTTTGATGATATAAACAGCGGGCTTTATGCTCTTTTTAAAAACGAGCCTGAAACACTGAAAAAATGGAGCTCGCGATTTAAGTATATACTTGTCGACGAGTTTCAGGATATAAATCCGATTCAGTACGGCATAGTCGACATGCTTGCGAACCCTTTATACAATCTTTTTGCGGTCGGAGATGACGACCAGGCCATATACAGGTTTAGAGGTTCCGATCCTTCGTACATGCTTGGATTTCCGAAAAAATATAAAAACTGCGCGGTTGTGAATCTCAGCTGTAATTACAGGTGTGCTCCTGATATAAGCGAAGCGGCGCAAAAAGTAATAAGAGTCAACAAGGGACGATTCAAAAAAGAGCACTATACCCAAAAAGAGCGAGGAGGGCTTGTATCCGTTTGTTCCTTTGAAAACGTATGGGAGGAAGCGGAGGCCTTGTCGGGCCAGATAAAAAAAGCTCTCTCGGAGGGATTTTCATATGGTGATATCGCGGTGCTTACGAGGACGAATGCGGGTTCGAGGAGCATTATAGAAAAATTCATCTCCGAAGAGATTCCTTTTGCCGCGACACAGAGTATCCCCTGTGTCTTCGAGCATTTTATCGCAAAAGATCTTCTGGCCTATCTAGGCATTGCGCAGGGAAGTGAAGACAGGAGGGATTTCATTCGGGTAATAAATAAACCGAATAGATACATTACAAAAAATGCCTTATACGGTAAGGGCTCTGTTTTTGAGAATATGTATATGTATTATGAGGACAGGAGATGGATGTGGGAGCGTATAGAGCAGCTGGAAAATGAGCTTAGCGTTCTCAAAGATATGCCTCTTTACGGAGCGCTGAGCTATATAAGAAAGGTGATAGCTTACGATGATTATATACGGGAATATTGTGCGGAGAACGGAATAGTTGCCGATGAGCTCTTTCATATAGCCGATGAAATCGTAGAAAGCAGCAGGAGTTTTTTGCGCCTTGCGGATTGGAAAAAACATATAGAAGAATACATGATGCGTACAAGTTCAAGAAAAGAAAAAGGCGAAGGAAAAAATTCCGTGGTCATATCAACTCTGCATGGCAGTAAGGGCAAGGAATATGGTATAGTATTTATCGTAGATGTGAACAGCGGAAATATTCCTTACCGAAAAGCCGTTTTAAAGGCCGAGATTGAGGAAGAAAGAAGACTTTTTTACGTCGGCATGACGAGGGCGAAAGAGCGGCTTTTTATCTACTATGTCAAAAATCGCTTTGAAAAACAGAGCGAGCCTTCGATTTTTTTAGACGTTTTATTGAAAGGACGCGAAGCATGAAGGACACGATACTTCTAATAGACGGGCACAGCATACTGAACAGGGCGTTTTACGGCCTGCCGCTCCTTACTAACGCAAAGGGCCTGCACACGAACGCCGTCTACGGTTTCTTAAATATCTTATTCAAGGCGATCGAAGATATAGCGCCGCGTTATATAGCGGTGGCTTTTGATCTGTCCGCTCCCACCTTTAGGCATGAAATGTACGAGGCTTATAAGGGGACAAGGAAGCAGATGCCGGAGGAGCTGCGAGAACAGGTTCCGGTCATAAAGGACGTCCTTAAGGCTATGAATATATGTTTGCTGCAGAAAGAGGGCTTTGAAGCCGACGACATGATAGGTTCAGCCTGCAAGATGGCAAAGGAGTACAAAGCCGGGGCGACTATTCTTTCGGGGGATAAGGACCTGTTGCAGTTAGTAAACGAGAGCGTCACGCTCATGCTGCCGAAAACGAGCAAGGGAACGACGGTCGTTGAAGTTTTTACGCCTAAAAGGGTGGAGGAAGTGTTCGGTTTTTCGCCCGAGCACATAGTCGATTTTAAAGCCATGATGGGTGACTCGTCCGACAATATTCCGGGTTTGCCCGGGGTCGGGCAAAAGACGGCGTCCGAGCTTATAATAAAATACGGAACACTCGAAAACGCTCATGAGCACAGGGAAGAAAAAAAAAAAAAAAAGGCAAGGACGGCATTTGAGGAAAGCTATGAATCGGGACTTTTATCAAAACGTCTTGCAACCATCAAGACCGATGTAAAATTAGAGTTTTCGATCGAGGATTTAAGGCTTAGGGAGCTATATACGAAAGAGGCTTATGGTATATTTAAGGAGCTGGGCTTTAAAAATTTCCTTACACGTTTCGACGAGTCGGCAAGGAGCGAGCAGAAGATGTCAAAGACCTTGCGACTTAGTGGACTTAAGGCTGCTTTCGAGGCGGTCAAGAAGGCCTCAAGTGCAGACAGCGTCGGATTTTATCTTGATATCGAGGGAGAAAGGGCAAAGGGGCTTGCGCTTGCCTTATGCGATGAATGTGTCTATATAAGTGCCGAAGGGGAAATAGGGGAGGAGAAGTTAAGGTCATTAGCCAAAGAAGTACTTAAAAGCTCTTTGAATATATATACTATGGATTTTAAAGAGCAGCAGAACATACTTCGCGCTGAAACAAGCTCCAAGTTATTTGACTGTGTAGTCGCGGCCTATCTTATAGACCCACTCAGATCAGAATACACTTATGAATACATCGCCGCTCAGTACGGCGGAGCGAGCTTGAGCTCGGCAGAGGAGATCGTAAACGCTAAAATAACGAAAAAGACAGTTATAACAGACGAACAAAGGGAGAAAATAGCCCTCTTGAAGGCGTACTCCGCTTATATATCCGCGAAAGCTCTGGATGAAAAACTTAAAGAGCAGGGAATGTCTAAGCTGTTTTACGAGATTGAGACGCCGCTTATCTATACCCTTTCGGATATGGAAACAGCAGGCATAAAAATGAACGCCGATGAGTTGGCCGCGTTTTCAAGCGAGCTTCAAGATAATATAGATAAGCTTGAGAAGAAGATATACGAGCAGGCCGGGGAGGAGTTCAATATCCAGTCCCCGAAGCAGCTCGGCTATATACTTTTTGAAAAACTGAAGCTTAGCGGCGGAAAGAAGACGAAAAGCGGATATTCCACCGCGGCAGATGTCTTGGAAAAGCTCGTGCCGACGGCGCCCATAGTTGCCGACATATTAAAATACAGACAGTATTTCAAGCTGAGATCGACCTATGCTGAAGCGCTCGGCGGATATGTAAAGGAGGACGGCAGGATACATTCTCATTTCCAACAGACCGTAACCGCGACGGGAAGGCTTTCCTCGACCGATCCAAATATGCAGAACATTCCGGTCAGGATGGAGCTTGGGAGGAATATAAGACGGGTGTTTGTGCCGAAAGACGGTTATATATTCATCGACGCTGACTATTCTCAGATAGAGCTGAGAGTGCTCGCTCATATGTCCGGAGACGAAAAGCTCATAGAGGCATACAGACAGGACAGCGACATACATAAGATTACGGCGTCACAGGTCTTCGACGTGCCGCTTGATGAGGTCACGCCCATACAAAGGAGGAATGCTAAAGCCGTCAATTTCGGCATAGTCTACGGCATAAGCTCTTTCGGGCTTAGTCAGGACTTAAGCATAACTCGAAAAGAAGCGCAGGAATACATCAATAAGTATTTCGAGACCTATCCCGGAATAAAGCGATTTCTCGATAAAAGCGTTGAGGGCGCGAAGAAAAACGGCTATACCACTACCTTGTTTGGACGAAGGAGACCTATGCCGGAATTGTCTTCATCGAACTTTATGCAGAGATCCTTTGGAGAAAGGGTCGCGATGAATTCTCCTATACAGGGCAGCGCGGCCGACATAATCAAAATAGCTATGAACAGTGTAAACCGGCGCTTAAAGGAAGAAGGGCTCGATGCAAGGCTCATATTGCAAGTGCATGATGAGCTGCTTGTCGAGGCGAAGAGCTCCGAAAAAGATGCGGTATGTGCTCTTTTGAGGGAGGCGATGGAGGGCGCGGCAAAACTGTCGGTGGATTTGGTAGTCGATATGAATATGGGTCTGAATTGGGATGAGGCACATTGAAATGTATATCATAGGAATTACCGGCGGCATTGGTTCGGGGAAAAGCGAAGTATGCCGTTACCTTGAGGAAAAATATAATGCGACGGTCTTTATCGCAGATGATATATCAAGAGCGGTAACAGAGCCGCAAGGAGTATGTTATCAAGGGCTCAGACAGCTTTTTGGCGAGGAGTATTTTTTGAGCGACGGAAAGCTTGACAGGAAAAAGGCGGGAGAGAAGGCATTTAAGGACGAGAGCGTTTTAAAAGCGATGAATGCCCTTATCCATCCCGTTGTATATGAGCTCATAGAGGAAGGGCTAAAAAAAGCGAGGGTTGAAAAACGACCGCTTGCGGTGATAGAGGCGGCGATACTGATTGAAAGCGCTTATGTCGACATCTGCGACGAGATATGGTTTGTTTACGCCGAGCATAAAGAAAGGATCAGGCGGCTTGTAGATATAAGGGGGATTACGCGCGAACGTGCGGAGGCTATCATGAATAATCAGCTCAGTGATGAGGAATTTAAAAAAGGCTGCGCTTATACGCTGAAAAACAGCGGAGACTTTGCGGACACGAAAAAACGCATAGACGAGCGGCTGTCAAAGAGGTTCGGACTATGAGGCTCTGTACGATAGGCAGCGGAAGCAGCGGGAACTGCATATATGTCGGAAGCGGCAACACTCATCTGCTCATAGATGCTGGGGTGAGCAAAAAAAGGATAGAAGAGGGGCTCAACGAGATCGGACTTTCTCTCCGCGACATTGACGCGGTCCTTATAACGCATGAGCACAGGGATCATATACAGGGACTCGGCGTCATTTCAAGAAGGGTAGGGCTTCCCATATATACGGCGGCGAAGACCTATGAAGCGATAGTCGCCTGCGGCAAAGCCGGCGAGATCCCGCAGGGACTTTTTAACGAAATAGGCTCAGGCAGCGACTTTAGCATAGGTGACATCAATATCGCTCCTTTTTCGACGAGTCACGATGCGGCGGATCCGCTTGGATTCAGGTTTGAATGCGCCGAAAGAACTTTTGCGGTCGCCACGGACCTTGGCTGCTACGACGAGAATATCATTTGCCGTCTGCAAGGACTTGACAGCGTGCTTGTGGAGGCAAACCACGACGTCCGTATGCTCGAAGTCGGCGTATATCCCTATCATCTCAAACAGAGGATATTGAGCGATACAGGACACTTATCAAATGAGGAGGCGGGCAGGCTGCTGGAGCATATCCTGCATGACGGACTTAAAAACATAATACTCGGTCATTTAAGCAAGGAAAACAACTATCCCGCGCTCGCGTTGGAGACGGTGAAAAATGAAATTTCCTTAGGAAATACACCGTATCGCGGCTCGGATTTTAAGATAGAGGTCGCAAAGAGGGAAAGCATAGGCGAGCTTATAGAATGGTGAACTAAGCAGAAGACGACGGACGTAAGATTGATTCCGGTTATCTTTAGAAATCAGAGCAGGCTGACTTCACCGCTTGAGAGCGCGGCAGACTTTCCGTCCTCGAAGCGCAAGATCAGGCGGCAGTCATCGTCTATACCTTTTACGAGAGCGGTCTTTCCGTCATAGTCTAAAGAACCCGTATTATTTACACGAACATATTTATCGTTAAGCAGCGAACGGCTTCTGTATCCGTCGAGAAAGTCTTTTTTATCCGTGCCGCGGTACATCTCAAAGAAGCTTTTTATGACGGCGGAGCAGAGTTTGTTTTTAACATTTGCATCGCGGCTTTCTGTCAACAGGGCTCCGGCCTTTTCTTTTATCTCATCGGGGAAGCCGTCTTTAGGGGCGTATAGGTTTATGCCTATGCCTACTATTGCATATAGAAGGGCTCCGTTTTCGGGGTCGGACTGCCCTTCGGTGAGTACGCCACAGACCTTACGTTCGTTGAAGTATATGTCGTTTACCCATTTTATTTTGGGATTGAGACAAAGAGCAGTTTCTATGGCTTCACATACGGCTACCGCCGCCATACAGGTCAGGATTGCGGGGCTTTTGACAGCTTCATTTGGGGATAACAAAAAGCTCATATACAGTCCCGTGCCGTAAGGTGAGAAAAAGCTTCGGTTTCGGCTGCCTCTGCCCGCGCTCTGTCCGTTTGCAACGAATATCGCTTCTTTTTCGGGATGAGAAAGAGCGTATTTTTTTGCCGTATCGTTTGTAGATTTGACCGTATCGTAAAAAAACATTTCGAGCCGCGAGCAGGACGGCTGCTTGGATAAATCTTCTATTATGCTGATTTTGTTTAAGCTTATATTTTCGTTCATTATTTCTGTAAAGGAAAAAAGTTTCTTGCCACAGATTTGATTTTTCACTTCTGAAATTGTAATCTAATATACGCAGTCTGTAAACTTTGTGTTAGTGCTGAAAGGTTTTTTGATATTATGAAATCCGATACGGAAAGATTGAGTTTCAGCAGGACGAGGATGATAACTTTTTCGGCTTTGATGGCAGCGGTCATATGCGTGCTCGGGCCGATAAGCCTGCCTATCCCGATAAGCCCCGTACCCATCTCGCTTGGCATACTTGCGGTATATGCCGCTGTCTATGCGCTAGGCATGAAATACGGTCTTATATCCACGCTCCTTTATATCCTTTTGGGATTTGTCGGACTTCCGGTTTTTTCGAGTTTTTCAGGAGGAGCGGCAAAGCTTTTGGGGCCGACGGGAGGCTATATAATCGGATATATATTTACCGTGCTTATAGCGGGCTTCTTTATAGACAGATTTGAAAACAGACGCGTATTGCACATAGTCGGAATGGCTTTAGGTACGGCCGTTTGCTATGCCTTCGGTACGGCGTGGTTAGCCTATCAAGGCGGAATGAGCTTTAAGGCGGCGCTCGTAGCGGGAGTTATACCCTTCATTCCTGTAGACTGCGTAAAGATAGTCATAGCCTCCGTCTTTGGTCCGAAATTAAGGGCAACGGTAAAAAAGGCGACAGCCGCAAGCTAAGCTGTGCTTTGTCATAAAGAAGTTCAGGTTTCGTTCAAGGTAAATATCTGCTGCTTGTATTCATGGACAAAGTCCATGCCAAACTTGTCTGCATAAACACTGGCATAGAGACTTGAAACGAAAAGTTCCGTTTCATAAGCGCCGTCTTTAAGGTCCGAAGGCTTCGGACAAAGGGTGCAGGAGGAGCTTTTTTTTATCTCTCCGAGCAACTCTTTGTTCTTTCCTATGGCAAGTATACGGGCGTAAGTGGCGGAGAGCGCGGTCTCGATGTCCGAACGCCGTATCGAGAGGATTATATGAGTAAGCGCCCTGCAGATGCTCGTATAGGTGCGGTTTTTTGTTTTAAGAAGAGCAGCAAAATTCGAAAATCCTTTAAATTCGTTTTCATGCTGTTTTATACGACGTGCTAATTCATAGCCTACATCTTCGTATTCCGAAAGCGTTTCGTCACTTTCGCACATGATCTTGTATTTTAAGATAAGCGAGAAGTCGTCCGCGCATATAAGCCGTGTTTTCAGCGTGTCGAGATCAAAGCAGCTACGGTAAAAGTCGGGAAGGGCAGCACTTGCTTCTGATAGAGCATTGCCGTATAAGCTCTTTCGTATCGCCGTGGCGGAACTGTATAAGGCGTTCAGATTTTCGTCATTATAGCCGCCGCCCTTTCTTTTGAGCGTCATGGGCTTTATCGGGCTTTTCAGTTTTTTTAAAGCGATGCAGTATTCTAATGCGAGTATATTATTAGGGGAGCTCAAAAGCTCCAAAGCCGAAGACTCGTCCTTAAATAAGCCCGAGCCTTGGGTATGATCTTTTGAGAAAAGATAAGAGCATAGCGCGCTTGAGCGGGCCTTGGGAAAGGAAGCGCCTTTTTTTAATGCTTCTCTAAGACAAGACTGATATTCAAAGGGCTCGTCGATGAGTATCTCTGCAAGGAGATTAAAAATGTTCGCATCGCCGGCTTCGCTTCCGAACCAGAGTTCGTCGATAGCACCAAGCTTGTCTAAGAGTTTTACCGCGCCGTAGGCAAAGTCGGCGGCGCTTGCCGTTGCGAGCGGAGAGGGCAGTTCAAGCACGAGATCGGCCCCACCGTAAGAAGCGGCTTTAGCGCGGATAAATTTATTCCAGAGCGAGGGCTCTCCGCGCTGTACAAAGTCGCCGCTCATTACGACCACGACGGCGTCCGCGCAAGAGCGCGCCCTGGCCTCTCTTATAAAATATTCATGTCCCTTGTGAAAGGGATTAAATTCCGCGATGATGCCTATTGTTTTCATGCTTTGTATATTAAGTCGAAAGCCGTAGAAATGCAATGAGGAAGAAATATATTTATGATCAGCAACATCAGCTCAGATCACTCTGAAACTCAATCGCTTGAATCTCCCTTTTTACCACGCTGAATTCAATAATATGATATTTTTGAATTCAATAATATGATATATAAGCCGCCGTATATTTAGAACAGAGGTGGATATTATTTAGAAAATAATGCTAAATAAAGTAAATTTTTAATGAACATTTATTTTAAACAAAAAAATAACAAAAATTTTATATGAAAAGCGGATAGAAATAATAAAACAGACATGCTATATTCTTTTCGTAATTGAATTCGTTTTTTTAATATAATTGCATGCAATAAGGTGTGAACTATGAAAAACACTCAGGCATCTGAGGCTTTTGAAATACTAAAGAAAAAGATAATATCCTACGAGCTAGAACCAAATCAGCCTATAAGCGTTAACGGACTTGCCCAAGAGCTGAATATGAGCAGAACTCCAGTTAAGGAGGCCGTGCAGCTTCTTGAGAACTATGGCCTTGTGACCAACGGAGAGGGAGGGCTACGAGTAGCCGGACTTGAGCTTCGTGACATCATTGAGATATGCCAGATCCGTGAGGCTCTTGAAACACAGGCGGTAAAAATAATTATCGAAAACGGCGGATTGACGCAGGAGCAGATAGAAGAGCTTCGCAAAATTATCTCCAGACAAGGAGAAGCGGCTGATTCTGCGGACTATGGCAAATTCTTTTCCACTGGTTCGGCCTTTCACCAGAAGATGATCGAGTATAGTGGAAACCGCCGACTTATGGACGCATTTGAGAGGATCGAACTGCAGAATGCCCGTGCCCAGTGGCTCAACAGCTTTTTGCCTGATAGACGTTCGGAATCTTATCAGGAACACAGCGAGCTTATTGATGCGCTTGAGAAGGAGGATCTGGATGAGGTCCTTAAGTGCGTACAGGAACACGCTACTTATACATTAAGAAGCTATTACACTATTATGGAACAGCCGGTGCTTAGAAGCGCAGTTATGGAGATAAGCAATTTGATGAAAGGTTGGTTTGAAAGGAGAGAGAGGTAAATGTTTCTTCAACAGGTGTTCAACGGCCTGACGATCGGCATGACATACGCACTGGTAGCCGTGGGTTTTTCGATGGTCTACGGAGTGCTGGAGCTGGCAAACTTTGCAAACGGAGCTTTCTATATTTTGGCGCCATATATCCTGTTCCTGATGTTCTCTGCCATGAGCTGGGGACTATTGCCGGCAATAATTCTCGCTATAATTGTAACCGGTGTAGGTGGAGCGCTTATGGACCACTTTATTCTCGCCACTATCCGTAAGAATAAGGCTCCCGTGTCGTCCTCCATGGTAGCTACGCTGGGAGTGTCCACAGTCATTACCAATGGCCTTATCGCTATTTTAGGCAGTGATACAAAACCTGTACCAAGTAACGTGGGAATAGACAGCTTCCATATTGGCACGGCGA
>CAYXUB010000016.1:0-19224 GCA_964468385.1 uncultured Lachnospiraceae bacterium
ACGACAGGCTCCGACACTTCGACCGGCGACGGCCAGACCGATGATGGCGACAGCTCCGGCACAGGAACAACGACGGACTCCGGCACCTCGACCGGCGACGGCCAGACAGGCGATATCACTTCCGCACAGACGGGTGATAACAGCAACATCGCCCTTTGGATAGCGGTTATGCTGGCGGCGGGCGCGGGACTGACCGGCACAATCCTTTACAGCCGCAAGAAAAAATACGGCAGATAAATCCATATGACAATGCGCCCTGTGGAACGAAACCACGGGGCGCATTTCTCTATGTATGCACCGTGGGAAAACCTGCGCTGCTGCCTTTACAGATTGCCTATTATAGGGACTTCGCATTGGTGAGGTCTGCGGCCTGATCTGGCAGGACGTTGAGTTTTTAAAACTGGCAGGACGTTGAGTCTTTAAAACAAATTTGTAATTAAATCTTTAGTATAGTAGAATAAAAAACTATAAAATAACGGGGTTGACAGGATAAAAGGCTTGCGGCTGAGTCCGAATACGTTAGTGATTAAGAGATAAGAGAGGATTATGAGGCGATAAGGGAAGCGCTTATCGAAGAAGTTAATTCACAATGAAGACCGTTTTTGAAACCTATACTCACGAAATCACAGAAAAGAAATCGAGGTTCATAGCTGCGATTGCTCCTGCCAAAACAGAAGAAGAAGCAAGAGATTTTATAAAAGAAATAAAGAAACGTGAGCGTGACGCGAGACATAATTGTTCCGCCTACATAATAGGAGAGCAGGCTCAGATCCAGCATTCTTCCGATGACGGGGAACCCGCGGGGACAGCCGGAAAACCCATGCTCAGCGTGCTTTCGGGCAACGAGCTGTATAATGTAGTCGCCGTTGTCACAAGGTATTTCGGCGGAATACTCTTAGGGACCGGGGGGCTTGTGCGCGCATATTCACGGGCGCTTGAGGAGTGCATAGCAGCTGCGGATATCAAGACCATGCGTCCAGGAACACATATAAAAATAGAAGCCTCATACGGCGATGCCGGGAGGCTTCAAAATATGTTTTCCGATAGAAATACATTCCTCTTGTCTTCTGATTATACGGACAGGGTCTCTTTTGAACTTCTTGTTGCAGCCGAATACGAAATTCCTTTTTTAAAATCGATACGAGAGGCTACCGGAAACCGTGCCTTATCAGAGGTCATAGAGCGTGGCCTTTTTGCCTTTTAAAGACCTGAATCACGTCTCTTCTGCGCGATGTTTTCCTGAACCCTTCTGTAGAGCTCTTGAGCGGCATTATAGCCCATACGCCTTTGCCTGTGGTTTACCGCGGCTGTTTCGACTATTATCGCAAGGTTGCGTCCGGGCCGTATCGGTATTGAATGGCTCGTTATCTTTATGCCGAGATACTCCGTCTTTTCTTCTTCTATACCGAGACGGTCATATTCCTTATCCTTATCCCACTCTTCCAATTTAATGACGAGGTCTATTGAATGAGTGTCCTCTACACTCTCGATACCGAAGAGAGTGCTTACGTCTATTATGCCTATGCCGCGAAGCTCAATGAAATGCTTTGTCATATCAGGCGACTTGCCTACAAGTGTTATATCACTCACCTTGTAGATTTCGACGACATCATCGCTGACGAGCCGGTGTCCCCTTTTTATGAGTTCGAGAGCGGCCTCGCTCTTTCCTATACCGCTTTCACCCGTTATAAGCACGCCCTCGCCAAAAACGTCGATGAGTACACCGTGTACTGAGATCGAGGGTGCGAGCTGGACGTTAAGCCATCTTACTAACTCGGCCGAGAACTTTGAAGTAGTGACGTCGGTGAGCAAAAGGGGGACATTATACTCCTTTGCAAGATTTACCATGACTTCGTCCGGTCTGTTTGAAGTCGTAAATATGATGCAAGGCACTATGGTCGATACGAAACGCTTAAATGCGTCGTATCGGTCTTTTTCGCTCAAACTCATAAGATACTCGTATTCTACGACGCCTATGAGCTGTATGCGCTCGTTTGAATATCTGGTGAAGAAACCTGTGAGCTGAAGACCGGGTCTGTTAACCTCGGTCGTTCTTATCACGACCGAGGATATGTCCAGCTCGGGAGTCAGGTTTGTTACCTTCATATGTTCTATCACTTTTGTCAGCGCTACGTAATTATCATTCAACTGTTTTTCTCTCCCGTATCTTTATTAAAAAAATCATAGACGGCTTTAGCCGATGTCCTGTTCATGCCCGACAGCTGTTCAAGCTCTTCAACGCTCGCTTTCTTTATCTGATCTATGCTTTCGAAATTTCTCAGAAGCACCTTTTTTCTGGCCGCTCCCACTTGTGGGATTTCGTCAAGTATGGAATGTACCTGTCCTTTTGAGCGGAGCATTCTGTGGTAGGAAATTGCGAAGCGGTGAACCTCGTCTTGTATTCGAGTGATAAGACGAAAGACCTCTTCTGAGTCTTTGATGTCTATTTCTTTTCCGTTGAAATAAAGCCCCCGCGTCCTGTGCCTGTCGTCTTTTACCATACCGGCAACAGCTATATCAAGGCCCATCTTCGACAGGACTTGAAGAGCAATGTTGACTTGGCCTTTTCCGCCGTCCATTAGGATAAGATCGGGGAGCTCTTCAAAGCCCTTGCTTTTTTCCAATGCGCGTTTGAACCTTCTTGTCAGCGTCTCTCTCATAGAAGCATAGTCGTCGGAGCCGGCGACGGACTTTATCTTAAATTTTCTGTAATCCGCCCTTTTGGGCATACCGTATTTATATACGACCATAGAGCCTACATTCTGAAAGCCGCTTGTGTTCGATATGTCATAGGCCTCTATTCGGTTTACGACATCAATCCCTATCAGTTCACCCAGCTTCTTTGCAGCCCCAAGCGTTGTGGCCTCTTCTTTTTTGAGCCTTTCCATATCCTGCTCAAGTACGAGAGCCGCGTTTTTTCGCGCCAGAGACACTAATTTTTCCTTTGGGCCCTTTTGTGGCACGATTACACGGACACTTCTCTCAAGTTTTGATGAAAGCCATTTTTCTATGAATGACTTTTCCGCTATATCGTCGGATATAACAATTTCTTTTGGGATAAAAGGAGTTCCGGAATAAAACTGCTTGATAAAGCCAAGCATTATATCTCCGATAGTTTCATCAGGGTCTGAACTTAAATGATAGTGTTCGCGACCTATGAGTTTTCCGTCTCTTACGAAAAAAATCTGCGCTATAGCTTCTCCGGCTTCGGCTGCTATCGCTATTATATCTCTGTCCTCGCCCGTACCAATAGACGCCTTTTGGTTTTCGCCTATATGCCTTACGCTTTTTATCAGATCTAAATATTCGGCTGCCTCTTCAAAACGCATTTCATCAGAGGCTTTTTTCATTTTTTCGCTAAGGTCGGCAACTGCCTTTTTATAATTTCCAGATAAAAAAGAAAGAGCCCCCTCGACTCCTGCGGCATATTCCTCTTCACTGACATATCCCATACACGGGGCATCACAACTATGTATATGGTAATAGAGACAGGGACGCTCCAAAAAAGAGCCGCTTTGCAGCTTTTGATTGCAGCGTCTGATCCTATATAGCTTTCTTAAAAGATCTATCGTGTCTTTGACCGCCGTTCCGCTCGAATATGGACCGAAATACTTTGTCTTGTCTTTTTGAATACGTCTTGCCATAACGATACGAGGGAAGGGTTCGTCGGTCGTGACACGTATGTAGGGATAGGCCTTGTCATCTTTAAGAAGTGTATTGTATTTTGGGCTGTATTCCTTTATCAGGTTACACTCAAGTATGAGTGCTTCTAACTCCGAATCAGTGACAACATATTCAAAGCGCTCTATCTGCGGGACCATTTTCTTTATCTTTGGACTTTTATTCCTGTCACTTTGAAAATATTGCTTAACCCTGTTTTTCAGGCTGACCGCTTTACCGACGTATATTATTTCGTCGGAGGAGTTACGCATTATGTATACACCCGGAGATGCAGGAAGTTTTTTTAGCTCTTCTTCTATGTTGAAGGACATTCCCTTTCTTCCCTTTCGGCAACCACCTGATGGAAGATATCCATGAATTCTTTTCCCGTAATGGTTTCTTTTTCTATGAGATATTCGGCTATCCGATCCAGAGCGTCTCTGTTCTCACTGATAAGGTTTTTGGCCTTTTCATAGGCTTCACTGAGCATACTCATTATCTCGTGGTCTATCTCCGTTGCGGTCGCATCGCCGCAGGTAAGATAGGTGCGTCCGTCGAGGTACATATTTTCTTTAGCCTCAAGCCCCATGAGCCCGAATTTCTCTGACATTCCGTAACGAGTTATCATGGCTCTTGCAAGTTTAGTCGCTTTTTCTATATCATTTTCAGCGCCTGTCGTTACGTTACCGAATACGATTTCTTCCGCAGCTCTTCCGGCGAGGAAGGTCATGAGCATAGTATTGAGCTCTGCCTTTGTATTTAGGTATTTTTCCTCTTCGGGAACCTGCATGACATATCCGAGAGCTCCCATTGTCCTTGGGACTATGGTTATTTTCTGCACAGGCTCGGCGTCTTTGTCGAGAGCGGTAATGAGTGCGTGTCCGACTTCGTGATAAGATACGATACGTCTTTCCTCTTTGCTTAAAATCCTGTCCTTTTTCTCTTTACCGACAAGAACAACCTCGACTGCTTCGAACATATCTGCCTGGCTGACAGCCTTTCTGCCATGTTTGACGGCAAGTATTGCCGCCTCGTTTATCATATTTGCAAGATCCGAGCCGACAACGCCGGAGGTAGCGAGTGCTATCTCCTCAAAATTCACGGTTTCGTCAAGCAATACCTTTTTAGCATGCACCTGAAGTATAGCTACACGCCCTTTGAGATCAGGTCTGTCTACGATTACCCGTCTGTCAAAGCGGCCGGGACGCAGCAGCGCCGGATCCAGTATTTCAGGCCTGTTTGTGGCGGCAAGTATAAGTATACCCTTAGAGCTGTCAAAACCGTCCATCTCCGCAAGAAGCTGGTTGAGGGTCTGCTCGCGCTCGTCGTTGCCTCCGAGCCTTGTATCCCTTGTCTTGCCTATAGCGTCTATTTCGTCGATGAATATTATGCAAGGAGCCTGTTTTTTAGCCTCTTCAAACAAATCTCGCACTCTGGAGGCTCCCACCCCGACGAACATTTCGACAAATTCCGATCCGGAAAGAGAGAAGAAGGGGACATGCGCTTCTCCCGCAACAGCTTTTGCAAGCAGAGTTTTTCCCGTTCCGGGCGGGCCTACGAGAAGCGCGCCTTTCGGAAGTGTCGCTCCTATGTGTGTATAGGTTTCAGGGTGATGAAGGAATTCGACCATCTCCTGAAGGGATTCCTTCGCTTCATCTTCGCCTGCAACATCAGCGAAAGTGACGCCCGTGTTTGCCTGAACGTGAGTCCTTGCTTTGCTCTTGCCGACGCCCATAATTCCGCCGCTCCTCTTCATTATCATATTCATAAAGACTATAAATATGACAATGGGGAGGGCTATGCTCAGGATCGAGAGCATCACCGAAGCGAACATGTCGGCAGATTCCTTATAAAAAGTTATATCACTGTCTTCGAGAAGTTCAACTAAAGAATTTTCATCTCCGACCAGATTGGTATACGCGATTATCTCAGTCGAGGAATCCTCAGATACAACCGTAATTGTAAGTTCGCCGTCCTGAAGCGCGACCTCGAGGACTCTGCCTTCGTCGACGAGTTCAAGGAATCTGTCATAGGTGATTTCCGCACCGGCTGTGCTTGAGCTGGATCCTCCGAACATCAAGCCCATTGAACAAAACATAACGATCATAAAAATAATTATCGATAAAAGATTTGACCGTTTGTTGTTGTCGTCATTATTATTGTTGTTATTGTTGTTATTGTTATTATTAGACTGATTATTACTCAACTTATCTTACTCTTTTAAGGCTTTACCCTTTCGTCCGATTCATCAAGCAGCTTTTCATAGAACATGGCTTTGTTCGGAAATTGCTCAACAAACACAGTCTTTGCCGCTTGAGCCAGTTGTTCAAACTCCCTTGCCATACCAAGCGTCTTCGGTATGGTATATGTTATAGAAACTATTTCTTGACCTATCTTTGACATCATTGTATCGGGCTTTTTTTTCCCGAAGCCAAAGAGTACACTGCCATACATTTTGTCCTGATGGCATAAATATATATATACCCTGACGACATTGCACAGTTCCTTGAAAAGGATCTCCCTGCCGAGACTTCCATATTTTTCACATATGTCATATCCAAGATCGGTCATGACTTCGCTGATCTTTTGAGGAAGTTTCTTTTTAGAAAAAAAACCCTTCGCAAAATCAGGAAGGAATTTTATATTTACCCAACCTCTAATAGCGTAATCTATGTTGTCGACCTTTTTTTCTTTTGAGACGTATCTATGTTCGTACAATTCCTCACAGATCTTCGCAAAATCTGTCTCGCCTTCCCTTTCTTTTATGCGCTCTAAGATTTTTTTTCTCTCAGCCCTGTCTGTGGTTTCGAAAAACAAATTAGGAAGATTTTCTTCTCTTTCCGACCGAAGCCTTTCGAGTTCGCGCAATTCCCATTCTTGTAATTCCATTCATATAACTCCCTAGTTTAAATACCGTCACACAAGTCAGATAAGCTCACTGTCAGCAGCAGAAAAATCCGCCGTATGGGAAACAGTATGAAAGCCCGAAACAAAAGAAGCACATAGTACATGTACGTAAAAGCGAGTTTCCTGAGCAATCTGCGCCGTATTGATTTCCTCTCGTGTTGTAATAAGACTTTCCATATTCTAAGGCCGAAACAAGTTCACGATAACGCGCATCATTGGGATTCATATTAAGGGCAGTCTGTGCTTGCTGCTTCGCGGTGACGTTGTTCCCCATTCCTGAATTTGCACAGGCGCTAAGGTAATACCAGTCGGCCGTTTTTATATCCATGCCATTGAGGACGTTAAGAGCTTCGCTGTAATGTCCCGCATTTATATATCTTGCTGCTGCTTGCAGCTTTTGGTCTCCCCCATATTCGTTCGCATTGTTTCTTCTTTGCTGATAATTTCTACCGAAGCCGAAGAAGGCCGCGAAGGGATCATAGTCATAATAGTCGTCCTCTCTGTATTCATTATATCCTGAGTTCCTGTAACCTGTACCGCCATAGGAATTGGAATTTGAATAGCCGTATCCTCCGCTTGAGGACGTATTCGAAGTAGAAGAGCCTCCACGCTCTCTTTCGTCCACTATCATCTGATACGCACGCTGTATCTGTTTGAATTTTTCTTCCGCTTGTGCTTTGTTCGGATTGTTTATATTGGCGTCAGGATGATATTTTCTGCTCAATTTTCTGTAAGCTTTTTTTATATCTTCCATGTCGGCGTTGCGTGATACGCCTAATACCTCATAAGGATCCATCCTTTATTTCTGTCCTTTTTTTAACTCTTTTCTTTCTTTATCTCTTAATTTTATATTGTATTTTGCCCATATTCCAGAATACAATATATTGCGAAAAATGTCTATAAAATCAATGATAGGGAGGCGTTCAAACGCTGACGCAGCCTCTGAAGCCATCATTGTCAGTATCTCTTTTACGTTTTTTTCAAAGTCCTCGTCTTTTGCCATGAAAATGAATGGATTATAAGTCTTGTTTTTTATATCTTTTTCAAGATCGTCATAGGCGTCCATCAAGTAAATGAACTTGCCGAGATAAAACCCCATTCTTTCCAAATCCCTGTTCCAGATGTCGTTTTCCTTATATTTGAAAAGCTCTTTGAGCATGTGGCCGGTAATTCCAGAGACAAGGTCTAAGTTGTAGCTTCCCGATGCTTCCGCTTTTTTCGTTTCCTCTATACACTTAACAACGGCCTTTGTTTGCCGGGGGTAGCGTTCCGCGGCTTTTTTGTAGTTGTTTTTTATAAGCCGGGCAAACAAGAGGCTTTTTTTGCTTTTTTCGTCCTCCCAGTCATCTATAAGATTATGATATGTCGTTATAAGACACATGCTGGCAGCGTAGCTTGTAAATTCGTTTCTTATGCTCGTGCGTCGTTCAATAGGGTGCAGCAGGCATTTCAATCGTTCGGACGTATGTTCTTCGTCGTATAACGCGCTCAAGAGCATGGCCAGAAAGGTCATCTCATAGGAGAGCGTCATTCTCGATAGCTGTCCGAAATCGCGTTTTATGTCTTGACACACGCCGCAGTAAAACGCCTGATATACTCCGAGCTCTTTTACCTTGAGCTCGCTCCGGTTTACGGTTATATAGCCTATCATATATCCTCCGATTTTCAGGAGGTCCTTATGAAGTCGGTTCCGCAGGTAGGACAATGGATTGAAATGCGGCCCTTGCCCTTTGGAACTCTGAGCATTCTTTTGCACCTCGGGCATTTGAAATATTTGTGATCCCTGTCTTTAATCCTCTTAAAGCCAAGTGAAAACACGGAAAAAAAGCGATCCTTAGCGGAAAGGAAGAGTTGGTTTTCCCTGGACCTTTTTGTGAAATTCCTTGAAAACATACGGAAATACACATATATGATCAGAGCTATGGCGATAAATGTGAGAATCGGAATATTTATAAAAAACGTCAATATAATAAAAATAAAACCGAGAACCACAAGGAATCTCGACAGTTCGTCAGTGCCGTATCTGTTGTTCATAAAGTTTCTGAAACCCATTTTTTCCTCCGGGAATGGCCATACGTATCATAAAATCAAAGTAAAAAATACCTTTTTTAACTTTAGCGCATTTTTAACAAAATTGCAATTAAGCTAATGTGTGAAATTTTTATTAAGCCTTGTTTTTAAACATACGGTAATATATGATTAAAAAAATTTCGTATTCTTAAATCTGACATTACTACATTGATCATAGTTGACAAGGCGGTCGGAGGCATTACATCATGAAGAGATACCAAAAATTTATGAAGCTAAGGCGCGTTATGGCACTTTTCGGTATAGCGGCTATTGTGTTACTTTATATATGGCTCTTTATTCTTGCGGTAAGAGGAGACGAAAACACTCAGACAGCTCTCTTTACTGCCTTTGCCGCTACGATCATTGTGCCGGTTCTTATATATGCATTAGGCTTGATCGCGAAAAATATGATATTATACGGCCAAGATGAGTTGGAAAACGACGAAGAAAATAATGATGAAAACAAGGAAGGAAAAAGCGGAACCGAATAAGAGAGGTTCCGCTTTACATTTTAAATACCCCAAAAGTTAAAGCCTGTCAGAGCTTAAACGAACTTTTAAGAGATACTATCCTGTTGAACACCGGATTTTCGGGAGATGAATCCCTGAAATCCACACAGAAAAAACCGTTTCTTACGAACTGGAATCTGTCAAAGGGCTTGGCGTCGATAAGTGAGGCCTCCAACAGACAGTCCTTTTTCATAGTAAGCGAGTTTGGATTGATATTCATGGAGTTGTCATCATTGTAAACTCCCTTGCTTTCGTCGATCAGATTTTCATATAACCGGCACTGCGCTTTTAAGGCATTATGCGACGAAACCCAATGTATCGTTCCCTTTACTTTTCTGCCGTCAGGACTGTTCCCTCCCTTGCTTTCCGGGTCGTAAGTACAGCGCACCTCGGTCACATTGCCGTCCTGATCAGTTTCATATCCAACACATTTTACAAAGTAAGCGTTCATGAGCCGAACTTCGTTTCCCGGGAATAAACGGAAATATTTTTTCGGAGGTTCGACCATGAAGTCTTCCCTTTCAATGTATATTTCTCTCGAAAATGTTATTTTTCTGCTGCCAAGCTCGGGATTTTCTATATTGTTGGGGACATCGAGCTCCTCGGTTTGATCTTCCGGATAGTTTTCAATCACGAGCTTGAGCGGGTTGAGTACTGCCATGACTCTCTTGCTTTTGAGTTTCAAGTCCTCCCTTATACAGTATTCGAGCATTGCCATATCTACAGAGCTGTTCTCTTTCGATACACCACAAAGTTCTACAAATTTTGCTATGGATTCGGGGGTGTAACCTCTTCTTCTGAGGGCTGAGATTGAAACGAGTCTAGGGTCGTCCCAGCCGTCAACAGTCCCGTCTTCTACGAGCTTTTTAATATATCGCTTTCCGGTCACGACGTTCGTGAGATATAGCTTTGCAAATTCAATCTGCTTCGGAGGCCTTTCGTATTCGAGTTCCCTTACGACCCAGTCGTAAAGGGGTCTGTGATCCTCGAACTCAAGCGTACATATAGAATGTGTCACGCCTTCTATGGCATCTTCTACCGGGTGGGCGTAGTCGTACATGGGATATATGCACCACTTATCGCCGGTATTGTGGTGAGAAAGATGAGCAACCCGGTAGATCACGGGATCGCGCATATTGATATTTGGTGAAGCCATGTCTATCTTTGCCCTGAGCACTCTGCTTCCGTCCTCAAACTCGCCGTTTTTCATACGTTCGAAAAGGTCGAGGTTTTCTTCGATAGATCGTTCCCTGTAGGGGCTGTTTGTTCCGGGCTCGGTAAGGGTCCCTCTATACTTGCGGATTTCCTCTGCGCTCAGGTCGCAGACAAAGGCCTTGCCTTTTTTTATCAGCTTGATCGCATTCTGATACATCTCATCGAAATAATCCGAGGCATAATAAAGATGCTCGCCCCAGTCGGCGCCAAGCCATTTTACGTCTTCAAGTATAGACCTAACGTATTCTTCGTTTTCTTTTTCGGGGTTTGTATCGTCAAAGCGCAAATGGAAAACACCGCCGTACTGCTTAGCGAGCCCATAATTTAAGAGTATCGATTTCGCGTGGCCTATATGCAGATAACCGTTCGGCTCGGGTGGGAATCTTGTGCATACGCTGTCATATACCCCGTCATCGAGGTCCCTATCTATGATCCTTTCTATAAAATTTCTCGAAACAACTTCCTTTTCCATAAATAAAACTCCCCCTAGGCACGACGAGCAGAGCTGCTTTATGCCAAATAATAAATATGCCTGTGTATAAGGCACGGTGCTGATTTGTTAATAGTACCTTTCATAAATAATTCCGTCAATACATAAAAACTAAATCGCTACTAAAAGGCGGCGCCTTGCGACATGGACATGAAAAAGGCCCGCTTGGGGCACCCTCCGTAAGGAAGAAGCCCCAAACGAGCCTTTTATATTGTACTGAAGTATGGGTTTTAATTGATGCTTCTTTCAACGTATGAGGTATGAAGGATATGATGCGCCTTTTCGCTTCCGGGTTCTCCGAGGAATTCCTCGTACAGTTTTTTTATCGAGGGGTTCTGATGGGACTTTCTGAGCGTCTTTGCGGCATCGTTGGCATATAGCGCCTTAGCTCTTTTCGCCTTGACATTTTCAAAGTTGCGTACGTTGGCATGCACTAAAGGCTGGCCGCCTCCGTTTACACAACCACCCGGGCAACACATAATCTCTATGAAATGGTAGTCTGCTTCACCGGCGCGCACCTTGTCCATGATGACTTTAGCGTTGCTAAGTCCGGAAGCGACCGCCACCTTGACATCTATGCCCGCAACATTGTATGTAGCTTCCTTAATGTCCTGAGTACCGCGAACCTCCTTAAATTCTACGTTCTGGAGTTCTTCGCCGGTCAGGGTTTCGACCGCCGTTCTAAGAGCGGCCTCCATAACGCCGCCTGTGGCTCCGAATATAACGCTCGCGCCCGTAGACTCTCCGAGGGGATCGTCAAAGCCCTCGTCGGGGAGACTATTGAAATCTATACCCAGCTTGCGTATAAGTCTCGCCAGCTCCCTTGTCGTTATGGATACGTCCACATCGGGAACGTCAGCCGCGTTCTGGTCATCTCTTTTCAGCTCGAATTTCTTCGCGGTACAAGGCATTACGCTGACACAGAATATATCCTTAGGATCTATACCCATCTTTTGGGCGTAATAAGTTTTTGCGATTGCACCGAACATCTGCTGCGGGGATTTGCAGCTTGAAAGGTGGGCGAGCTGATCCGGATAATAATGCTCGCAGTATTTGATCCACCCGGGCGAGCAGGAAGTCATCATCGGAAGAACTCCGCCGTTTTGTACTCGGTCAAGGAATTCATGCGCTTCTTCCATTATTGTAAGATCCGCGCTAAAGTCTGTGTCGAATACCTTGTCGAAGCCTATTCTCTTTAAGGCTGCTACCATCTTTCCTTCTACGTCCGTTCCCATCGGATAACCGAATTCCTCTCCGAGTCCTGCACGGACCGAGGGCGCGGTCTGAACAAGAACATGCTTGCTTTCATCTGCTATGGCCGCGAGGACATCGTCTATATTACTCTTTTCGTAGAGGGCTCCGGTCGGGCAGGCATTTATACACTGACCACAGCTTACGCAACTGGTTTCTCCAAGCCCCATATCGAAGGCACAACCGATGTAAGAACTGAATCCTCGATTATTAGGCCCGATAACACCGATAGCCTGGCTCTTTTCACATACGGCGGTGCATCTGCGGCAGAGTATACATTTGTTGTTATCACGCACCATATGGGACGAACTCGTGTCAAGCTCATATTTATGCATTTCGCCTGCAAAGTAATTTTCGTCATCTACGCCATATTCCTGACATAACGCCTGTAGCTCGCAATTTCCGCTTCGTACACAGGAAAGGCATTTTTTGTCGTGGTTTGAAAGAATGAGCTGAAGAGTCTTTCTCCTTGAATCAAGGAGTTCCTTCGTATTTGTCTGTACCTCCATTCCCTCGTTTATTGGGTATACGCAGGCAGCTACAAGATTTCTTGCGCCTTTTACCTCAACGACGCACATACGGCACGCGCCTATCTCGTTTATGTCTTTGAGGTAGCAGAGCGTAGGGATACGAATGCCGGCCGCATGCGCCGCTTCCAATATAGTGGAGCCTTCAGGCGCGGTCACATTCAATCCGTTGATCTTTATGTTCACATTTCCCATCTCTTATCTATCCTCCATTACTCTTTGTAAACAGCATCGAATCGGCATCTTTCTATACAAGCACCGCATTTGATACACTTCTCGTTATCAATTACATGCGCTTCCTTTGCTTTGCCGGTGATAGCATTTGCCGGACAGCCTCTCGCGCAGAGCGTACAGCCCTTGCACTTGTTGGGATCTATCTTATACTGAAGAAGATCCCTGCATACGCCTGCCGGACATTTTTTGTCTACTATATGTGCTATATATTCATCTCTGAAATAACGGAGGGTTGAGAGTACCGGATTCGGAGCGGTCTGTCCGAGAGCGCAGAGCGAATTTGATTTAAGATGTTCGCAGAGTTCCTCAAGCTTATCGAGGTCGTCCATAGTAGCTTTACCGCTCGTTATCTTTTCCAATATCTCGAGCATACGCCTTGTGCCTATTCGGCAGGGCGTACATTTTCCGCATGACTCGTCAACAGTAAAATCAAGGAAGAATTTAGCGATATCCACCATGCAGGTAGTCTCGTCCATTACGATTAGGCCGCCTGAACCCATCATTGAACCTATAGCTGTCAGATTGTCGTAGTCTATCGGGACGTCGAAATGCTCGGCAGGGATACAGCCACCGGAGGGACCGCCCGTTTGAGCCGCCTTGAACTTCTTTCCGTTAGGCACGCCGCCGCCAATCTCTTCTACGATCTCGCGAAGCGTGGTTCCCATAGGAATTTCCACAAGACCTGTATTGTTTATCTTTCCTCCCAGCGCGAAGACCTTCGTACCCTTGGATTTTTCGGTTCCCATAGAAGCGAACCATTCCGGACCTTTTACTATGATCTGAGGGATATTCGCGTATGTCTCAACGTTGTTCAGTATAGTCGGTTTTTGGAAAAGGCCTTTTAAAGCAGGGAACGGAGGACGAGGTCTGGACTCACCTCTGTTTCCTTCAATAGAGGTCATAAGCGCGGTCTCCTCGCCGCAAACGAATGCTCCGGCTCCAAGCCTTAATTCGATATCAAAATCAAAACCGGTGTCGAAGATGTTTTTTCCTAACAGTCCGTATTCCCTTGCCTGTCCTATCGCGATCTCCAGCCGTTTTACGGCTATCGGATATTCGGCACGGACGTATATGTATCCCTGTGAAGCCCCAATAGCATAACCCGCGATCGCCATAGCTTCTAATACGACATGAGGATCGCCTTCAAGAACCGAACGATCCATGAACGCGCCGGGGTCGCCTTCGTCGGCATTACAGCAAACATATTTCTGATCCGCAGCGTTTTGAGCCGCAAATTTCCATTTGAGGCCTGTCGGGAAGCCGGCGCCTCCTCGTCCGCGAAGTCCGCTGTCCAAGAGGATCTGAATGACTTCTTCAGGCTTTTTCTCGGTAAGTACTATACCAAGGGCCTCATAGCCGCCTGTTCCGATATATTCGTCTATGTCTTCGGGATTTATAACGCCGCAGTTTCTAAGCGCTACCCTATGTTGTTTTTTATAAAACTTGGTTTCGTTAAGAGGGATTATCTCATCTGTTTTTGTAGTCTCGTCATATAAAAGGCGGGTAACAACCCTTCCCTTGAGAAGATGCTCTGCTACTATCTCCGGAATATCTTCTTCCTTGACCATAGAATAGAAAGTTCCTTCCGGATATACGATCATTATCGGCCCCAAAGCGCACAGCCCGAAGCAGCCGGTCTTTACCACACCGACCTCTTCTTTAAGGCCCTGAGCAACTATTTCTTTTTCAAGCCTGTCTATGATTTTTTTGCTTCCGGAGGAGGTGCAACCGCTGCCTCCACAGACAAGCACATATGATCTAAACATTTTTTGCCTCCTCTTTCCTTATGCTTCTTTTTGAGCCGCTCCGAGCGTATACTTTGTCACTATCTGACCGCCCAGCAGATGGAGTCGCAGCACTTCCAAAGCTTTCTCAGGAGTCATTTTTACGTATGTTACTTTCTCTTTTCCGGGCTCCAAGACTTCTACTATGGGCTCGTATTGACACAATCCTATGCAGCCGGTCTGTGTAACACTTATTTTGTCTGTAAGGCCCTGCTCTTGCACAGCATCGGAGAGCGCTGTAAGAACCGGTCTTGCTCCGCTGGCAATTCCGCATGTTGCCATGCCAACCACAACACGGGTCTGATTTTCGTTTTCACTGCGTACGCCTACCTTACCCTGCATTTTAGCCCTAATAGCCCTTAATTCTTCGAGTGATTTCATTTGTTCCCTCCACATCTGCTTTTTTATATATCGGCGCCCTGATCGGCTTCAGCCTTGTTTGATCTTAGATATTCCTTTATAAATCCAGACACCTCCGGTTCGGAAAACGAAACGTCCTTACCAAGCAGTTCTCTCATCTTACGTGTATCGAGCTCAAAGCTGTTTGTATCGTATTTGTATTTAAAACTAAAGTCTATATGTTCGTTGAAAACAACGAGAGTGTATATCGTAGAGCAGATATCTCCAAGAGGCATTCTGTCTATATGGGAAAGAATAAATACCGCTTTTACCTCGGTTCCCTTGCCTTCTTCGGAATTGATGCTAAAGTTCCCTCCCGTATCTTCCGCAGCCTGCTTAAAAAACGGTATGCCAAGGCCTACTTTTCTCGTGGTCCGCGTTGTAAAAAAGGGGTCCTGTACATTTTTCACTTCTCTTGGCGTCATCCCGCAACCGTTGTCCTTTATGAAGACGGTGAGCGTATCGTCCTTAGGCCGTATTATAAGCTCTATTTCTATGAGCGAGGCTCCGGCCCGAATAGAGTTTTCCGCCACATCAAGTATATTCATTGAGATTTCCGGCATCATAAGTTTTAATATTTTTTGAGGATATTATCTATCTCGTCTACCGTCAGGCGTCCGTAAACTTCATCGTTTATCATCATGACGGGAGCAAGCCCGCATGCGCCGATGCATCTGCAGGCATCAAGAGAAAATTTTCCGTCAGGGGTACATTCGCCGCCGGAAATACCAAGCTTTTCCATCAAAGCGTTGTAAATGTCTCCGGACCCTTTTACGTAACATGCCGTTCCAAGGCAAACCGAAATCTGATATTTGCCCTTGGGATTCAGTGTGAACTGTGAGTAAAAAGTTGCTATGCCATAAATTTTTTCCATTGGCACGCCGGTCTCGTCAGAAATGATTTTTTGCACTTCTTTTGGAAGATATCCATATATATCTTGGGCTCTCTGAAGTATCGGCATAAGTGAGCCCTTTTCGTCCTTTAATTCGGCAATGACCGATTTAAGAGCCGTTTCCTGCTCTTTGGTCCCCGAAAAAAAGGCTGTCCCTTCTTTCCCTACCATTAATTTTTTTCTTAACCTCCATACTGAGAATTTAATTTGTTAAAATATTGTCATATTATATATTAATATTAAATAAAAGTCATTAAGTCTAATAAAAAAAAACGAATAAAATTTATATCGGAGTTTTATGGGATTAGGATCATGGGTTAAAATCATGTTTAAATATATACTTTTTAATGATTGCACCTCCGATATCTCATCTGGTATTATAAATAAATCTAAAGGACAAAAGATAAAAGATAAGGAGCCGATATGAATTTCGGAAAAAAAGGTCTTGAGGATAAAATAAAACGAATAAGGTCGCGCAAACCGCGGCTTATCAATAAAGTAGGGACGGGAACCTTAAGGGGAGTCGTTGTTTTATTTATCATAGCTATAATAGTTGCCTCAAGTCTTATTGCTGGTATGTATGACGGTATAGTCGCGGGAACTCCGTCGGTCGAAGACGTGAACATAATGCCCGCAGGGCAGGCTACTTTTATATACGACCAGGACGGGAATATGTTACAACAATTGAATTCGGCGGACGGAAACAGAATATCTGTTTCGATAGACAGTATCCCCGAAGATATGCAGCATGCGATCGTGGCAATAGAGGACTCCCGCTTTTACGAGCATAACGGAATAGATCCTATAGGCATGGTCAGAGCCTTAGCTGTCGCGATCAGCACCGGATTTGCAAGGACGGAAGGAGCTAGTACGATAACGCAGCAGCTCCTTAAAAACAATGTCTTTACCGAGTGGACGAGCGAAACGAGATTTGAGCGTATAGTGAGGAAGATACAGGAACAGCAGCTTGCGGTGGAGCTTGAAAGCACATTGGACGCGCAAGGTGAGGACACGAAGAGCGTAATACTTGAAAATTATCTGAATACGGTCAATTTCGGCGCGGGAACATACGGAGTGGAGACCGCCGCCAGGACATATTTCGGAAAATCATGTTCGGAGCTGACTCTCTCTGAGTGCGCGGTATTGGCGGCTATTCCTCAAAATCCGACACGTTACAACCCGATAACGCACCCTGACCTGAACCGTGCAAGGCAGGAGACCGTACTTTTGTATATGTTGGAACAGGGATATATCACTGAGGAGGAGTACGTAGAGGCGTTAAATGACGACGTGTATTCGAGAATACAGGATCAAAACGAGGAGGCCGAAGCTGAGGAAGAACCGTATTCATATTTTGTAGATGTACTCATAACGCAGCTCCTTGAGGATCTTGAGGAATTGGGCTATACCGAAGTTCAGGCGCAGAACCTCCTTTATAGCGGCGGGCTGCGCATATACACGACAATGGATTCTGAAATACAGGAAATTATGGAGGAGGAATTCGAGAACGAAGAAAATTTCCCTGATACGGTCAGCTATTCTCTTGACTGGGCTCTGACTCTCGACAAAGCCGACGGCGAAAGAGTCAATTACAGCCGAGAGATGCTGCAGGTTTATTTTAGGGAGAATCTTGACAGTTCCTTTGACCTCATATTCGATAGCGAGGAAGAAGCTCAATATTATGTCGATCTGTATAAAGAAGCCGTGATCGAAGAAGGAGACGAGATCGTGGCTGAGAGGATATCCTTCACCGAAGAGCCTCAGGCGGCTATGGTCGTCATAGATCAGGAAACGGGTTATGTAAAGGGAGTCGTCGGAGGACGCGGTGAAAAGACGGCAAGCTTAGTGCTTAACAGGGCGACCGATTCATATAGGCAGCCCGGCTCTACATTTAAGATAATTTCCACTTACGGTCCCGCGCTCGAGATGGGCGAGATAACGCTTGCGACGATCGTAACGGACGAGGAATATTCATATTCGGACGGAACGCCGCTTAGAAATGCAGACGGGGCCTACCATGGGGACGTGACGATACGAGAGGCAATAACCTATTCATACAACGTAGTGGCGGTCAAGGTGCTCACGGAGATAACCCCGCAGACGGGTTTTGATTATCTCTTGGAGCTTGGCTTTACTCAACTTATAAACGACGAGGCTTACGACGTGGTTCAGCCGCTGGCTCTCGGTGGAATAACAAACGGCGTAAGTATGCTTGAGTTAGCCGCGGCCTATGCCACGATAGCGAACGAGGGCGTGTACAATGAGCCGATATTTTATACTCTTGTCACAGATCAGGACGGCAACGTGATTCTTGAAAACGAAGCTGAAACGAGGCAGGTATTCAGTGAAAGTACCTCTTATCTCCTCACAAGCGCTATGGAGGACGTAGTAGATCGCGGTACAGGAATTTCATTTGCGATAGACGGAATGACGCTCGCCGGAAAGACGGGTACGACGACGCTATACAGAGACCTTGTATTTGCAGGATTTACGCCTTATTACACCGCGGCTATATGGGCGGGTTATGACGTGAGCGCAGAGCTTGATACAGATCAGAGGACTTATTATCAGGTGCTCTGGAGAAATGTCATGACGAGGATCCATGAGGGACTTGAGGATAAGGAATTTGAAATGCCGAGCAGCGTTGAGAAGCTGACCATATGCAGTGAAAGCGGTTTGCTTGCCGGGGTAGGCTGCAATACTACTACGGAGTATTTTGCTAAATCGAATCGTCCGACGACGCGCTGCACATCGCACATTCCGATTCTAACGGTGGAACCCGATGATACTGATGATACTGATGATACCGATGGTACCGATAGTACTGATGATTTAGATGAGGACGAAACTTCTGAGCCGGAGGCAACTGAGCCCTCGACCTCGACTTCGACTGAGGTTCCCGACGAGGACAGCGGAGAAGAAGCCAAGGGTTAAGAGTAAAAAACGTTAGAACAAAAACAAGACATCGGTCAAAACGGCCGGTGTCTTGTTTTTCATACGATAGGAAATTTCATTTCCTAATTATATCAAGCTTTTTCGGGTTCGGGATAATCGACGCCCATGGTATCTACGGTGATAGACTTTATGACTAAAGGTTCTATCGGCCGATCCTGTCTATCGGTAGGCACAGTTGCGAGCTTGTCAACGATGTCAAGACCTTCGGTCACTTTCCCAAATGCAGCATAAGAGCCATCAAGATGCGGAGAGTTGCGGTGCATTATAAAAAACTGACTTCCGGCGGAATCGGGATGCATGGCGCGTGCCATGGAAAGTACGCCTTCGGTAT
>CAYXUB010000017.1:0-18790 GCA_964468385.1 uncultured Lachnospiraceae bacterium
GGCTTTTTTGCGTCATGCCACGAGCAAGCTTAGATCCATAGAGGAACTTTATTCAATATCTTCGCTTGGCTTTAGGGGGGAAGCACTTTCGAGCATAGCCGCCGTGTCGCATATAGAACTGATAACAAGGGATCAGGACAGCGTCACCGGCGTCAGATATGTTTTAGAGGGAGGCGCCGAAAAGAGCTTTGAAGAGATAGGAGCCCCTTATGGTACTACGATTGTCATGCGCCATCTCTTCTTTAATACGCCCGCCCGAGCCAAATTTTTAAAATCCATAAATAGCGAGCAGAATGCCGTTAGCTCTTATGTCGAGCAGCTTGCGCTGTCTCATCCGGAGATAAGCTTTAAATACATCATAAACGGCTCGGTAAGGCTCTATACGAGTGGTAACGGCAATTTAAAAGAAGCCGCCTTTTCGCTCTATGGAAGAGAGACCGTAAGCCATCTTTTGCCTGTAAACAAGAGCCTGGAGCATATATCTATAGAAGGTTTTTTAGGGAACGCCTCTTTTTCGAGAGGAAACAGGAATTTTGAAATATATTTCGTAAACGGCAGATACGTAAAGGACAAGCTGCTTTCAAGCGCGATAGAAGAAGGCTATGCGGGAAATCTGATGCAGCATCGTTATCCCTTCGTTATCCTGAACCTTAACATAGATAAAGAAAAGGTGGATGTAAACGTACATCCTGCCAAGCTTGAGATCCGATTTTCAAAGCAAAAAGAGATATGCGAGGAAATCGTACGGGCGATAAAGGAAACTCTTCTAGAAGGAGCCTCAGTACAAAGAGCGATTTTAAACGAAAAGACAGTAAAAACGACCGAAAAAAACGCTCCGGCTCCTTTAATAAAGACAAAAGAGGCTTTCGGTTCTAATGAAAATAAGCCTTCTAAGCCTTCCGCTCTAAAAAAGTCCGAGTTCCCCGAGCCCTTTGAGAAAAAAAGGCTTGAAAATGTCGTACGTACTCCCGAGCTCGTCGCGGAAAAGCAAGAAGTATTCGACTTAGATAAGCTCAGTCCTAAAAAGATTAAAGTGAATCGCATTATCGGACAGGTTTTTGATACCTATATACTGCTTGAGGCCGAGGGCAAATTTTACATCGTGGATCAACATGCGGCGCATGAAAAGGTATTGTTTGAGCGCTTTATGAAGCGTGAAGAAAAAAGGGGGAAAATCTCACAGCTGCTTATGCCTGCAGCCGTTATATCTTTAAGCCTTTCTGAGGCCGCGTTCCTTAACGAACATTTAGACGAATTTATCCGCTTTGGATTTGAGATGGAAGAATTCGGCGGACGGGAATTCAAGATAACGGCAGTACCTGTAGAGCTAATAGATAGCGACGTGCAGGCGCTGTTTACCGATATGCTTGATCCCTTAGGAGAGGACTTTATCAAGGATCCTACAAAGATAAGAGAGAGGATCGCGCTCAGAGCTTGCAAGGCAGCCGTAAAAGGAAACATGTCGCTTTCACAGCCGGAGATAAAAGCGCTGATGGAAGAGCTGTTCTCGCTTGAAGATCCCTATCACTGCCCGCACGGAAGACCTACCGTCATTTCATTTTCACGCTATGAGCTGGACAAAAAGTTCAAGAGGATAGTTTAGAGGACTATGAAGAAAAAGTGCATCGTTATTGCCGGACCGACGGCGACGGGCAAGTCAAGGGTCGCCGTGCTGCTCGCAAAAAAGATAAAGGGCTCAGTCATTTCCGCGGATTCCATGCAGATATACAAGGGCATGGACATAGGAACTGCCAAGATCACAAAGGAAGAAACGGAAGATGTGCCGCACTATCTGATAGACGAGCTCGATCCCAAGGAG
Organism: uncultured Lachnospiraceae bacterium; assembly: GCA_964468385.1. Taxonomy (GTDB): domain Bacteria; phylum Bacillota; class Clostridia; order Lachnospirales; family Lachnospiraceae; genus Alectryocaccobium. The sequence goes on from CAYXUB010000017.1 coordinate 1,820, forward strand.
GAGTATAACGTGGTTCGTTTCCAAGAAATGGCAAAGCGCGCTATAGATGAGATATTTTCAGCGGGGCGCATACCCATAATAACGGGAGGAACCGGCTTTTATATACAGGCGCTTGTAAGAGACGTGGATTTTACGAGTACGGGGCATGTGAAAGGACTCAGGCTAAAATACGAGGGCATATCAAAGGAGGAGGGAGCCGGGCGCCTTTACGAGCTTTTAAAGCAAAAGGATGAGGCGGCGGCTTTAAAGATACATCCGAACAATATTAAGCGAATAATACGCGCCCTTGAGTTTTATGATGAAACCGGAGATATGATTTCGCGTCATAACGCCGAACAATCACAAAAAAGCTCTCCTTATGACTGCCTTTACTTCGTATTAAGCGATGACAGAAAAGCGCTTTATGAGCGCATAGACAGGCGTGTTGATAAGATGATGGAGCAGGGACTTTTAGATGAGGTCGAGAAGCTTTATAAAGCAGGTTTAAGAGAAGATGACGTCAGCATGAAGGGGATAGGCTACAGGGAATTTTTTCCCTTTTTTAAAGGGGAGTATTCTCTTGAAGACTGCATCTTAAAGATAAAGTCAGACACTCGGCATTTCGCGAAGCGTCAGCTCACCTGGTTTAAAAGGGAAAAAGAGGCGATTTGGATAGAACGGCACGAGTATGAAAATGAAGAGGCCATCGCAGCTTCTATTTTTGAAATGATCAAAGAGGCGTGGGGAAAACACGCAGCCATAGGGGATAGTTTAAATGAGCAAGGCTGAAGAGCTTCAAAAAAAAATGTATGAAACGCTCGGTATATCCGGCGAGGTCTATGAATACGGAGAAAAATGCCAAAGACAGGTCGAGGGACGTTTTAGCGATATAGACAGGACAGCGGAGTATAACCAGATCAAGGTGCTTTCCGCGATGCGAAAATGCCGCGTGAGCGAGGCCTGCATGTACTCTTCAACAGGCTACGGCTATAACGACATCGGTCGGGAAACTCTTGAAAGTGTATATGCTGAAATATTCCACACAGAGGACGCGCTTGTTCGCCCTCATATCACCTGCGGAACCCATGCGCTCTGCGTCGCGCTTTTTGGGAATCTGAGGCCGGGCGACGAGCTTTTATCCCCCGTAGGAAAACCCTATGATACCCTTGAAGAGATAATCGGCATACGCAGTTCAAAGGGTTCGCTTGCGGAATACGGCATAACTTACGCTCAGGCGGAGCTCGCGGACGACGGAGGCATAGATTACGAGGCGGTAAAGGCAGCTTTAAACGAAAGGACAAGGCTTGTCAGCATTCAGCGCTCTCGGGGATATATGACCAGACCATCACTTTCTTCCGAGCAGATAGGGGAGCTTATAGCCTTTATAAAGGAGATAAAGCCTGATGTGATCTGTATGGTGGACAACTGTTACGGAGAATTTACGCAAAAAGAGGAGCCCACGGATTTCGGGGCGGATCTGGTTGTAGGCTCGCTTATAAAAAATCCCGGAGGCGGCTTGGTCCATAGCGGCGGCTATATAGCGGGAAAAAAGGAATATGTCGAAGCGGCATCTTACAGTCTTACCACCCCGGGATTAGGTAAAGAGCTTGGCGCTATGCTCGGTACTAACAGAAATCTTTTTATGGGTCTGTTTCTTGCGCCTACTGTCACCGCCTCCGCTTTAAAGGGCGCGATATATGTTGCAAAGTTGTATGAGAAGCTGGGATTCGAGACCTATCCTTCATCGACAGAAGAAAGATTTGATATTATCCAGCAGCTAAGGCTTGGCAGCGCCGAGGCGCTTAAAGCCTTCTGCAAAGGCATACAGACTGCGGCACCGGTCGACAGTTTTGTTACGCCTGAGCCTTGGGATATGCCGGGCTATGATTCAAAGGTAATCATGGCTGCAGGAGCATTTGTTCAGGGCTCGTCGATCGAGCTGTCTGCCGACGGACCTTTAAAGCCTCCCTACAATGTCTATTTTCAGGGCGGGCTTACTTGGGCTCATGCAAAGGTGGGAGCACTCATGAGTCTGCAGATGCTCTATGAGGCCGGGATCGTCAGCAAGGAGAGCTTAACAAAATGAAAAAGGTCATCGTGATAGGAGCCGGAGCATCGGGAATAATGGCGGCAATACAGGCGGCAAGGCGCAAAGCCGAGGTCTGTGTCCTCGAAAGCGAAAGGAAGCCGCTTAAGAAGCTTTTGCTTACGGGAAATGGAAGATGCAACCTAACAAATATGTATTGGGATGGCTCGGTTTTAAGAACGTCATGCTTGGAGAGGGCATATTCTGTAATCAATAATTTTGATCATAGGCAGACGATAGCTTTTTTCGAGGAAATAGGCGTATATACAAAGGAAAGAGGCAGCTGGGTATATCCCATAAGTGATTCGGCAAAAAACGTCGCGAAGCTGCTTTTGCACGAGACGGAAAGACTGGGAGTAAAGATAAAGACGAATGAGAGAGTAGTTGATATATCAAAGACGCAGGAAGGATTCTGTGTTAAAAGCGAAGGCTGGAGCTACATGGCCGAAAGAGTTATAGTATCGACCGGCAGCAGCGCCTCCGTGGAAGGTGACGCCTACCGGCTCTCCCTTGATACGGCCCGGCGCTTCGGGATAAAGGCCTTTCATTTTCTGCCCGCGCTTACTGCCTTGAAAAGCCCTTATAAAGAACTTGGAAAATGCAGCGGTGTCCGCTTTGACGGTAAGGCAGCTTTATTTGTCCGGGGCAGCCGCATTAGCGAAACGCAGGGACAGCTTCAACTTACTTCCTATGGGATATCGGGGATACCTGTCTTTGAACTGAGTAGATATGCTGTCAAAGGTCTATGTTCTGATGATGAGGTTTTCTTATCGATAGATTTCCTTCCTGTTTTTGATGAGGAAGAACTTTTCAGGCTGATATGCAGCCAAAGACAAGGCCGCGCTTCCTCAAACTTAAAACTGATTTTGTGCGGGCTTTTACCTGAGAAAATAGCGGAATTTATAAGTTCTATTAGTGCTGACAGTTATCAGACCGTAAAAAATATCAAGGACTTTATACTGCCGATAAACGGATATTTAAATGCAGACAAGGCACAGGCCTGCATGGGCGGCATAGATCTTGCCGCGCTCTCTGATAGTATGGAGGCCGTAAATTGCAAAGGGCTTTTTTTTACCGGTGAAGCCGTAGATGTAGACGGGAGCTGCGGAGGATATAATCTTCAATGGGCATGGAGCAGTGGATATGTCGCCGGAAGAGCTTCTGCTTTATAAATAGGAGTTTCATGTGCTAAAAATCACTCAAATAAAAATACCCGTAGGGGAAGATAATAGGACTTTAGAGGATAAGCTTTGCTCGGCACTTCGGATAAAGCCTTCTGAGCTTATTAGCTTTAGTGTTAAAAGAAGGTCCATAGAGGCCAGAAAGAAACACAGGCTTTCTTTCGTCTACACGGTACATGCCGAGGTAAAAAACGAGGACGCCGTGCTTTTAAGGGCGAGGGGAGGTAATATTACAAAGGCGGAGGAAAGATCCTACGGCTTCCCCAAAAGCGGAAGCGAACAGCTCAGCAATCGTCCTGTCATAATAGGGTCGGGACCCGCTGGGCTTTTCTGCGCTTATTTTTTATCTAAGCAGGGATATAGCCCCATAGTGCTTGAAAGGGGTCAGGATGTCGAGGCGCGCTCCGGAAGCGTCGAAGCCTTTTGGGCGGGAGGCAAGCTCAATACGGAATCGAATGTGCAATTTGGAGAAGGCGGTGCAGGAACATTTTCGGACGGGAAGTTATATACCGGGGTTTCCGATAAGCAAGGGAGAAATTCCGAGGTGTTGCGGCTTTTCGTTAAATACGGAGCGCCTAAAGAGCTGCTTTACGATGCGAACCCCCATATAGGCACGGATATTTTAAAAAAAATAGTAAAAAATATAAGGAAGGCTATAATCGCATACGGCGGAGAATTTCTGTTTGAAACGAAGGCAGAGGAAATCATAATAGAGGAGGGGCGAATAAGAGGGGTAAGAACAAAAGACGACTTTATAGATACCGACGTATGTGTCGCCGCCATAGGCCATTCCGCAAGAGATACCTTTTATATGTTACAGAAAAAAGGCGTTAGAATGGAGCCCAAGGCCTTCGCTGTCGGAACACGCATACAGCACCCTCAAAGTTTTATAAACGAAGCTCAATGGGGGAAGGACGCGCCTAAGGAGCTTGGCGCGGCCAGTTATAAGGCGGCAGTGAGGCTTTCAGACGGACGCGGCGCTTATACCTTTTGTATGTGTCCGGGAGGATATGTAATAAACGCTTCTTCGGAAGAAGGAAGGCTTGCCGTAAACGGAATGAGTTATTCGGGCAGAGCCTCGGGATATGCAAACAGCGCGCTTATAGTGACGGTTTCTCCGGCTGATTTTTTAAGCTACGCTGCCGAAGACCTTCCTTACGAGCTTTCGGGCATTGCTTTTCAGCGCAATATAGAGGAAAGAGCTTTTAGAAGCGCAATGGGCAGGATCCCGATCCAGACATTTTCTGACTTTAAGTCAGACATAGTTTCGAATGAAGAGCTTATTCCCTGTGTAAAAGGAGAGTGGGAAAGAGCGTCGCTTAAAGGGATTTTCCCGGAGTTTGTAGCCGAGGGACTTAAAGAAGGGATAGAAAAGATTGGAAATATAATAATCGGTTTTGACATGCCGACGGCCTTGCTTATCGGGGCCGAGAGCCGTACTTCTTCGCCTGTGCGCATATTAAGGGATAAAGGCTTTGAGAGCAATGTAAAAGGGCTTTATCCCTGTGGAGAAGGAGCCGGATATGCCGGAGGAATCAGTTCCTCCGCGATAGATGGTATTCGCATCGCGGAGGCTATAGCAAAAAAATATGAAAAAATAAATTAGACGTCATCGGGGATGTGTTTTTTTATAGCGGCAAATGATTCGTCGCTTATGATGTGCTCAATGGCACAGGCATCCGCGTCGGCGACCTCCTTGCTCACGCCTATGCTCACAAGGAACTTGGATATATAGGTATGCCTCTCGTATATTTTTTCGGCAACGGCGCGGCCGGTCTCCGTCAGGGTTATAAAACCCGAGTCATCTATTTTGATATAGTTATCGGATTTTAAAAGGTTTACGGCACGACTTATGGACGGCTTTGAATAGTTCATATATTCGGCGATATCTATCGATCTTACATGTGGTTTTTGTCGAGTTAGTATGAGTATCGTTTCGAGATACATTTCTCCGGATTCGTGTAGATTCATTTTGATTTCTCCGATCTTTTTATAAAACATGCCGATTGGCGTGTTGACAACTAAAGGGAGCTTGAAAAGGCCCTTGTCTTATTCTGAAATATTATCCTATATTTGTCTTTTCTTCAAGTCGCTTTAGAGATATTGAGGTTTTAATTCTTAAAATTATATGAAATAAGTTTTTTAAAGCTTAAATAAGGCTTTATATTGTATAATCATGGCCTGGAAGGAAGTGAAAGGGTGTAAATATTTTTTTGACCCTTAGATTCATATATGGTAAGATAGGGGTTCAGAAAGAGAGGGAAACGGAGCGTAGATTGAACAGACGCACACCCTTAAATAAGCTTTCAAATTTCGACAAACCGTATGAAAAATTCGTCCGCCTCGGCGTCTCCGCGCTTAGTGACTATGAGCTTTTAGCCATAATACTCAGGACGGGGACAAAGGGAAAAACGGCGCTTGATACGGCCAAGGCGATCTTAGCCGATAAAAAGTACAGCGGAGGCATAAACTCCCTTTATCACATGGATATAGAGGAGCTCAAAGCAATCCCCGGCATCGGAAGAGTCAAGGCGATACAGCTCAAATGTGTTTGCGAAATATCTAAAAGGATCTCGCGCAGTGTTGCCGAAAGAGCTCTTAATTTCAACGATCCGGCAAGCATTGCCGGATATTATATGGAAGCCTTGCGCCACGAGGAACAAGAGAATGTCTGCTGTATGATGCTTAATTCGAAAAATGTCCTTATCGATGAGCTGTGTATATTCAAGGGGACGGTAAACGCTTCGCTGATCTCACCAAGAGAACTGTATATCAATGCGCTTGCAAGACGTGCCGTAAGCATAGTACTTGTACACAACCACCCGAGCGGCGATCCTACGCCAAGCGAGGACGATATATATGTTACGAAGCGTGTCTACGAGGCGGGAAAAATTATCGGAATTTCACTCCTTGACCATATTGTTATAGGGGATAATGCCTATGTGAGCATTATGTCAAGGTTCAAGATCGAGGATATCGTTTGAGGTGGATTTTTAGATGTTCTTTAAACAGGAATTTGGTATAGATTTAGGGACCGACACCGTAAAGATATACGATAAAAAGACGGATACCATATCCGTTGAGAAGAACCTGATAGCGGTCAGGAATAAATCGAAGGTCTTTAGCGTCGGTAACGCCGCCTACGATATGGTGAACAGAACCCCGGCCGATATGGAGGTGCTTACACCTGTGAGCGGAGGCAAGATAAACGATATAAGATTTACGGAGGCTATCATTCACCTGCTCCTTTTCGAGCAGAAGCACTACATTGGTCACAGGCCTTCGATTTATTTTGCCGTTCCGACCGATATGTCTGAAATAGAACGCCGTGCTTATGCTTCTATAGCCAGACGTGGGAAGCTCAAAGACTGTTCGGTCTATCTTGTGGAAAAACCGATAGCAGATGCACTGGCAATAGGTATTCCTGTAAAAAAAGCAAAGGGTTCGATGATGATCAATATCGGGGCCGTTTCTTCGGAACTTTCCGTTATTGCCGAGGCAAACGTTATTTTGAGCCGTTCGGAGCCGATAGGCGGAAGGCGTTTTGACGAGAGTATTGTCGCCGCCGTAAGAAGGAAGAATCTCCTTTCTATCAGCATCAAGAGCGCTGAACAGCTTAAAATCAGTTTTTTAGGCTCCGATTCGCCGCCTTTGGTGCTTTCGGTCGAGGGGATAGATGTTGCGACCGGCCTTCCCAGAAGCGGCTCCATAACGAAGGGCACGGTTGAAAAGGCCGTTATGGCATGTATAGATGAGCTTACCGGAAGCCTTTTGAATTTTTTAGAGAGGATCCCACCTCAGGTCAGAAGTACGATCTCCACCGAGGGTATATATCTCACAGGCGGAGGAAGCCGTATAAAGGGATTGGATATAAGACTTTTTAAGAGGCTGGGATATAACATACATCTTTCCTCGCAGTTTCAACTTTGTACTGTAAACGGGGTAAAAGAGGTGATCATGCATAGCGATGCCAATAGTTTGGCATATACACCGCTGCAACTTAAGAGGAGATATTATGGATAAAGATAAAAGAAACGTATTCAAAAACAGGAATACGCTTGTTATCTTGACGATCATATGTATAAGCGCTATTGTTTTGACTTCTTCGGAACTTGTTTCGGTCACCCCTATAAAGAATGCGGCCTCCTATATTATCCTTCCCTTCCAAAAAGGAATAAACGCCATAGGGACATGGTTCACGGATTTGTCTGATGGCTTTAAATCTTCGGTAGAACTTTCGGAGCGTATAGATGAGCTTGAGGCAAAGATTGCCGTTCTCGAGGAGGAAAACACCCTTCTTGCCGAGGGGCAAGAAGAGCTTGAAAGACTTCGTGACCTGTACGATACGGACAATAACTATTCGCAGTATGATAAAATAGCGGCAAATGTGATCTCTAAGGATCCCGGGAATTGGTATTCCAGCTTTATAATCGATAAAGGCAGTAACGACGGGATAGAGGTTGATATGAATGTGATCGCCGCCGGAGGACTTGTCGGCCGTGTTACGGAGGTCGGGAGCAACTGGTCCACAATCATATCTATAATAGACGATGCGAGCAGAGTCAGTGGAATGACTTTGACGACGGGAGTCAATTGCATCGTGTCCGGTGATCTGACACTCATTGACGAGGGTTTTTTGTATTTTGACCAAATGAACACCGAGGAGAACATAGTTGCCGGAGAGCAGATCGTAACTTCCGACATAAGCGATAAGTATCTCCCGGGTATACTTATAGGAACGATATACAGTGTGGAGGAGGACTCTAACCACCTCACCAAGACCGGGTATATAATCCCTGCCGTTGATTTTTCTTCGATAAGGGAGGTTCTTGTTATTTTGGAACTTAAACAGACTGTAGAAACTGAAACAGAGGGCTGAGGCGGCCGTTATTTATGAAACGCAGGATTGTATATTTCATTATGATACTTGTCTGCTTCATGCTGCAGACTACCATATGGAATCTCTTGCCATTGGGAAACGTCAAGCCAAATCTCTTGCTCGTGCTTACGGTTTCCTTGGGGCTTATGTGCGGCAGGAGCGCCGGACTTTGGATAGGCTTTATTTCGGGGCTGATAGTAGATTTGTTTTACGGCAATATGTTCGGGTTTACGGCTCTAATATATATGTATCTCGGATATATGAACGGACGCTTTTATAATGTTTTTTTCGATGAAGATATAAAGGTTCCGATGATGATGGTTGCCGTAAGCGATTTTATATACAATATCATCTTTTATGTTATACAGTTTCTTTTTAGACAGAGATATGATTTCGGGGCATATATGATTCATATTATACTGCCGGAGATACTTTATACCGTCCTATGTACACTTATCATTTACATGATCATTTATCGCATTAATCGAATGCTTGTAAAGGACGAGCTTGAGAACAGGGATTCGCCATGGCTTCTAAAATAAAAAACAAACTAGCAAATATTTTGTATCACAGGATAGCTATATTGATAATTATAAGCGCCTGTCTTTTCGGCATACTCGTAGCACGTCTTTTTCAGCTTCAGATAATTGACGGCGCGGAATACGCCGAAAACTTTACTCTGACGACTACGAGGACAAGAACGCTCAATAGTACGCGCGGCAATATATACGACTGCAACGGAAATCTCATCGCCTACAACGAGCTTTCTAATAATATAACTCTTGAGGACAATGGATCCTACGAGACTACCAGAGAGAAAAATCTTGCTTTAAACGGCATTGCATATAAGCTTATAAAAATAATTGAAAGCTGCGGAGACAGCATTGACGACAACTTCCACATAGATCTGGATGAAAACGACAACTATGTATTTGATGTGAGTGCCGGTACGACTCGCGACCGTTTCAGGGCCGATGTATATGGATATCAAACCATAGATGAGATGAGCGAGGAGGAGGCCTCCTCTACGCCTGATGAAATAATAGAGTATCTTGCGGGAGGCAGCCGTTTTGCTATCCTTGAGGACTCTTCCGGTACGGAATATACGGAAGAAGAGCTTATAGAAAACGGACTCCCGACGGAGCTGACAAAAGATGAAGTGCTGAAGATAGTAATGATCCGATACCAGCTCAATCTTATAAGCTTTCAAAGATATGTAACCATAACCGTCGCGTCGGACGTGAGCGATGAGACTGTCGCCGCGATAGAGGAGAATTTAAGCGAGCTTCAGGGCGTCGCAATAGAAGAAGATTCTATCCGTGTTTACAATTATGCCGAATCTATGTCTTCGATAATAGGATATACGGGCGTTATATCGGCTGATGAATTGGAGGAGCTTTCTGAGGAACGCTCTGACTATACGAGCACGTCGATCGTAGGAAAGACCGGCATAGAGCAGTATATGGAGACATATCTTCAGGGCACTGACGGTTCGGAGACCGTAGCAATAAACAATACAGGAACGGTGCTTGAGGTATTTGAAGAGCTTACGGTCGAGCCGCAGCAGGGCGACGACGTGTATCTGACCATAGACGCCGAGCTTCAGGAGGCCTGCTACAACATATTGGAGCAGCGTATAGCCGGTATACTCGTGTCTAATATAGTTTTTGTTAAAACTTTGGATGATCTTTCTGAGGAACAACAGAGCAGCGATGTAATATATATACCGATTTACGACGTGTATAATGCTCTGATAAACAACAACGTCATAGATATATCCGAGTTTTCCGACAGTGGAGCAACCGTGCTCGAACAGGACATATACGAACGCTTTAATGATTATTTCGCCAATATATCAGCAATCATAAAAGCGGAGCTGCTCGGGGAGAATGATACCGTTTTTTCTGAGCTTTCCGACGAAATGCAGGAATATCTGTCATATATAGTAGAAGATCTGCTCATATCGGAGCTTGAGCTCATAGCCCCTTCTGTTGATTATAGCAACGATGATGTTTACATTCAGTGGACGGACGGGGAGATAAGCGCATATGATTTCCTTATGTACGCCATCACGAGCAGCTGGGTAGATCTTTCGCAGCTATATGAGGATAGTACTTATTCCGAACCTGAAGAAGTCATTATCCTTATCGCGGATTACATTATCGAATATATAGCGGAGGATACGGATTTTGCGAAGCTCCTATATTATTATATGCTTCTTGAAGATATTATAACTCCGCGTGAGATCTGTCAGCTTCTCTACGACCAAGCTGTGCTCTCAAAAGATGATGAGCATTATTTAAGCTTCAGCGCAGGTGAGATGACTCCTGACGAGCTGATAGTAACAAAGATATCAAATCTTGAGATCACTCCGGCGCAGTTAGCACTCGACCCTTGCTCGGGCTCTATAGTTGTGACAGATCCCGAAACGGGAGATATAAAGGCGCTGGTTTCGTATCCCGGATATGACAACAACCGCCTTGCAAATACAATGGATACTGAGTATTACTACAGCTTGTATTACGATCAATCCACACCGTTCTACAATAAAGCCACGCAGCAGCGCACTGCGCCGGGCTCAACCTTCAAGTTGGTGACCGCGGCCGCTGTCCTTTCCGAAGGCGTTATTGATACAGATTCGTTAATAGATTGTACCGGACTCTTTGGGGAAGGTCTTGTCGAAAGTGGAGATCAGCTTCACTGCTGGCTGCTTACCGGACATGGAGCTCTTGATATCATAGGCGCGATAGGAAATTCCTGCAACGTATTTTTTGCGACGGGCGGCTATCGATTGGGTTTGGACTCGGACGGAAGCTATTCCTCCTCGCTTGCCACTGCAAAGTTACAGGCCTATGCAGCTGAATTTAACCTTGATACAAAGACCAATATACAGATAAGCGAATCCTCACCTCAGGTATCTACCGACATGCCTATCCCTTCCTCTATTGGACAGGGAACACATGCCTATACGACGACCCAGCTCGCGAGGTATGCAGCGACTATTTATTCAAAGGGAGTAAGCACCGATTTAAATCTGCTGGATTGCGTCACTACTTCTTCAGGCGAGGTCCTAAAAGAGTATGAGGCTGAGATTTCCAATGTGTCTACTATCGAAGACTATATTTGGGATATAATTCATGAGGGAATGCGAGAGGTTATACTGTCCAACTCCATTTTCGATGATTTAGAGATAGAGCTTTATGGGAAAACAGGAACGGCGGAGGAGGATGAAACCAGGCCCCCACACGGCTTGTTCATCGGCTTTACAGAAAATACAGATGATGACATTGCCATTGCCGTTCGTATAGCCTACGGATATTCTTGGTCAAATGCCGCGGTGGTAGCAAAAGACGTGCTCGAATATTATTACGAGCTTACTGATGAAGATGAGATAATAACGGGATCCTCAGCTACAGATAACTTGTCCAACCAGATTACCGACTGATACGGATCAGAAGTTTTATTTATGATAAAAAGATACAGAATAAGAGATTTTAATTTCATACTTGTTGCGTTGCTCATAATAATCTGCACCTTCGGGGTGTTGTTGGTAGGTTCGGCCGACTCCTCTCTGCAAAGCAGGCAGTTTATCGGCTGCTGCGCCGGCTTTATAATCATGTTAATCATAGCGTTTATAGATTATAGCTGGATATTGAAATTCTATTGGATCATATACTTTTTGAACATAGCTCTGCTGTTGCTTGTCTATTTTCAGGGGACGAGCGCCGGCGGCGCGACCCGATGGCTGCAGATAGGAGGGGAAAACGGCTTTCAATTCCAGCCTACCGAGCTTTCAAAGATATTACTTATCCTGTTTTTCTCCATGTACTTTATGAAAAAACAAAAGGATATAAATAATGCAAGGATCCTCCTTCAGGCCATTGTGTTGATACTTTTGCCGCTTTTGCTGATATTTGAACAGCCGGACTTAAAAAACACTATAACGATAGGTATATTATTCATCGTGCTTGTTTTCTCCTCGGGCATGAGCTTTAAGATAATCGGCAAGTTTGTATTGGTAATAGTCAGCGCAGCAATCATTGTGCTTATACTTATCACGCAGACGGATCTGCCTATAATACAGGAGTATCAAAAGAATCGTATATTGAGTTTTTTCAACTCCAGCGACGAGGAGTATTACGATGATGTGCTCCAACAGAACAACTCGGTCATCGCTATAGGGAGCGGACAGCTTACGGGAAAGGGGCTGAATAACAGCGAAGTAGATTCCGCAAATAAAGGAAACTTCATTTCCGAGATCGAAACGGATTTCATCTTTGCGGTAGCGGGAGAGGAGCTTGGATTTATAGGCTGCTTTTGTATAATCTTGATAATCTTCCTTATTGTCCTAATGTGTTTTGTCACGGCGCAGAGGGCAAAGGATATAGCGGGATCTATGATATGCACGGGAATGGGAGCGCTTATCTCCATACAATCTTTTATAAACATATGCGTTGCGGTCGGGCTTTTCCCTAATACCGGAACGCCGCTTCCGTTTATCAGCTATGGGCTTACATCTGTTATTAGCATTTTCATTGGTATGGGGGTTGTTCTTAACATAGGCTTACAACGAAAACGACACAGTGATAAGATAGTCAACAGACAGCTTTTATGGAAGTATTGAATAAAAAGGAACAAGAAAAAGAAGAAACGCTTGCTGCCGAGGATAGTAAAAAAAGTATCTCTTTCTGGAATAAGCTGCTCATTGCCGTTTTAGTCGCTATCGTCGGTCTTTTGGGATTGGCGTTTTATATCAATTACGAGAATGAACGTGAGATGGATCTTTCTTTTCCTTATGAGATTGAGCTTGAGGAGCAGGAAAGTTATTCTACAACGGAACTGTTCGCGTCAGATTTAGTCGTTTCATATAACTATCAAGCTTATGAGGATTTGGAGTTGAGCTCGTCGAGCGAAAAGGCTCTTCTTTTTGAGATCGATAATAATACGGCTATCTTTGCTCAAGGTATATATGATCTTGCTTATCCGGCAAGTCTCACAAAGATAATGACGTCTATACTTGCAATAAAATACGGCAACATGGACGATACCGTGACGATGCAGGAGTCGGATTTTGACCTTATGACGGGAGCTCAGCTTAGTAATATGATAGCGGGCGATGTCGTCACCTTGGAGCAGCTTGTGAAATTAAACCTCGTATATTCCGCGAACGATGCCTCAAACGCAATAGCCCGGCATATAAGCGGCTCTGTCGAGGCTTTCGTCGAACTTATGAACGAAGAGGCGCAGCAGCTTGGCATGCTCGGAACGCACTTTACAAATCCTCACGGCTTGCATGACGATGATCATTACACCTGCGCTTACGACGTGTATCTTATGTTGAACGAGGCGATTAAGTATTCTTTATTCAACGAAACGATACAGCTTAGCTATTATAATCTCGTCGTCACAAGAGGAGAAAGCGTTATATCATATTATTATGATTCAACGGATCAATATATGACAGGACTTAAAAATGCTCCCGACGGCGTGATCCTATGGGGTGGAAAAACAGGGACGACCAGTGAAGCGGGCTCATGTCTTGCATTGATCGCACAGAATACAGAGGGCATTCCTTATATAGCTGTCATAATGAACTGCACGGGCAGCACTACCTTGTATAATGATATGAATACATTGCTGTCTTATATCGCCGGGTGATGGGCAAAGTTTTTTGTCTTGTATTTTCCGAATTCATAACCTATAATGAGCATATAAAAACCGTCCGAAAATGCGGAAACACAGGAGGATTTGAATATGATCAAATTGATTGTAGGAGGAAAGGGCAAGGGTAAGACAAAAATCCTGCTCGACGAAGCCAATAAGGCAATTAAAGAGGCAAACGGAAATATAGTCTACATCGATGCCAGCTCAAAGCATATGTATGAACTCAATAACAAGGTCAGACTAATAGACGCATCAAATCTTCCTTTGAAAAACTCGGACCAGTTCCTGGGAGCTATCAGCGGAGTACTCTCTCAGGACCGTGATATAGAAAAGATATTTTTAGATAATTTTTTAAAGCTTGCAAAGGTAGACGAAGATTCTTTAAATGACTGTCTTAAGGAATGTGCAAATATAAGCGATACTTTCGGCACCGAACTTATAATAGGTGTTTCCGCTGAAAAAGAGAAGCTCAGTGAGGAACTCAGAGCGAATATAGTTCTTGAATTGTAAATCATATTTATTATTGATAAATATGCCGGGCTCGGTTCCCGGTATATTTTTTGGAGGTGGAATGAAAAAAAGGGGTCTCAAGATACATCTGAATATTGGGACCGTAATCTTCGGCAGCATACTTATATATCTGGTAATAACCTTATTAATATATGCATTTAAAGCAAACATAGATGTGTATCAGGTTGTTTCAGGGCCTCTTTCCGGAAATGACACGTATACCGCGCTTATACTGCGAAACGAGACCGTTGTCAAATCCTTAGTTGATGGATATGTAAATTTCTATGTAAGCAGCGCGTCTAAGGTTTCTAAATCCGAACTCATATGCAGCGTTACGAGCGAGAGCATTCCCGTGACAAGCGTCACTCTTGACTCGGACGATTATTCGTATCTCCGTAGTCTTGCCTCGGAAGCTTCGCTGAAGTTTGACGGCATTGATTTTGAAGACGTATATGATCTTCAATATAATATTTCAAATATTCTCTGGGACAGCTCCGCAATAGATTCATCTAACGGCAGCTTTTATTCATCGGACTTAGATGGAGTAGTTTCTACTGTTATAGACGGATATGAGGATATGACGGAGGAAGAACTAAGTTCGGATCTTGGTCAAAATACAAGTAACGAGAAATATAGGCTTAAAAACCAAGATGAGGTTGAGGCCGGAGATGATCTATACAGGATTGTAAGCGATGAGGAATGGTACATATATATATCGATTACCGACGAGCAGTTTATCAAGCTGGCCTCGCTTTCAAGCATAAAGGTCAAATTTCTATCTGATGATAATACTGAGACCGGAAATATTTCTTATATAGAAAAAGACGGACAGCGCTATGCCAAGATAACTTTTACGAGCGGAATGATCAGATATGTTGACGAGCGTTTTGTCGATGTCGAGATTATAAGCAATACTCAGACAGGACTTAAGATACCTGTTTCCGCAGTGGTTACGAAGGAATTTTATGTTATCCCTGAGAAGTTTCTGACATATAGCGGTGATGATTCATCCGAAGCCGGCTTTTTACGTGAGACCACAGACGAAAATGGAGAAAAGAGTACGGAGTTTGTATCTACGACGGTTTATGCAATGTCCGATGATGACGACTCGGAAGTCTTATACTATGTCGATATGGAAAGCTTTGAAGATGGTGAGATAATAATCGCGACAGATTCTGATTCAAAATATACGATAGGAGCCACAGATACCCTTGAGGGCGTATATTCCTTGAATAAGGGTTATGCTGTTTTCAGACGTATAGTTATAATCGATCAAAATTCTGAATACTGCATAGTCGAGGAGGGGACTGATTACGGCTTATCATTATATGATTTTATCGCCCTTGACGGCTCATCTGTTACGGAATATCAGATAGTCTATTAAAAAAGAAGGTCAGAAATGTTAAAGGAAAATTATGATGAGGTCGAAAAAAATATCTTAACGGCGTGTAAAAGGGCAAACAGGAGCAGAGACGAGGTAAAACTGATAGCGGTAAGCAAGACCAAGCCCTTAAGCGATATCATTGAGGTATACAACGAAGGTCTGCGAGACTTCGGCGAGAATAAGGTTCAAGAAATGCTTAAAAAGCAAGAAGAAGCTCCTTCCGATATAAAATGGCATTTAATAGGCCATTTGCAGACGAACAAGGTAAAACAGGTAGTGGGAAGGACTGAATTGATACATTCGGTCGATACGCTTAAGCTTGCAGAGCTTATTAGCAAAGAAGCAGTAAAGCGTGATATTATCGTCAGCTGTCTTATCGAAGTCAATGTGGCAGGAGAGGAGAGCAAGTTCGGCGTGAGCGTGGAAGATGCTTTGGGGCTTGTAAATGGCGCGGCGGTACTTCCGGGCATCAAGATCTGCGGCCTAATGACCATAGCGCCTTTTGTGGACAATCCCGAAGAGAACAGAGCCGTTTTCAGAAAGCTGCGCCAATTAAGTGTTGACATAGATGGTGAAAATATTGATAATGTCTCTATGAAGGCGCTCAGCATGGGCATGACAAATGATTATATGGTAGCTATAGAAGAAGGCGCAACACATATCAGAGTAGGCACAGCCATATTCGGTGAACGTATATACAATACATAAAGCAGGAGAAAATCAAATGGGTGTATTTGATAAGTTTATTAATTCAATCCGCATCAATAATGACGACTATGAAGACGACGACTTTTATGATGATGAGGACGATTACGAAGAAGATGACGAATACGAAGACGAAGAAGACGAAAAGCCTAAAAGAGGTTTTTTTAGTCGCCTGATCGGAAGAAACTTAGAAGATGATGACGACGATTACGAAGAAGATGATGACGAGGAAGAGGAAGAAGACTCTAGGTCACAGAGCAAACGCGAATACAGCTCTAAGATAACTCCGATGAGTAAAAAGGGCAGGGCTATGGCGGTAAGGGTGATAAAGCCCGCCAACATGGAAGAGACGCGTAATATAGCAGACACTCTGCTCGCCAACTGTACAGTTGTTCTCAATCTTGAGGGCATTGATGTTGAAACAGCCCAAAGAGTAATAGACTTCTCTTCCGGCACTTGTTACGCTATCGGCGGCTCTCTCCAGAAGGTTTCCAGCTTTATTTTCGTACTGGCTCCTCATAACGTCGGGATATCAGGAGATATAACAGACATACTAGGGAGGGCGGATCCCGTTATGAGATAT
>CAYXUB010000018.1:0-18507 GCA_964468385.1 uncultured Lachnospiraceae bacterium
AGCAGCACCCATCTGCCGTCTACGACGACAACATTTTGGAATATCATGTCTATATCGGAAACCTTAAGAGCCTTCTGTCCGGACTCGGTATCGGCGTCTTTGCCGAACAATTCAAAATAGCCGTCTGATGGCACAAACTCAGTTACGGCGGCCTTTTTTATCTCTTCTCTATATTTGGATATGAGTGCCTTAAATCCATCTATGTTTCCTACTTGAAGCAATCCGCGCAAAATACTGTCGAGCGTCCGTCCTTCTACATACTCGAGGCGTATTGAATCCCCGTCGCGCTCCCCGTTATTAGGCTCGAACAGCGTGTCCTTGAACTGCTCTTTTAGATCTACACACACTTTGCACATCTTTTCTATATGCGCGACACTGTCCTTTGACATCGCCGTCTTCAGCACATAGCGTCCGCCCGCCTCGTTTTCATATATAGCGGTCCTGATCTGATACGAGACGTTTCTGTCGTTTGAATATTTTGAATAGATGAGCTTATCCATATTATTTCTCCGCGATGATCAGATATGAATTTGAAAAAATGTCAAACAGTCCATCTCCTATTATATTATCAAAGGCTTTTGTCTCATCAAAAAGCAACATTCTGTCGTTATCGAAATTCCTTAAGTTCTCATTTAACATTCCCTTTTCAGGGAGATAATCGTCCGAATAGATCGCTGTCGGTAGCTTATAGTCGGGATAAGGATAGTAAAATACAGGCTCCTTAAGCCCTGCCTGTGCACAGAGCTTTTGCAGCCCTCCTTTTGAAAAAGTCCTCACCTTTACGTCGGTATGATAACCCTCTATTCCCGAAAAATACGTACCGAGATGATCCTCGCGGCAACCGGCCCAATATTTCAGTCCGTATTTGTTTTCGATAGCAATAGCGAGCTTTCCTCCTTCCTTAAGGTGCCTGCTTATCAAGCGCAGGAAATCCGCGAAAGGTTCTTCTGATTCTATATACATACCCGCATATTCCAAAACCCCGATAAGCGTTATATAGTCGTATTTCTTTTTTATTCCTTTTTCTATGTCCTGGAAATTGCCTACGAATATATCGATGTTATCAAAACCTTTATGTCTTTCGGCATTTATAAGGCTGCGCATTTTGGAAAGCTCTATACAATCTACATGCCCCGCATTCTTTGCTATAGCTCCGGTCACCGCGCCGCAGCCCGCGCCTACCTCGAGCACCTCGTCCTCTTTTGAAAAGGGTAAGGCACTCAAAATATTTTCTCTTATATTAGAGAGATGATAAAGCACAGGCCAGCTTTTTCTTTCACTTATTATGCGGTTGTACTCGTCCTCACTGTAGTTTTTTACGATCTCAAGAAGTTCTTCCTCTCCGCCGTCCGCGTAAAGGTCTTTGCCTTCGTAAAAATCATAGTGAAGCGCGACGCTTCCGATATATTCCGTATTTTCCATTAAGTGTCTCCCTTAAGTCACTTGCCCGCCATGCCGCCTTTTATTTTTGTACAAAGTTAAGTATTCTCCCCGGCACATATATCTCTTTTACTATATTACCCGTTATCTTATCCTCTATTGCTTTCTTTCCTGCCACAAGAGCGTCCTCTTTAGAAATATCTCTTGCGACCGTGATCACAGCCTTAGTCTTTCCGTTTATCTGCACGGGGATTTCCATGACATCGTCCTTCAGCTTAGTCTCGTCATAGCTCGGCCAACCCGAATGGAAAATCGAATCCGAATGACCGTAGCTTTCCCATATCTCTTCGGCTATATGCGGGGCAAAGGGAGCAAGGAGCCTCGCAAAGGTCTCTATCGTCTCCTTATCTACTCCGCCCGTCTTTTTCGCGATCTCGATGAGCTTGTTGTTGTATTCCATAAAGGCCGAAACGACCGTGTTAAGACTGAAATCTTCAAGCCTTTGCGTTACATCGTGAGTAAGCCGATGCCTTATCTTTATCATTTCCTCCGTAGGCTGCACCCCTGCTTCAAGACTTTCGAGCGCGAGATTCCAGAACCTCTTTAGGAATCTGTTTACTCCCTCTATGCCTCTGTCATCCCATTCGGCATCCAGTTCCGGCGGCCCTACGAACAACTCGTATATCCTAAGCGAATCGCAGCCGTAGTTTTCCACGAGTTCATCGGGAGATACAACATTACCCTTGGATTTGCTCATCTTTACGCCGTTTTTTCCGGTTATCATTCCCTGATTAAACAGCTTCGTAAAAGGCTCCTCAAAGTTCACCACGCCTATATCATACAGGAACTTCGTATAAAATCTCGAATAAAGCAGGTGGAGTACCGCATGTTCCACGCCTCCGATATACATATCTACAGGCAAATATTTATCTGCCTTTTCCTTCGAAATGAGTTCATTGTCGTTTTTATTGTCTACGTACCTTAAAAAATACCATGACGAACCGGCCCACTGCGGCATGGTGTTCGTCTCCCTCTTCGAATCCGCTCCACAGACGGGACATTTACAGTTTACCCATGAATCTATGGCAGCAAGAGGCGATTCCCCGGTCCCTGTGGGCTGATAGCTTTTTACCTCGGGCAGTAAAAGAGGAAGCTCCTCTTCGGGAACCGGAACATTCCCACATTTCGGGCAGTGGATTATCGGAATGGGCTCACCCCAATAGCGCTGACGAGAAAACACCCAGTCGCGCAGCTTATAGTTTACGGTCTTTCTGCCTAAGCCCGCCTTCTCTATCATCTCCGGCGCTTCTTTTTTTAGCACGGAGGACTCATAGCCGTTCCACTCACCGGAGTTTATAACTACTCCGCTCGCCTCAGTATAGGCCTCCGTAAGAGGCGATATCTCCTTGCCGTCCTTAGCTATGACCTGAACGATAGGTATACCAAACTTGGTCGCAAACTCAAAGTCCCTGTCGTCATGTGCGGGAACACACATTATCGCACCTGTGCCGTAATCTGCCAGCACGTAGTCCGAAAGCCAGATAGGAATCTTATTTTTACTGAGCGGATTAACGGCATAGGAGCCTGTAAATACACCTGTCTTCTCCTTTGCCTGCATACGGTCGACGTTTGATTTCATTGAAGCGTCGTAAATATACTTTTGCACCACATCTTTCATCTCGTCCGTGGCTAACTCGGCTGCGAGCGAATGTTCCGGAGAAAGCACCATAAATGTCGCTCCGTAAAGGGTGTCGGGTCTGGTCGTGTAGACCGTTATCTTTTCTGAACGCCCGTCTATAGGAAAGTCGACCTCCGCACCATAAGACTTCCCTATCCAGTCAGACTGCATCTTCTTTACCTTCTCGGGCCAATCCAGTTTGTCCAAGTCGTTTAAGAGCCGCTCCGCGTATTCTGTGATCTTAAGCATCCACTGCCTCAGGTTTTTCTTTGTGACCTCGGCCCCACAACGCTCACATCTGCCGTTTACAACCTCCTCATTTGCCAGTCCCGTTTTACAAGAAGGGCACCAGTTTATCGGAAATTCCTTTTCGTAAGCCAGCCCTTCTTTAAACATCTTTACAAAAATCCACTGCGTCCATTTGAAAAAAGCCGGATCGGTCGTGTCAATCTCCATATCCCAATCATAAAGAGCAGCTATGTCGTTTATCTGTTTTTTTATCTGTGCCACATTTTCAGCCGTTGAAACGGTCGGATGTATGCCCATTTTTATCGCGTAATTTTCTGCCGGAAGTCCAAAGGCATCCCAGCCCATCGGATGGATCACGTAATGCCCTTGCATGAGCTTATATCGGCTCCAAGCATCGGAAATGACGTATCCCCTCCAATGGCCTACATGTAGTCCGTTTCCCGACGGATAGGGGAACATGTCCAGACAATAATATTTCGGCTTTTTCCCATCATTTGGATTTACGGGATTTTTGAGCCAATGCTCGCGCCATTTTTTCTCTATCGCCTTATGATGATACGGAACCGACATTTCTATAACCTCCGATGTCTTTTTCTTGAATTATCTTCCAATACTATTATAGCTATTTACTATCTTATAAACATGGCGTCGCCGAACGAAAAAAAACGGTATTTCTCACGCACCGCTTCTTCATAAGCGCGCAGCACCTTTTCTCTGCCTGCAAAAGCGGAAACCAGCATTAAAAGTGTAGATTCCGGCAGATGGAAGTTCGTTATGAGAGCGTCCATTATTTTAAACTTATAGCCGGGATAAATGAAAATATCAGTCCAACCACTTCCGCAAAGCAGCTGTCCGTCTTCCGAGGCTGCCGATTCTAAGGTCCTGCAGCTCGTCGTCCCGACGCATATCACCCGTCCGCCCTTTTCTTTTGTCGCGTTTATAAGCTTCGCCTGTGCTTCCTCTATCATGTAATATTCGGAATGCATATGGTGCTCCGCTACATTTTCGGCCTTTACAGGACGGAAGGTGCCAAGCCCGACATGTAAGGTGATATGGGCTATATTTACTCCCCTTTTCCTTATGCTTCCAAGAAGCTCCTCGGTAAAATGCAGCCCTGCCGTCGGCGCGGCCGCTGAGCCGGCCTCTTTTGCGTATATAGTCTGGTATCTGTCCTTATCCTCTAGCCTATGCGTTATATAAGGCGGAAGCGGCATCTCTCCGAGACGATCAAGTATCTCCTCGAATATGCCCTCGTACTCGAATCTTATAAGCCTGTTTCCATCGTCTATGATATCCGTAATCTCAGCCTTTAAAATACCTCCGCCAAAGCTGAGTCTGGCTCCGATACGGCATTTTTTTCCCGGTCTTACCAAGGTCTCCCAAACATCGGCCGTCTTTCTTTTCAGCAGCAGTATCTCGACCGCTCCGCCTGTGTCCTCTTTTACACCATAGAGTCTCGCCGGAAGCACTTTTGTATCATTTATGACAAGGCAGTCGCCCGGAAAAAGCAGGTCGACTATATCGGTAAAACGCCTATGCCAAAGCTGCCCGTTTGCACGGCTTAAACACATGAGCCGAGAAGCGCTTCTGTCCTTTAACGGCTCTTGAGCTATCAACTCTTTAGGGAGGCAGTAAGCGAAATCACTTGTTTTCATCAGTGTTATTCCCTGAGTTTTATACCGAGGCTTTCAAGACCGTTCAATATTTTTTTCATTGCCGCGCTGATATCCTGCTCCGTAAGCGTTTTTTCCGCCGAACGGAACACTATCGAATAGGCCATGGATTTAAAACCCTCGCCTATCTGAGCACCCTCATAGAGATCAAAAAGCCCGACGCTCTCCAAGATCTTTCCGCCTCGCTGTCTTATCATTTTGTCTATGACCGCAGCGGGCAGCTCCTTTGGAACGACAATGGATATATCCCTGTTTACCGCGGGATATTTTGGTATTTCTTTGTACTTACGATCAAAGCTGGCATATTTAACCAACTCGGTCAAGTCTATAACGGCGATATAACATCTTGCATCTATGCCATAAGCGTTTGCTGTCATAGGATGCACTTCGCCTATATATCCGAGCCGCTCTCCTTTATAGACAATATTTGCCTGTCTTCCGGGATGGAAATAGGGGCGTTTTGGCTCGGGCTCATATTCCGCTTCAGTATCCATACCCACATTTTCAAATATCTCCTCTACTACTCCTTTTAAATCAAAGAAGTCTCCGCTTCCGTACATGCCGAGAGTGAGCATTTTACTTTCCTTAGGAAGCTCGGAAAGAGGAAGGTTTTTTGGAATGTATATGTTGCCGATCTCGTACAGCCGTACTTCTCTATTGCGCCTGTTGAAGTTCGTCGCAAGCGATGTAAGTATGCCGTTGAGCGGCGTCGTACGCATTATGGAGAAATCCTCTCCGAGCGGATTGCTTATCTCTATCGCTTGCCGCTCGGGGGCGTCTTCGGGAAGCATGAGTTTGTCGAAGACCTTCGGGCTTTCAAAGGAGTAGCACATTGCCTGAGAAAATCCGCTGTATTTCACAAGCTCGGTCGCCCTGTTCTGTACCCTTAGATAGAAGGGCAGCTTTCCGGCCGTGCCCTCCCCTTTTGGAAGCGTCACGGGAATATTATCGTAACCGTAAAATCTCGCGACTTCTTCGGCGATATCCGCCGTGCATTTTATATCCTGCCTGAAAGTCGGAGCGATAATCTCATTCGTCTCCTTGTCATATTTCAGCTCCACAGCCTCAAGATACTTGAGCATTTCTCCAGCCTCAATATTAGTCCCAAGCAGTTTGTTTATCTTCTCCGGCTCGAAAGTCACACGTACCGGCTTTCGTTCATTCGGATATACGTCCACATACCCATCTATGACCTCGCCGCAGCCAAGTTCCTCTATGAGCTGACAGGCCCTGTCTGCCGCTTCCTTTGCACAGTTCGGATCGAGTCCCTTTTCAAATTTTGAAGAGGCATCAGTTCTCATGCCCAGACGCTTTGCCGAAAGACGTATATTAGTGCCGTCGAAGCATGCCGCCTCAAACAGTACGTTTTTTACTTTTTCCGTGATCATCGAATTTTGTCCGCCCATTATCCCGGCAATGCCTATCGCTTTTTCCGCGTCGCATATCATGAGCATATCATTATCGAGGGTATGCTCCTTACCGTCCAGCGTGACAAAGCTCTCGCCGTCGTTTGCGCGCCTGACGATTATCTTATGCCCCGCAACAGAATCGAGGTCAAAGGCATGCATGGGCTGGCCATATTCCTCCATGACAAAGTTCGTGATATCGACCAGATTGTTTATCGGCCTGATCCCGCTTGAGGCAAGCGCTCTTTGCATCCACTTAGGAGACGGCCCTATCTTTATGTTTTTTACAACCCTCGCGCAATATCTGGGGCAGAGTTTTTCGTCGTCAACCTGGACGCTTACATACTGCGAAGCTTGCTCGGCATTCGCCTTTATACTAACCTTCGGGGGCAGAAATTCCTTCTTGAATGTAGCCGCCGCTTCTCGCGCTATGCCGATAACGCTGTAACAATCCACCCTGTTTGATGTGATCTCATGTTCAAATACAACATCATCAAGCCCAAGCTCTTTTACAGCGTCTGCTCCTACCTTGGTATCCTCGGGAAAGATATATATTCCGTCTTCCGGCGCTTCGGGATAGAACTCCCTTGAAGATCCGAGTTCATCTATCGAACACATCATGCCTGCCGAAGGAACGCCCCTAAGCGCCCCCGCTTTGATGACGATACCGCCTTGAGTTTTCTCTTTTCCGTGTCCCTGTGCTACTTTTCCTCCATCAAGCACGACCGGCACCTTCGCTCCGGTATATACATTAGGCGCGCCGGTGACTATCTGTATCGTTTCGCCGCCGATATCCACCTGACAGACAACGAGTTTATCCGCGTCCGGATGTTTTTCTATTTCCTTTATCTGCCCTACGACGATCTTATCGAGATCGGCATCGAGTATCTTATAACCTTCTACTTTTGTTCCCGAAAGCGTCATCGCATCAGCGTATTCTTGAGGCGTGACATCAAGGTCGGGCACATATCGTTTTATCCATGAATAAGAAGTGGTCATCTTGTGTCTCCTTTGTCAGAACATGCTTAAGAACCTAATGTCATTTTCGTAGAGCAGGCGCATGTCGTCTATCTCATATTTGAGAAGCGCTATCCTTTCTAGCCCTACGCCAAAGGCAAAACCCGTGTATTTTTCGGGATCTATGCCGCACATCTCAAACACATGAGGATGTACCATGCCACAGCCTAATATCTCTATCCAACCCTCTCCC
This sequence comes from uncultured Lachnospiraceae bacterium, assembly GCA_964468385.1. GTDB lineage: Bacteria > Bacillota > Clostridia > Lachnospirales > Lachnospiraceae > Alectryocaccobium. The sequence continues at coordinate 7,597 of CAYXUB010000018.1, forward strand.
TTGCAGAAACGGCAACCTTTGCCCTTGCATTTAAAGCAGCTGACATCCATCTCGGCACTCGGCTCCGTAAAGGGGAAATGATGCGGACGAAACTTCGTCTTAGTATCCGAACCGAAGAGCTCAACCGCAAATTCCTGAAGGCTTCCCTTAAGATCAGCCAAAGTTATATGCTCGTCCACGACCAAACCCTCTACCTGATGGAAAGAGGGCGAGTGAGTCGCATCGACTTCGTCGGATCTGAATACCCTTCCCGGAGAGATCATTCTTATCGGAAGTTTTCCGCTTTCCATGACACGTGCCTGCACCGGCGAGGTCTGTGTCCTTAAGACTATTTCCGGATTTATGTAAAAAGTATCCTGTTCATCCTTTGCCGGATGGTTCGCAGGGATATTTAATTTTTCAAAATTATAAAGATCGTATTCTATTTCAGGTCCTTCGACTACCTCATAACCCATCCCTATGAATATGCGCTCTATCTCATTTTGCGCAATAATATTCGGGTGGCTATGACCTATATTTGCTTTTTTAGCGGGAAGTGTGACGTCTATCGTCTCTTGAGCAAGACGGTTTTCAAGCTGTGCCTTCTCTATCGTTCCCTTAGCTTCCTCGAGCCTTCTTTCTATTTTTTCACGTGCTTCGTTTACAAGCTGACCTACCGCGGGCCTGTCGCTCGGGTCTATATCCTTCATGCCTTTAAGCACAGCCGTTAGCCGGCCTTTCTTCCCAAGCATCTGCACGCGCACTTCGTTTATGGCATTAATATCGGAAGCCGCTTTTAGATATTTCTCAGATGTGGAGACTATTTCTTCAAGCCTGCCTTTTATTTCGCTTATCACTTCAATTTCCTCCGGAAATGTTATCAGCCGCCATATGTTTTGCTGTTTCGCCCCGCGCAGGCGCAGGCCCTTTCATAAAACACATAGCTTGGTTTTTCTACAAGAAAATTTTCTACAGGGGACCCGCTCGCGCTCTGTTCTCGCGTAACGGTACTAATCTCAAGCTTCGCTGACGCTTGCTTTCGATAAGTACCGACGCCGCGCCAAGTCCCCTTGTAGAAAAAGTTTCTTGTCTTCATAAAAGAGGCAATCGCTCCGCGTTTCCGCTCCCGCGATTGCCAAGAACTATTTGCGTTTTCACTTTGCTTCGCAATAGTCCTTTAAGGCCTTAGGCCAAAAAGGGTTTATACAAGCCACCCGGAGCGCCGTCCCCGCCTTTTGACTCCTATCAAAGATAGGTGGGTTAAAACCGCAGACACATCTTCAATCTTCCACTAAAAACGAGGCCTGACATCAAATATGCCGATATAGGTGTCCCTTTTTAAAGTAACTGTAGGTTCAAAATAGCGAGGTTATCGAACGCACCAGGTGTCCAAAAAAGATTCCATATAGAATCTAAGCATTTATCCCTTAAGCCTTTCCGGCAGATCCCAATACATGCTCAATCTTATGAACAACCATATCCTTAACCGCAGCCCTTGCAGGTTTGAGATACTGACGGGGATCAAAATGATCGGGATTCTCCGCAAAGTATTTGCGGATCGTAGCCGTCATTGCAATACGTATATCAGAATCGATGTTTATCTTGCATACCGCAAGCTTCGCGGCCTGACGAAGCTCCTCCTCGGGGATACCGATGGCGTCGGGCATGTTTCCGCCGTATTCATTTATCATCTTTACAAACTCCTGCGGAACCGAAGACGAGCCGTGAAGCACGATCGGGAAGCCCGGGAGTCTCTTTATGCACTCTTCAAGCACGTCGAAACGAAGGGGCGGCGGAACCAGTATGCCGTCGGCGTTTCTCGTGCACTGTGAAGCTTTGAATTTATACGCGCCGTGCGAGGTGCCTATCGCGATGGCAAGCGAGTCGCAGCCCGTCTTTGATACAAACTCTTCTACCTCCTCGGGACGGGTATAGCTCTCTTGTCCGGCCTCTACGACAACCTCGTCCTCAACGCCCGCAAGCGTTCCGAGCTCGGCTTCTACAACTACGCCATGGTCATGCGCATATTCTACCACCTGCTTGGTGAGCGCGATGTTTTCCTCGAAAGGCTTTGAAGAAGCATCGATCATAACTGATGTAAAACCGCCATCAATGCAGGATTTGCAAATTTCAAAGGTATCGCCGTGATCGAGATGTAACGCGATAGGTATGTCAGGGTTTTCCTGTATGGCAGCCTCAACAAGCTTTACAAGATATGTATGGTTCGCATATGCACGAGCCCCCTTTGATACCTGAAGGATAACAGGGCTTTTAAGTTCTCCCGCAGCTTCGGTTATACCCTGAACTATCTCCATATTATTTACGTTGAATGCTCCGACCGCATATCCGCCGTCATATGCTTTTTTAAACATTTCTTTCGTTGTAACGAGTGCCACTTTAAAACCTCCTTAAACCCTTGTTTATTTACCTTTACTTTTAACATCATATAATTTATCAATTAATTACCAAAATTACAAGTGGATTTATCAAACAGTATCAGCCTTTTCTTTTACGCCTCAGCATAAATACCGTAAACCCCGTAAACCCGGCCGCCAGAGCCGAAAAGATACCTGCCACAACAGGCGTGGAAATATTTTCATTTAGCGCCGCAACAGCCTCGACAATAGTATTTGCAAATACCGTTACTCGATCATAAAAAGAAAAAGCTGCGGAGAGTTTGAAGTCTTCCGAGGCTGTATCTGTCTCATTTCCCGCCTTGTCCCTTGCCACTATCCTTATACTTTGCTGCTCCGGGCTTTCTTCAAGCACAAAGCTTCCTTTGAAATTATTTTCATCTTTTGAAAAATCCATTATCTCTTGGACTATCTCTCCATTTACGTATACCGTTACGGACGCAAGCCCTATGGTATCATAAACATTGAAATTCACAACCGCTTCGCTCGCTTCTATAATATCGCTTTCTAATCCCGTTATACTTGTAATTTTCGGAGCCGTTCCGTCCACCCTAAACAATATCTCTCCTTCCTCAGTCAAAGAGCTTTCGGTATTATTGCCCGCGGCGTCACTTGAAGATACAGAAATCTTATATACTCCGTCCGAACTGAAATTTTCCTTGCTTATCGTGTATTTATACATGTGCCATTCGCCCTCGACGCCGGAGTCCACACTTGAAGACAAGGTGTAAATCACTTCGCGTAAAGGTCTGCCGTCTTTTGATATGACTATTTCAAAGGAGCTTTCAAGCAGCTTGTCGGCATTATATTCAAACACAACTAAATCTTCATCTACCGACTGCACATAGGCGCCGCCGTTCTCTATAAGTGACAAAAGATAATCTCCGTATATATAGACCGAACCAAACCTGTTTATAGTAAAGCACGCTTTGCTTGAAGCACTGTTTCCCGCTTTATCGTATACCGTGAGTTCAAGCTCATATATTCCATCGGTATTACGGTCGTAGCTAAAAGTATCGAAACTGCCTCTGCCTCCCTTTTCGTCTGTTTCTATACCGATGATATATTTTTTTGTAATATCTTCACGCCCCGTTTCGAGTCCGGTTCTACAAAAACTTATCTCATAATCATCGAAATTCTCATCTTCAAATTCAAGCTCAAGTACAAGCTCTCCGTTAAAGGCCCTTCCGTCGGCAGCTTCACCGTTCACCATTATCCTCGGCTCCGAAATAGTAGTGTCGACCACAATAAAATCGGAAATATAATCAGAGGCCGCGTTCAAGGACCTGTCAGCATATCCCACCTTTATGGTATATACCCCGTCCTCGTACAGCTCAAAAGCGCCCACGTTCAGCCCTTTATCTTCCACTGTCCATACAACTTCAAGCGAACAGTCTTCTTCGTCCTTTAGTACTTCGAGACGAACATCTTCTTTGAAAAAATTTTCCTCCTCTATGCAGATTAAAACCTTCGCTGTGCCGTTATAATATGATTTATCAGCCTCCGTACGCACGCTCTCCTCTATTTCCACCGATAAAGACGGAAGCACATTGTCTACGACTATCCTCTTCCCATCAGTATATTCAGACGATTTATTTCCACTCTTATCCACCGCGGAAACATATAAACGCCCGCTAAACTCAAGCTCATTTCCCGCCTGTTCCGCGGGCACGCTAAAGCTCGCCGTTGTCCCGCCATTAGAATATGTCACTTCGCTTGCACTTATAAACCGCTGCTCCTCTTCTGCCTCAGCACTGCTGCCCTCGGTCTCAGTCCATCTATATAAAAAACCGTATACTCCGGATATATCATCTGAGGCGTATACGGTAACAGTGGCGTAAGAATCATAGAAAAGGCAAGTGACTCCGCCCACTTCGCTCTCGGAAACATACGGACTGTAGCTCAGCTTCAAGGCCGAGGGCGGTGTCATATCTATGGTAAAGCGCTCTTGCTTTACATCAGAAACGTTTCGCGCCATATCAGTGCAGCTGAATTCAAACGTATAAACCGCATCGCCGCCAAAGACGAGATTGAGAACGTATTCTTCTTCCTTAGACGACCATTCAGAAACTGCCACTAACTCGGCCGTCTCAAGGGTATTGCCCGCGGCGTCCTCCGCGAGGATTTTTATATCTGCCATTGCGGGATCAAAATTTTTCTCCGTTATTCTTATAGCCACCGTAAGTTCGCTGTCATAATATAAGCGCGCATAACCTTCCTCGTCCAAAAGCATATTTTTAGGCTCTGCGCCGCTATAGGATATTTCAAGTTCCGGCTTTGTCTTGTCTATTATGATCATTTCAGATGTATAGGGGATCATTTCATTTCCCGCGCGATCCGTATATTCTATATGAAGTGTATACGCGCCTTCCTCCAAAAGAACAATTGAAGTGGCGTAACGTCCCTCCTCCGTCTCACCCCAGCTCACGTCCTTATATTCGCTCTCCTCTCCGTCCTTATCTATCCTTATGCTAATATCCTCCTCATAAAAATTGTCCTCCTCTATTTCAAAGGCGAAAACTACGCTCTCGTTATAGTAGTAAACTCCATCGACCTCGTTTCCATATCCTTCCTCCCCATAAGACATATGAAAGCTTTCTCCCAGGGGATAAAGCTCCGGAGCTACCGTATCATTCTCCTTTTCCTCAGAATCGAAAGGAGCTTCACTTGTATTATTCTCCTCGGAACCTGAGGGCATTCCGTTATTATTTTCTTCCTCTCCTAGGTCTGAAGAAATCTCGTCCGTCGTATCCGTATCCGAGCCCAAAAACCTCCCCTCCGCCGCTTTTGGGGCAACGCCCATAGCCATAAATACCGCGGCTGCCGTAACAATATATATCTTAAACTTCTTTTTCATTTTGCGTCTCATTTCATCTTCCTTCCTTATTCTTTGTATGTATCTAAAAATACTGTCTCTTCGGATTCTGCCGCTGCAAAACTCTCCGCCTCTTCTGTTTTGTTCATAAACAAGGGCTCCTCAGAGCTTGCTTCTTTTTTTGATTCTTTTTCTTCTTTCATCTCCCCGAATATAGTCCATATCTTATATTTCACGAAAATGACAAGGGATATCAGCGCAAATATTAAAGACAGCACCATAGCTATATCCGCAGCCGTCAAAAAAATCCTCCATGTGTTTTCTTCGGCCATGCATTCTTCCTCCTTAAACGTCTTGACAGCGATTCTTTTCTTTTTAGCTTTCGCTGTTTAAAATTTCATAGGCTCTTATCACTGCCCTTTTGTATTTCTCATAGTTTTCTTCTATTTCCTCGCGAAGCATTTTCGTCTGTTCTTTATTTACCTCTCCTGATACCGCGAGCGTATATATCTCATCTATCATTTTTATCACTTCTTCTTTTTCTATTCCGGCGGACGCAAGGGCAAGTCGCCGGTCGTACAGGAGCATGAACACTCCGTTCAACACGACCAGACGATCGTATACATTCGTCTCGGCTATGCCCTCTGTCCCTGATATAATGCTCCATGCCGCAACCATAAGCTTTTCATAATCCTCATCTGCGGCCTCTTTCAACTCCGCGGAGCTCAAGATGAAGTTTTTATAAAAGAGACATATGTTGTAATAAGCGTTCGACACTTCGCTGTATGCAAAGTTATCCGTAAGAGTCTCATTTTCGTAATTAGCGGCAAAAAACGGATAGGCCTTTTGCACTCTTTCAGAAAAAGAATACGAGCCCGCCTGTTCGGAATAAAAATTGAAATACATAAGTCCGGCCTTGTAATTCAGCATGGCCGTATGGACGCTGGAGACATCGAAATTATCCTTGTTCGCATTATAAAGGGCTAAAAACAAAGAGTCTTCGTCTTCGCCAAAACTCCCATTATCTTCATACGCTTCAAGCAGTTTTAAATACGCCTCTGCCCTTTCCGGATATATGTCTATTGCTTTTATATATTTCTCTATTTTAATTTCGAGAGCCATCGCCGTCGATGTGGACACAAGCGTTTCGTATGCTTCGTTTTTTTTCACAAAAGCAATTCTTCTTCCGCAAATAGCAAGCACAACAAGCACAAAGCCTAATATAAGGGTCAGTTTGAACGTGCGCAGTTTAGTTCTTTTTGTATCTTCTCGTTCTTTTACTAAAAGCTCCGGAGCCTTAAGGTCGGACAAGAGCTCCTCGCAGGACTGATACCTGTCCTCCGGCAAAACCCTGACACATTTGCCTATTATCATCTCCAAGCCTTCTGAAAGCGCGCTTCTCCGGCCACGCTTTATCGTGTTGTCAGCCGTATCCAAAACCCTGTCTCCCGCAAGGAGCTGCTTAAGCGTCATTCCAAGCGAAAAGATATCAGACCTTTCATCTGCCTCTCCGCCGTATTGCTCAGGCGCTGCATATCCCTTTGTGCCAAAAGCCGAAGAATCTCCCCCGCTTCGTCCCGTATATTTCTCCGCGATCCCAAAATCTATCAGCTTTATATCCCCTTCGGGCTTTAATATTATATTCGAAGGCTTCAGATCACGATAAATGACGGGAGGATTCCTCGTATGCAGATAACGCAGGGCTTCGGCAAGCTGCCGCCCCCATAAAAGCACAGTTTCCGCAGCTTGCGCGCCGGATTCATTCAGAAGCTTTTTAAGAGATATTCCCTCCACATAATCCATTACGATAAAAACGGCTTCTCTGTCCTCGGTAATATCGACTATACGAGGCAAAGCAGAATGGTCGAGATTTTTCATTATTTCCACTTCGGCCGGCAACCCTTCATTCCTCGAGGCTTTAATTTTTCCATCTGCTTCCCTTTTTATCTCTTTTATGGCCCAATATTTATTGAGACGCAGATCGAGAGAAAGATAGACGACAGACATACCGCCGCGGCCTATCTCTTTTACGATCCTGTATTTTCCGCATATGAGCGCGCCTATATCAGCCATTTGCACCTCCGAATCGAGCTGCATGAAATCTCTAACTGTTTTAAGCTCAAAAAATTACTGGGATTATTAGATAAGATTTAAAATGATAAAGTTTGTACTTGGGGTATTGAAAAGATTAAAAGAAATCCCGAAGGACTTTGACAGCGCAAGTCTGCGCGTAAAAAATTTATGTTGATATACTATCACGAAAGAACTGTGTTTTAAAGAGATATGCCGAAATTTATTATTTTTTAATTGATGTTTCCCGCTCAGCCCAAAAAACCAAAGCTCCCTAGGACCGAAACAAAAACAAAAAGAGTGATAAAACTAAAGGCGGTGGAAAAAGCTACTATCTCTCCGGCAAGCTTACCGTTTCCCCCGAGAGACTGGGCCATCGGAGCCGAAGCGACCGCCGTTGGGGTAGCAAGTATCGCTATCACCGTTATCATTTCTGCAGCATTAAATCCGGCGGCAATGCCAATCAGTACCGCTATTATCGGCTCGCCAAAGAGCTTTCCGACAACGGCCGTAACGAGATACTTCCTGTGTGCAACGACACTCTTAAATGAAAGCGTCGAACCAAGGGCCACAAGCGCCAGAGGCGTTGCAACCGCGCCAAGCGAAGAAAGTGCCGTTTCTACGATAGACGGGAGTTTTAATTCCAAAAGACTGAATATTACTCCTATTATCCCCGCTTCCACAAGCGGGTTCTTCAATATGGATATTAAAAGCCGCCCTATTCTCACTTTTTTCCCTTTACTGTATTCAAACAAAACCACAGCAAGAATGTTGTACAAGGGCACTATGAGAGCATTCAAGGCAGAGACAAGCGCGAGTGCCTCCGAATTTGAAAAAGACTGCGCTACGGCCACCCCGAAAAGCACATAATTAGAACGATATATCCCCTGCACTATAGTGGAATGGTCTCGTTTGTCTTTGACAAAGTACTTGAGAGGAAAATATATCGCAAAAAAGAATAAGATAATGTATAAAACAACGAATCCGAAGAAATCGGGCTCAAATACCTCGGAAATGTTGCAAGAATACACGTTTGTAAAAAGCGAGATCGGGATAAAGAGCTTGAAACATAGTTTGTCAATCGCTTTAGCATTCTCCTCTGAGAGTATGCTTGTCTTTCTAACTAAAATTCCCGCCGCCATATAGATCACAAGCGGCACTACGACTGACGCGGCTACCAAAAGGCTGTTCATATTTCATTTCTCCTCTTTGTCCCAAACCTATCTAAACTTTTAGCATAAAAAGGAATCGCAAGCAATAAATTATAGCCTTTTATTTCGTTATATTTAGATAAAATAAAGAGCCATTGCATCTATGATCTGCTGTTCTTTGATGCCTCAGCCCTGTTATAACTACATATGTCTATATATGTCAAGTGCTTATCTTTCAATCAAGCAACATCTTAGCTATATTTTCAAGACATTCGCGTTTTTCCTGCGAAAGCTGTCTATAGTATCTGAAAAGGATTTCTTCCTTGTCGCTCAATTTATATGAGACTGCCCCTATAGCATCCCTCTCCTTTACTCTACCAACTATGTAATCTATTGACGCGTCAAAAAAGTCCGCTATCATTATCAAGGTTTCGATACTCGGTTCTGTACTGTGGTTCTCATACTTGTTGATCGATTGCTGACTAACGTTGAGGATATTTGCAAGCTCCTGCTGCGTTACTTTCTTTTCAAGCCTTAATTTTTTTAATCTCGGCAACAACTCTCCACCTCCACGTAAAATAATTGTTTTAATTACAACCTATGTTATGCAGTATAATCCTATCTCGAATTATTTTAAAACAAAAAAATTACGTTTAACCAACAATTTTCATTTGTCTTTTATCTATACGCTTACCTCACAAATCCTCCTTAATTAAAAAACCTCTCCGTCACGCCTTTTCCTTATAGTAGGATACTTTTCATTTATCCTGTCGTAACACGGGCAATCCGCATCGTGATCGTTTATAATCCCGCAGGCCTGAAGATGAGAATACATGTTTATCGCTCCGACATATTTAAAACCACGCTTTTTGAGTTCCTTGCTTATCTTCTCCGAAAGGGCGTTGCTCACCGGCACCCTGCCATTTGCATGTCCTTCGTAAAGTATGGTTTTCCCGCCTGAAAACGCCCATATATAATCACAAAAGCTCCCGTATTCTTCCCTTATCTTTAAGTAGCAGCGCGCGTTATTTATGACCGCGTTTATCTTGAGCTTTGAACGTATCATTCCTTTTGTGTTCAATATGCGTTCCACTTCACGCTCTCCGAATCCGGCAATCCTGTCATATTCATAATTTTCGAAGCACTTGCGAAATATCTCTCGCTTTTTCAGCATGAGATCCCAGCTCAGGCCACATTGCAGGCACTCAAGCGTAAGGTGCTCGAACATTTGCCTGTCGTCATGTACGGGAATTCCCCATTCCTTGTCGTGATATATCCTGTTGGCCTCATTCATTTCGGCCCATGCGCAGTATCCCAATATCGCTATCCTCTGTCTCAGGCTTGGTCCATCTCCTTGAGCCTGTATTCATATATAATGGATCTCTCCTTCGGAGCCCACTTAAAAGGCTTCTCGGCAACCTTTTTAAATCCGTGTTTCTCGTAGAATTCCCATGAAACAAGGCTGTTTGTAAAAAGCCTTACGCTGTCGGCTCCGTCTTTCTTTCCCCTCTCCAAAAAACGCGTCAGCAATGTGGTCCCCAGACCTTTTCTGTAATCCTTTTTTGACGAGAGCGCAACCAGCTCGAGGTCGCATCTGCCAAAGGTTTTCTTATCTCTTTCACGCGCCTGACGAAAAAAATCGTCAAACTGCTTTTGGAAAGCCTCCGACAGCTTATATCCTTTAAAATAAAATTTGAGGAACATCGCTATCCATTGACCATAGTGCTTTTTGAGCTCATACTTAGCCGCCAAGGCTTTACTGAAGTCCTTGTAGTATATTCCGCTGATAAAGCCTACGATCTGATGCTCCTTCGTTTCGGCGACATAGGTGAAATTGCATTTTTCGGTCAGTACCTGAGCATAGTCACGTAAAAATTTCTTGTCGTTTTCATCTATGGGGCATGTGAAAAAGCCCTCATAAAAACATTCCCCACAGGCTGTGGCGTCTTCTTCCCTGTATGGACGTACAGTAAACATATTCGTCAACCTCCTGATACACAGACGAGTTAGCAGTGGCTAATCCTTATTGTATCAATAGGGGAATGGGAAATCAATCCATTTTTATTTGTTAAGCCTTTCTCTTGCTTAATACGCATGAAAATGCTTTTACCGCAAACATATACATGAACATCAGCAGCACCGGTAAAGCGATATTATAAAAGTTTATGACTTGTCGATCTATGCCGTTGACGCACAGAAAGCTGGAAAACCACGCTATGCCAAATGAATATACGAAAGATATGCCTGAGAACACAAAGCTCATAAAGCCATACGCGGAATGTCCGCCGCTTTGCGACGCCCAACAGACAGGCTGTCTGAGGTTCCTAAGCAGGCATATTATCCAATGAATTATCACAAAAACAGAAAAGGCGAATAGCGCCGCGTTGACTATCCGATAAATCCAAAATATCACGGAGGCGATAGCCCCTGTTGACTCTATCTCCGAGGAACGGTCTTCCGCGGTATAAAGATAATCTTCGTG
>CAYXUB010000019.1:0-18131 GCA_964468385.1 uncultured Lachnospiraceae bacterium
TCAAGCCTTACAGCCTCGTCTCTGTCGGGCTCTATATAATCCGCTATAAATATGATCTGCTCTAGAAGGCTCATATTTGGACGCCCCGTGGTGTGGAACTCGATGGCGGCGCAAATATCGGGATCATTGATCTCATATATTTTCTTTGCAAAACAGGCCCCGAGTTTTCCGTGCAGAAGGTGTGGATTCTTTCTTTCAAATTCCGAGAATTCTATGCCATATTTTTCACACAGGATCGGCTTTTCCTCGTTCGGAATGCATTTCGCGCAATCGTGAAGGAGCCCTGCAAGCCTTGCCTTGTCCATATCTGCTCCATGAGCCATAGCAAGCGCCGCGGCCGTATACATTACCCCGAGAGTGTGATGAAACCTTTCCTCATCTTGCTCACTCCTTACTTTTGCCTCGAGGCTTATCCACTCCTTATAAGTCATTATTCGCTTGCTCCTTGTTTTTATATAAGCCCCGATTTTTTATATACTCCAACACTTTTTCGGGAAGCATATACTCGACTCTCTTCCCTTCCTCGATCCTCTTCCTTATCTCACGAGAAGAAAGCTCTATGGCCGGAGCATTGATACGAACAAACTCACCGCCGATCAAATTTCTCGTTTTTTCAATAGTATCTTCTATCCTTTTGTCGGAAGAACCGGGTCTTGCGCCTACGGCAATACGGCTTTGAGCAAGGATCTCCCGTGGGTTCTTCCATGTAGGAAAGTCCACAAGCGAATCTTCTCCAAGTATAAAATAAAAGTCGGCATCAGGATATATGTCGCGCAGTTTATTCAAGGTCGCATAGGTGTAACAAGGTCCATCATTATCCATCTCTATGGTAGTTAGAGCAAAAGAGCAATTATCTTCTATTGCGAGACGGGTCATCTCTATCCTGTCGACGCTGCTTGTCCCTGAGTCCCTGTTCGGTTTATGAGGCGGCATACCGGAAGGTATAAACAATACCTCGTCCAGCTCAAGCTGCTCGTAGGCATACTGAGCCAAAATCAGATGTCCGAAATGCACCGGATCAAAAGTCCCGCCCATTATGCCAAGTTTTTTTCTGCGTACACTCATTCTCAGCGCCTCTTTTGAAGGGGAAGTTCTATTTTTTTATTTTCGTCCTTCCCTTCTCTATACAGTACGATCTTCCTGCCAATTACCTGAACGACTTGCGACTGGGTCCTTTCGGCGAGCATAGCCGCCATTTCTCCTATCGGCTCAAGGCAATTTTGAAGGACGGAGAGTTTTATAAGCTCTTTTGTATTAAAGGCTTCTTCGGTCATTTTTGTCAGCTCGGGCGTAAGCCCCGACTTCCCAATTTGTATTGTAGCGTCTATCTTCATTGCAAGACTTTTCAAATACGCTCTTTGTTTACTCGTCATTTTATCGGCTCCTTGCGTAAGGTGTAGAATATCTCATGACATATCTTGAAGATATATGCTTCTTAAGGATAATATTCAAAAAGATAGCCCTCAACGTTTACCGTATCGCCTTCTCTTACTCCGAGGCGTTCAAGCTCCTCTATTATACCTTGTTTCTTTAAATAATTCTGAAAAAAGGCAAAGCCCTTTTCGGAATCGAGATTCGTATATCCAAGCATTTTCTGTACAGACGGTCCTGATACCAAATACTCTTCATTTTCCTCATCGTATTCGACAGAATAAGGAAGTTCCGTTCTGTCCATCTCCTCCTCAGGGAAATATTCCTGTTCATAAAAGACATCTTCTTCTGGGAGATCGTCAAGCATACGGCGTACTGCGTAAATAAGCTCCTTAAGCCCTTCACCTGTAACGGCGGAAATCGGATATACTTTTATCCCCTTGGGTTCAAATTCGTCTTTAAGTCTTTGTATGGGACTGTCTTTATCCTCTCTGCCATAGATAAGATCCACCTTATTTGCGGCTATCACCTGGGGCCTGTTTGAAAGCTCTTTGAGATGATTTTCAAGCTCTTTGTTTATCTTATATACGTCTTCAACCGCATCTCTGCCTTCTATCTGTGCGGCATCGACGAGATGGATAAAAAGCTTCGTCCTTTCTATATGTCTCAGGAATTCGTGACCAAGCCCCGCGCCCTCGGACGCTCCCTCTATAAGCCCCGGGATATCGGCGATGACAAAGCCCGCGCAGCCATAGCCTTCAACCACACCGAGATTAGGCTGCAAAGTAGTGAAATGATAATTGGCGATTTTGGGCTTTGCATTACTGGTCTTGGAAAGGAAAGTAGACTTGCCAACGTTTGGAAAGCCTATAAGCCCTACGTCGGCAATAAGCTTAAGCTCCAAGAGAACCTCCAGCTCGACTCCGGGCTTGCCCGGCTTTGCATATTTGGGTGCCTGCATAGTCGGAGTGGCAAAGTTCATATTTCCGAGGCCGCCCCTGCCGCCTTTTAAAATTATCTTTCGCTTGTTTTTACCGGACATATCGGCGATCACTCTGCCACTCACCGCGTCTTTTATGACCGTTCCTTCCGGAACTTTAAGGACTATATCTTCACCGTTTTTTCCGTGACAGCGCCTTTTCCTTCCTTCTTCACCGTCTTCGGCGGAAAATTTTCTCCTATGTCTAAAATCATAGAGGGTATTAAGGCCTTCGTCCACCTCAAAGATAACGTCGCCGCCCTTTCCTCCGTCCCCGCCGTCGGGTCCGCCGTTCGGCACATATTTCTCACGCCTGAAGCTCACATGTCCGTTCCCTCCGTTTCCGGAGCGGATTATGATCTTTGCTCTGTCGGCAAACATTTTACCTCCGAAAATCAAGGGCTGTCACATATCATGCAACAGCCCTTTGTAATCATCTTTCTGCCGGAAGGACAGAAACCTGCTTCTTGTCTCTTCCTTTTCTTCCAAAATGAACAATGCCGTCAACCGTGGCATAAAGCGTGTCGTCCCTGCCGCGTCCGACATTTGCGCCCGGATGTATCTTCGTTCCGCGCTGTCTGTAAAGAATATTTCCGGCTTTAACAAACTGTCCGTCCGCTCTCTTTGCGCCGAGTCTCTTTGATTCGGAATCACGTCCGTTCTTAGTAGAGCCGACGCCCTTTTTATGAGCGAAAAACTGAAGGTTCATTTTCAGCATTCCCTTACCTCCTCGAATATCAATCGGATATATTTTCCTTTTTCATCATCGTCAGCTATATTGGCTAGACCTATAAGAAGAGATTGCATAAGAAGCTGCGAATTATCGCTTGATGCTCCATAGAAGCAGGCATCTATAACCGCCTCATCCTCATCAACATCTACATCAAGCTCGTCGTCGGTGAGGATATCGATCGAATTGATAGCGTTGAACAAAAGCGCCGAGATGGCAGAACAGTATATATCCTCTCCGCTGTCGGCATACCCTGCATGTCCTTCCGACCTGAATCCTAAAATCTCTCCTTTTTCATCTTGATAAAAAGTAATCGTGGTCAAAAAATTAAGCCTCTATAGAATCTATCTTAACTTCTGTGTACTGCTGCCTGTGGCCGTTTTTCTTATGATAACCGGTCTTGCTCTTGTATTTGTAGACAATGACTTTCTTAGCTTTTCCGTTTTTAACTACCGTAGCAGAAACCTTAGCGGAAGAAGCTTCATCGCCCGCAACAAGGGCATCGTCATTCCTGACTGCAAGCACCTGGTCGAAAACAACGGTCTCGCCGGCTTCTTTACCGAGCTTTTCAACTCTGATAACATCGCCTTCGGAAACCTTGTACTGTTTTCCGCCGGTTGCAATTATAGCGTACATAGGGCACCTCCTATCACTTTACTCGCCGGATCCGGTGACGCGCATAAGCACATACTTAAACCTCTCCGTGCGGCATACATTGGTATATTACCATCACGGAGAGGCCATGTCAAACACTAAAATTTTAAAATAAATTTAAAGCCGGGAGAGCTTACTGTTTGCTCTCATTATTTGCCTTGATAAGTGCGGTAAGCTTCGGCACAACCTTATTCAGATCTCCGACAAGTCCATAGTCCGCAACATCAAATATGGGAGCGCTCTCGTCCTTGTTTATCGCGATTATCAAGTCGGACTCTTCCATTCCGGCGACATGCTGTATCGCTCCGGAAATTCCTATGGCAAAATACACATTGGGACGGACTGTCTTACCCGTTTGTCCCACCTGCATCTCTTTAGGTTTCCATCCGGCATCCACTACGGCACGCGAGCAGCTGACCTGTCCGCCTATAGCTTCGGCAAGCTCTTCGAGGATTTTGAAATTCTCGGGGCTTCCTACGCCGCGACCGCCGGATACAAGTATCTTCGCGTCCATAATATCTGCAACATCGCTTACGGCATTTACAATCTCGAGTATTTCAACATAGTTTCCGTTCCGAGTGAATCCGGGATTGAATTCTATTATTTCCGCCTTGGCGTTTTCGTTCTTTTCCTTCTTCTGCATTACGCCCGGTCGCACGGTCGCCATCTGCGGGCGATTGTAAGGACAGGCGATCGTCGCTATCGTATTTCCTCCGAAGGCCGGTCTGGTCATAAGGAGCTGATTATGAAGCTGCTCGGTACCGGGTCTGGCAACGAGAGGATAATCTCCTATCTCAAGCTGAGTACAGTCAGCCGTAAGTCCCGTGGCAACACGCGCCGAAACCCTCGGGCCAAGGTCACGTCCTATAGCCGTAGCCCCGATAAGCAAGATCTCAGGCTTAAATTTTTCTATAGCCGAAGCAACAGCGTGCGTATATGGCTCGGTCCTGTAATGCTTAAGCTCCGGATCGTCTACGACTATGATCTTGTCCGCGCCGTATTTAGCGAGCCTATCCGTAAGGTCTTTGATCTCGCTGCCGACAAGTATGGCAGCTACAAAGGTTCCAAGGTCGTCTGCAAGATCCCTCGCTTTACCAAGCAGCTCGAGCGAAATCCCGCTGAGCTTATTATCTACCTGTTGGGCATAAATATATACGCCTTTATATTCATCAAAACTCATCCTGCACGATCCTCCATCAGATTATATGCTTCTCTAAAAGCCTGCCGAATATATATTCGGCGCCTTCGTCAGCTGCAAGCGAAACCTTTTCGCCCGCGCCCTTTCTTACCTTGTCGGATGCCTTGGCTATCTTCGTCGGAGAGCCTTTAAGGCCAAGATTGCTATCGTCCACATCTATTAATTTGTCGCGTCCCCAGACCGTTATCTCGGTATCGACGGCGTCGAAAATCCCGCCCGGTGTCATATATCTTGGCTCATTCAGCTCTGCAAGCGCAGTGAGCAGACAGGGCATCTTGGCTCTGAGCATATGATAACCGTCGTCGAACTGCCTCTGTACTATGACATAGTCTCCGTCTATTTCTATGCTCCTCGCATATGAAATAACAGGAATATTTAAATGCTCGGAAATCTGAGGCCCTACCTGAGCCGTGTCTCCGTCTATCGCCTGCCTGCCGGTTATAATGAGGTCATATTCAAGATTTCTGATTGCTCCTGCAAGGGTCTGAGAAGTCGCCCATGTGTCAGCGCCTCCTAATACCCTGTCGGTTACAAGTATGGCCTTATCCGCTCCCATCGCAAGCGCCTCTGTAAGTACATCAGAGGCTTTTGGAAGCCCCATAGATATAACTGTTACCTCTGCACCGTATTGGTCCTTAAGCCTTAAAGCCGCTTCAAGCCCCGCCTTATCATCGGGATTCATTATAGCAAGCATTGCCGCCCTGTTAAGCGTTCCGTCCGGATTAAAAGATACTCCTCCCTTTGTATCCGGAACCTGTTTTATACATACGATTACTTTCACTTTATATACCTCCGCTTATTTCAATAGGGCGGACGAGATGACCATGCGCTGAACCTCGGACGTGCCCTCATAGATTTCGGTTATTTTTGCATCGCGCATCATACGCTCTATCTCGTACTCTCTTATATATCCGTAACCGCCGTGAAGCTGAACAGCCTTGGTCGTTATATCCATTGCCGCCTCAGATGCATAGAGCTTCGCCATAGCAGCTTCTACGCTGTATTGGTCCTGTGTATCCTTTGCGGCAGCAGCCCTGTAGACTAAGAGCTGCGCAGCCTTAGCTCTCGTAGCCATGTCGGCAAGCTGGAACTGGGTGTTCTGAAAAGCGGCTATTGCCCTTCCAAACTGTTTCCTCTCCTTTACATATTTTACGGTAGACTCCAAAGCGCCTTCCGCTATGCCGAGCGCCTGAGCTCCTATGCCGATACGGCCGCCATCCAGCGTATGCATCGCTATATTAAAGCCCTTGCCTTTTTGTCCAAGCAAGTTTTCCTTTGGGATACGGCAGTCTGTAAAGATCAGCTCGTAAGTGGCTGAGCCTCGTATTCCCATCTTCTTTTCCTTTGTGCCGAAAGAAAAGCCGGGCGTGCCTTTTTCAACGATGAACGCGGAAATTTCTTTTACCATCTTTCCGCGTTTTTCAATCGTTCCGGTAACGGCAATGATAACATAAACGTCGGCATATTTACCGTTTGTAATAAAACATTTAGAGCCGTTTAATACCCACTCGTCGCCGTCTAAAACGGCCTTGGTCTGCTGCCCCTGAGCATCGGTTCCGGCCCCCGGCTCGGTAAGTCCAAAGGCACCAAGCTTTTCACCTTTAGCAAGAGGAACAACGTATTTTTGCTTTTGTTCCTCGGTACCGTAGGTCATTATCGGGTCGATACAAAGAGAAGTATGCGCAGAAACGATAACGGCGGTGGTTCCACAGACCTTGGCCAGCTCTTCTACACACATCGCGTATGTAAGCGTATCGCAGCCCTGTCCGCCATACTGTTTCGGTACGGTAATACCCATAAATCCGTATTTCCCCATCTTTTTGACGGTTTCTTCCGGAAAAGTCTCTGTCTCATCTATCTCCTGAGCAAGAGGCTTTACTTCGTTTTCAGCGAAATCCCTGAAAAGCGAGCGTGCCATTTCATGCTTTTTATCAAGTGTAAAATCCATTTTCATCCTCCGTTATTTATTTAAGAAAGTCTTTTCCTTGCGTTTTTCAAGAAAAGCAGACATACCTTCTTTCTGATCATGCGTCTCATAGCAATCGCCAAACAGCTTTGCTTCCAAAGAAAGTGCCTCCTCTATGTCCAATTCAATCCCTTCGTTTATCGCTTTTTTACTGTTACGAACGGCTATAGGCGCATTGGAAGCGATGCGCGAAGCCAACTTCATCGCCTCGTCCATAAGAGTCTCTAAAGGATATACATGGGTTACAAGCCCGATACGGAGCGCCTCATCGGCCTTAACATTTCTTCCGGAGTATATCATCTCCTTTGCCATACCCGACCCAACAAGCCTTGCAAGCCTTTGAGTCCCGCCGAAACCGGGTGTAATGCCAAGTCCGACTTCAGGCTGTCCAAAAACAGCGTTTTCAGAACATATCCTTATATCACAAGCCAGGCTAATCTCACAACCGCCGCCTAAAGCATAGCCGTTGATCGCGGCTATAACGGGAATCGGGAATCTTTCCAGCTTAAGGAATATACGGTTGCCAAAGTTGCTCCAGTCCTTTCCCTCTTCTTTTGAGAGGGGATATTGTGTTGCTATATCTGCACCGGCAACAAAGGCTTTTTCACCGCCTCCCGTAAGTATAAGACATCTTATCTCTTCAATGTCGACGGAGTCCAAGGCCTTTTCAAACTCTTCAAGCACCTCTTCGTTTAGGGAATTCAGCGCTTTTGGACGATCAATAGTGATAATCCCAACCTGTCCTGCGATTTCATACCTGATAAATTCCATTTTTTTCTCCCGTTTTTTTATTCTTACTTTTTCTGTTTTGTGAAAAATTTGACATAAACTTTTTTCATTTTATCAGTTGTTAAAAAAATGTCAATGGAATTTTTTTAAAAAGCCCATGCTCATTATTCTTAGTCGCCATATGTTTTGACAATTCACCCTGTGCAAGCACAGGCGTATTGTCAAAACATATGGCTCGGTTTTTCTAAACACTGTACTTCGCGCTATATATCTCGTACTCAACCTTGAAGTCTTCGTCTGCCTCGCGTATATACTCCATGTTCCTATGGGAGTTCATGTTGTGTCCCGCGGTGTCTATTATACAGCCTGAGATGTTCGAACAGTGATCAGACACTCGCTCAAAGTTTGTAAGCAGATCTGTCCAGATAAAGCCGGCTTCTATTGAACATTCGCCCTTCTGTACCCTAAGTATGTGACGGGTGCGGAGCGTCTCCTTTAGGCTGTCGATAACCTGCTCAAGAGGCTCGGTCTTACGGGCGCACTCAAGGTTATTGCCTTTAAACGCCTGATAGGAAAGGTCGAGCACCTCGTTTATCGCGCCGGAAATAATACGATATTCGTTTTCCGCATAAACGGAGAACTTGATATCCTTTTCTTTCATCTCCTGAGCGGACTCAAGTATGTTTACGGCATGGTCGGCGATACGCTCGTAGTCTCCTATAAGCTTCATATACTCCGTAGCCTGTTCGCTCTCATCCTGCTTCAAATCGCAGGCGGTAAGCTTCACGAGATAAGAACCTAGTATATCCTCTATATGGTCAGTATAGTCCTCCGCTTCTCTTATCCTGCTCGCCTTCTCTTCATCATATTCCTTTACGAGCTCGAGACTTGTCTTTAAGGCCTCTACGGATTCTAATGCCATTTTATCGAGCAGCGCCCTGCAGCGTGATATCGCGATAGCAGGTGATACAAGAAGACGGACATCGAGCTCTGTTTCCTCTTCCAGCTGTTTTGAATCCGGTATGAGTGCATATACGAGCTTTTCCAACAGCCCGCTCGCCGGATACAGCAGCAGCGTGCATCCTATATTAAAGGCTGAATGGCATACCGCTATTCCGAACATCGTCGCCGACTCATTCAGTATTACAGGATCGAGTAGCGCCTTGATTATACAGTAAACAGTGATCCATACCGCTGAACCGATAACATTAAAGCAGAGATGCACAAGCGCAGCGCGTTTGGCGTTTTTGTTTGCGCCTATAGAAGAAATAAGCGCGGTTACGCAGGTTCCAATGTTCTGTCCCATGATTATCGGGATGGTCGCTCCATAGGTTACCGCCCCGGTCGAAGCGAGCGCCTGAAGTATGCCGACAGAGGCAGTGCTGGACTGTATGAGAGCTGTAACGACAGCGCCTACAAGTATGCCAAGAAGCGGATTCTGGAACGCGAGGAAAATCTGCCTGAAAGCGGGAATGTCCTGAAGCCCTGAAACCGAGCTTGACATAGCTTCCATTCCGTACATGAGGATCGCAATTCCCACCAGGATAAGACCCGTGTCTTTTTTCTTGCCTTTGCCCGCAAGATAGAATATCAGGCCAATAACGGCAAGTATGGGCGTCCATGAGCTTGGCTGCAAAAGCTGTACGAAAAAGTTATCGTCACTTATACCCGCGAGACTGAGTATCCAGGCCGTAACGGTTGTTCCGATATTCGCTCCCATGATAACCGTTATGGACTGACGAAGGAGCATAAGCCCTGAGTTTACAAAGCCGATAACCATTACGGTCGTTGCAGCCGAGCTTTGGATAATGGCGGTTACGGCGATACCGGTAAGAAGCCCCGTCGATTTCTTCGACGTCAATCTTCCAATAAGGCTTTTAAGGCCTGCGCCTGCACGGCGCTCAAGCGCCTGCCCCATTAAATTCATTCCGAAAAGGAATAGCGCCAGCCATCCGAGGAAGGACAGCACATCAAATATAGTCATAAACCTATTCTCCCATCATTTGGTTCTTAGAGAACTATATCACTTATTCTGGGAAAATGAAAATCAAAAAATGTAAAATCTATGTAAAGTCGTTTGTCCCTATCAGCCGAACCTTCCCGTCACATAGTCCTCGGTACGCTTATCCCTCGGTGAATCAAAGATTTTTTTCGTCTCATCGAACTCTATCAACTTGCCTAACAGGAAGAATGCCGTCTTATCCGATACACGCGCGGCCTGCTGCATATTGTGGGTGACTATTATTATAGTATATTTTTCTTTAAGCTCTAAAATGAGTTCTTCTATCTTCCCCGTCGATATCGGGTCAAGCGCGCTTGTCGGCTCGTCCATCAAGAGCACCTCGGGCTCTACGGCAAGTGCCCTTGCTATGCAGAGTCTCTGCTGCTGTCCGCCGGAAAGCCCAAGAGCGGACTTCTTTAGGCTGTCCTTTGTCTCCGTCCATATAGCCGCTTTACTGAGAGAAGTTTCGACTATCTTATCTAATTCTTTCTTGGAGCGTACTCCGTGCAGCCTCGGACCATAGGCGACATTGTCGTATATGCTCATGGGAAATGGATTGGGCTTTTGGAACACCATTCCTATCCTGCTCCTTATCTCCGTATCGTCCACATTATCCGCATATATGTTCTGACCGTAAAAGCATACCTCGCCTTCCATCGAACACCCGGGTATGAGCTTGTTCATAAGATTGAGAGTTCTTAGATATGTAGATTTTCCGCAGCCTGAAGGGCCTATTAGGGCGGTTATCTCATTTTTCTTTATCTCGGTATCCACATTGTAAAGCGCCTGATGAGTCCCATACCATAGATTTAAGTTTTTAGATGATATGATGCTTTCCAGCATACGTTCCTCCTTCTTTTGATCTTCTTTGTTATAACCGAGGCAGTGATGTTCAAACAGAGAGTAAGCAGCATAAGGATCACTGCGATCGCGAATGCTATTTCAAATTCTCCGCGTTCACTCGCATAGATATAAAGCGCGACGGTAAGCGTCGCCGACGAGGACTGAAGCGATGTAAAAAAATCCGCAAGTTGGAGTCCGAATCCCGCAGTAAAAAGAAGCGCGGCCGATTCGCCGGTTATACGGCCTATGGCAAGTATGCAGCCCGTAAGTATACCGTCAATAGCATTCGGAAGAGCGACAGTTCTGACCATATGCCATTTTCCGCTTCCGAGCGCATACGCCCCTTCCCTATAGCTGTTCGGGACGGCAAGCAGACTCTCTCTGGTGTTCGTGATAATTGTCGGAAGCACCATCATGACAAGAGTTAAGCCTCCTGCAAGGATGCCCTCCTGCAAACCCAAAAGCTGTGTGAACAGCAGCATGCCGACAAGACCGAAAAGTATCGATGGGATACCTGTAAGCGTTTCCGTCGCGAAGCTTATGAGCTTTACTATGCGTCGGCTTTCGGCGTACTCCGTGATATATACCGCGGCAAATACGCCGAGCGGGAGCACGATGAGCATTGTTATTCCAATTATATAAAGAGTATTTAATATGTTTGGAAGTATGCCTATGGTATCGTTTATATAGCTTGATTGGGTAGAAAGAAACTCCGGCGTAATGCTGCCTACACCGCGCGAGAAAATATTAAATATCAAAAATATAAGTATTCCGCAGGTTATTATAACGGCAACGGCCATGGCAAGCTGTAATAATTTTTCTTTGAATTTTCTCATCACTTTTGACCCTTTTCTGTTACAAAACGAAGAAGCGCGTTTATGAGCATTATAAAAAGGAATAATACAAGCCCTATCGAAAAAAGCGCGTTCCTTTGCAAAGAGCCGTACGAAGCATACGACATCTCGGATACTATCGCCGTCGTAAGGAAACGGACCGAACCAAAGAGCGTTGGCATGTTCGCTACATTCCCTGAAACCATGATTATCGCCATCGCTTCTCCTATCGCACGGCCTACTCCCTGTATAATGGCGGCGATAACTCCGCTTCTTGCGGCACGAAGCGATATTTTGAAATATGTCTCGGTCTTTGTGGCTCCAAGCGCGATCGAGGCCTCTTCATATTCCTTAGGCACGGCGCTCAGAGCCGTCATCGAAACATTTACTATGTACGGAAGTATCATTATCGCGAGCACTATTATAGCGGTAAAAAGCGTCGCTCCCGAAGATAAATCGAATGCCGACTGTACGATTGGGACAAGCACGGTCATGCCTATGAGCCCATATACCACCGAAGGTATGCCCGCAAGCAGCTCGACGCAGCTATGTATAAGCTTCGCGAGCTTAGGCGGCGCGGCCTTTGCGAGAAATACCGCCGTAAATATCCCAAGTGGTATCCCGAGCAACACTGCTCCTCCGGTCCCGTAGATACTCGTTAGGATAAAGGGCAGAATCCCGAATTCATTTGTTCCTGCATTCCATGTGGTTCCGAACAAAAAATCAAACAAACCTATCTCGATTATAGCGGGAATGCCGGATATTATAAGATATATGCTTATACAAAGTACTATTCCAACGGAAACTATGCCGCATATTAAAAAAACAAGGCGCGCCCCATATTCGATCGCGTCTTTTCCCTTTTTCATCTGAACCTCCGCAAAATGCCCAATCCCTCATGGATATTGAAGGGATTGGGTACTTGATCTTTGTCTGCTCGGATTTTTATTCCGCGACCGGAACCGCTCCGGCTCCGCTGATAAGCTCTGAGGCGTCTGTGGATATCATATAATCGAAGAATGCCTGAGCGGCTTCTGAAAGCTCTGCGCCATCAAGCGTAACGAGCATAAAAGGACGCTGTATCTCATATGTTCCGTCCAGCACCGTTTCTTCACTGCATTCTACACCGTTTACCCTTACTGCGATTATACCTTCCTGATCCTCGACCGCCGAAAGCGATGCATATCCTATAGCGTTTTCATTACTCTCTACCGCCGCGATGACCGCGCCTGTGGAGGTAAGCTCTTGGTCAAGCTGACACGCGTCCTCTGTACCTGTAACGCTTTCAAAACCGTCTCTCGTACCGGAGCCTGCCTCACGTCCGACGCAGGATATTTCAAGCTCTTCTCCGCCAAGCTCACTCCAGTTTGTTATCTCACCTGTAAAGATTGCGGCTATCTCTTCTATTGTCAGATCCGCTACCGGATTATTGGCGTTTACGATTATGGCTATACCGTCAAGCGCGAGGGTTGTTCCCACAAGGCCTTCTGCTGTCTCTTCATCGGTCAATGTTCTTGATGATAGCCCTATATCACATGTCCCGTTTAAAACGGCCTCTATACCCGTACCCGAGCCTGTCGGGTCGTATGTAATAGTCACATTCCGATTATCTATCATAAACTGCTCCATAAGCACTCCGATTACACTCTCCATCGAGGTGGAGCCGTTTGTTGAGACAATTCCCGAAAGCGTTGATGAAGTCTCATCTGATGTATCTGATGCCGCGTCTGCCGTATCGTCTGTACTGTTCCCGCAGCCGGCAAAAAGGGCAGCACTTAAGATTACGGAAATTGCTAGGGCTGCTATTTTCTTCATTTTCATTTTCATTTTTTCATTTCTCCTTTGATTTTAACTTCTCTTTTTATTCCTTCAGCATATATACTAAAATTCGAAGGTAAAATTTGTTACCCTGCCAAGGTAAAATAAACGTAAAACTGTCTGCCTCCTTTAAGGCGTAAAAAAACCGCGGGGAAACCCACGGTCATTTTGTATCTCTTAAAAATACTTGTCTTTTTATTTTTTTTCGGCTGCCGCTTTTACTATATCTCCGACGCCGTTCAATACCAAGCTTGGTCTGTAGGCATATTCATCGAGTGTCTTTTTCGTAGAGATCCCCGAGAGGACAAGTACGGTAGATATGCCGCTCTCCAGGCCGGAAACAATGTCGGTATCCATCCTGTCCCCGACGATTATGGCCTCGGCGCTGTGGCAACCTAAGAGCTTAAGTCCGGTACGCATCATAAGCGGATTCGGCTTACCGCAGAAATACGCCTTTACACCGGTCGCCATCTCTATAGGCGAAACAAGTGCCCTGCAAGCGGGGGCTATACCGTCTTCTGTAGGTCCGGAGACATCAGAGTTAGCACCTATAAGCTTCGCCCCTTTTAAAACGAGATTCGTTGCATGTGTTATCGTATCGAGTGAATAAGCTTTGCTCTCACCTACGACCACGTAATCCGGATTTACATCGTTCATCGTTATCCCGACATCGTAGAGTGCGTTCAAAAGCCCCGCCTCTCCTATAACATAAGCCGAGCAGTTAGGCGACTGCTCATTTAAAAAAGCGGCGGTCGCAAGTGCGCTTGTGTAAAAATGCTCTTCGGACACCTCAAGCCCCATCCTCGCCAGCTTTATATTCAACTCCTTGGGCGTCAGGCTTGAATTGTTCGTCAAGAAGAGATATTTCATTTTATTTTCCTGAAGCCAGCTTATAAATTCCCTTACTCCCGGCAATATACTGTTTCCATGATAAATAACTCCATCCATATCACAGATGATGCCTTTTTTCTTTTTAAAATCGATCAAATCAATTACTTCCTCTCATGTTTTTTACGTCCTTGGGAAATACGACCGTAAATTCGGAGCCTTTTCCCGGAGCACTCTTAATAAATATCTTTGCCTTGTGTATGAGCGCAGCATGCTTTACGATTGAAAGTCCAAGCCCTGTACCACCGACATTCTTTGAACGGCTTTTATCTACTCGGTAAAAGCGTTCGAAGATCCTGCCTTGGTACTCTTTTGGAATCCCTATTCCGTCATCCTTGACCCAGAGGCAGATCCCTTCGTCCCTGTTCTTTATCGTAACGCTGACGTAGCCGCCGTCATGATTGTATTTTATACCATTATCACAAAGATTGTAAATAATGCTGTATAAATACTCCGGAACACCGTTTATCGGGGCGGGCTCAAGGTCGAGCCTCATTTCTATGTCTTTCAGTTCGGCAACAGGTCTTAAACTGTCTACTGCGTTTTCGGCGATACGCGACAGGTCGCAGTCCTCCCGGTTCATATCCACACCGCCGCTGTCCAGTCTTGTAAGGTCTATTATATCCTCGACTAAATTAGTCATTCTTACCGATTCGCTTCGTATCTTCCCTGCGAAGGGCTTTATATCCTCGCTTTTGACCATGCCGTTTTCCAATAATTCGGCGTAGCCTGAGATAGAATGCAGAGGAGTCTTCAATTCATGAGACACATTCGCCGTAAACTCCTGACGTATGAGCGAGGCGTTTTCAATCTGTTCTTTATCTATTTTGAGCAACTCTTTATACTTCGCAAGGCTACGAAGCAGCGGTTCTATCTCTTTATATCTTTCATTGCCAAGGTAATCCTCGGGCCTTTCCGGATCTATGTCGTTTATGGGCTCTACGATCTTTTTCGCAAGTTGTGAAGCAAGTACTATTGACAAGCCCAAAACAACAAGGATAACGAGCACTATCGGCTTTGAAAGTGAAAGTAGCAGTGACCAAACTCCCATATGCTCCATCGAAAGGCGCAGCACTGTACCATCGGAAAGCCTTGCCGCCGAATAAAGCTGCGTCGTACCGAGTGTATCCGATTTCCTTTCGCTTTCGCCGTAACCTGTTTCAAAAGCAGCTATTATCTCTTCGCGTTCAAGATGGTTTTCGAGGCTGTCCACATCGGCTTCGCTGTCATAAAGCACAGTGCCGTCTGCATCTATCCATGTGATCCTATCGCCGCTTAAGACAAGGTTGGTAAAAAAGTCCTCTCCTGCTATCTCCACGCCCCTTGCCGCTATCATGACGTCGTTTTTTAACCGGGTTTTTTGCGCCTCGGTAAAATGACTGTAGCTTATCCCGAGCACCAAAAACAAGGAAGCGATAAATACGGCAAATGCGACTATCCAGATCGTATTAAAGATCTTTTTGCTCATTAACAGCCTCCATCTTATATCCCACCCCGCGCACAGTCTTTATCATGTCGCCGCATTCGGCGAGCTTAGTACGGAGTGTTCCTATATGCACGTCCACGGTTCTTGTCTCGCCTATGAACTCAAGTCCCCAGATTTTCGAGAGCAGCACCTCACGAGTAAATACATGTCCTGTGTTTTTCATAAAAAGCTTCAAAAGCTCATATTCTTTTAGAGTAAGCGTCACCTGTCTTCCTTTTACGAATACGCTATGCTTCCCCTCGTCTATCATTATGTCTCCGACCGTATAAACTTCCGTGTTTTTCGGCGTAGTCCTCCTTAGGACCGCCCTTATGCGGGAGAGCATCTCCATCATCCCGAAGGGCTTGCAAAGATAGTCATCCGCGCCGCTGTCAAGGCCTATGACTTTGTCAAATTCCGCATCCTTCGCCGTAGACATTATGACAGGGATATCGGCGGTAAGAGAAGAATTTTTGAGTTTTTTTAGTATAGTTATACCGTCCTCCCCTGGAAGCATTATGTCAAGGAGTATGAGCTCAGGTCTATTTTTCTTGATTGCCTCCCAAAATTTTTCGCTGTCTGAAAAGCCCTCCGCTTTATAGCCTGCGGAATTTAAGGTATAGATCATAAGATCTCTTATGGATTTATCGTCCTCAACGCAAAATATCATTTTTTATCAGCCTCCAAAAAATAAGATATTACAAGCATTCAAAAAGCTTTCCTCGTCAATGTTTTTCTAATGATCATCTTATACACATTCTATCTCTTTTTTATACGATACGAGTACGAGCAGCATTCCTTCTTTTACAGTGATGACGGCCTCGTTATCCCCCCACTCGTTGCTGACTCCTATAGGACAGTCATTCGTAAGCACAGCATCAGAAAGCAGATATTTGGTCCCGCTTATGGAAACGCCGATGCTTTTATCAGAAAGAGAAAAAACCGACAGAGCATAACCTTCTTTTCTTGTAATACATAAGCTACTGTTTTTTATCCCGTAAATTTCTGTCTCACTGCCTCT
Organism: uncultured Lachnospiraceae bacterium; assembly: GCA_964468385.1. Lineage (GTDB taxonomy): Bacteria > Bacillota > Clostridia > Lachnospirales > Lachnospiraceae > Alectryocaccobium. Next base: position 16,498 of record CAYXUB010000019.1, read on the forward strand.
TATCCTTACTGATGCATTCCGCTCCAAAATATACGCCATAGTCTGTATATTCGCAAGCGTGTGATCCAGCCTTCCGCCCAAGGCGCAGCAGATAGTTATATCTTTACAGCCGCTTTCGAGCGCATATTTCACCGCGCTTAGGGTATCGGTATCGTCCTTGATAGGATTTAAACGTATAAGCTTAAAACCTCCTTCTAACTTCCCCGTATATGAATCCATATCACCTATGACGACATTCGGCACCATGCCTGCTTTTTTACAGTTTAAATAACCGCGGTCACAGGCTATAACAAGGTCATAGAACTCATCGCCTCCAAACGGGGAATATTCACCTCCTGAAACTATAAGACATTTTTTCACTGTCATTTCTCCATTGCGCAAGAATTTAAAATAGTATATTATAAAACAGTTTTAAAACGCTTGCGCATTGACGAACAATCCGCAGGCATCGTAGTCGGGGTCTTTGACCCCAACATCATAATATATAATAACATATTTTGAAAGGAATCATATGAATCTAATATTTCCCGATAACTACGATCCGCATCTCAGCGTCAGAGAAACACAGGCCGCGATAAAATATATACGCGACACTTTTCAAAGGGAGCTCGAAAGAGAAATGGGACTCGCGCGTATTTCCGCTCCCCTCTTCGTTTTAAAAAGCACGGGCTTAAACGATGACTTAAACGGTGTTGAACGCCCCGTCGGTTTCGACATAGCTGCGATCAGGGGCGAGGAGGCCGAGGTGGTGCAGTCTCTCGCGAAATGGAAGCGTGTTGCCCTGCTACGCTATGGCTTTAATCCGGGCGAAGGTCTCTATACAAATATGAACGCGATACGCCGTGATGAGGAGCCTGACAACCTGCACTCCTGCTATGTCGATCAGTGGGACTGGGAAATGGTCATCACAAAAGAACAGAGGACCGAGGAGACCTTAAAGGATACGGTCCGCACCATATTTAAGATAATAAAGCACATGAGTCACGAGGTCTGGTATAAATATCCGCAGGCCGCCGCGACACTTCCGGACGAGATCTATTTCTTTAGCTCCGAAGAGCTGCTCAAAATGTACCCGTCCCTGTCGCCTCGCGAACGCGAAAATGAGATATGCAAAAAATACGGCTGTGTTTTCATAATGCAGATAGGCGAGAAGCTCTCGGACGGAGTTCCGCATGACGGACGCGCACCCGATTACGATGACTGGAAGTTGAACGGAGACCTTCTCTTCAATTTCCCTATACTCGGCCGAGCGCTGGAGATCTCCAGCATGGGTATCCGAGTGGATGAAAAATCTTTAAAGGAGCAGCTTGAAAAAGCGGGCTGCCCCGAAAGAGCCTCCCTTCCCTACCATAAGATGCTTCTCGAAGGAAAACTCCCCTATACCATAGGCGGTGGCATCGGTCAGTCGAGACTCTGCATGCTGTTGCTGAACCGAGCACATGTCGGTGAAGTACAGGCCTCCGTCTGGCCCAAGGAAATGGTAGATGCCTGCAAAGAACATAATATAACTTTACTATAGTATTATGAAGAACAACACCCGGATATTGTCAATATCCCATCAAAGAAGCAGGCGCGTGAGCATATGCTCCCGCGCCTGCTTCTTTGGCTAAAAAACATTACTTCTGCCGCATTTC
>CAYXUB010000020.1:0-9412 GCA_964468385.1 uncultured Lachnospiraceae bacterium
TTGAACGAATGCGCGAAAGCGGCAAGGACGTTGTCTTGGAGATAGATGTCAGAGGCGGACTCAGTATAAAAGCGATCTATGATGAGACGGTGCTTGTCTTTGTCAGTGCTCCTTCTATAAGTGAGACTAAACGGCGTCTTTGCGAGCGCGGGACGGAAGAAAGCGAGGACGTCGAAAAAAGGATGATGCAGATAGAACGTGAGATAGAGCTTATCCCGAGGTATGATTATCTGCTTATCAACGATGATTTGGATAAATGCGTGGAAAAACTAAACAGTATTGTTTTAGCCGAGAAACAGAAGGTATCGAACAGTACATATATGATTGACAATTTAAAAAAAGAATTAAACGGAGGCGAAAAATGATCCACCCTTCATACTATGAATTAATGGAAAAAATCAACGAAGGAAGAAAACAGAATAACGAGCCGCCTATAACAAGCCGTTATTCCATTGTACTTGCGTCCAGCAAAAGGGCAAGACAGCTTACGAATGGTGCAAAGCCCAGGATAGATAATCCGAGCCCTAAGGTCCTTTCGGTAGCCATAGATGAACTGTATAGGGGAGCCGTCCATATAGTTGAAAAAAACGAGGGCAAATCTATAGAAGAGCAAAACGAGGCAAATGTTCCGCTCGAAGAGGAAGAATGAAAAAAGTCTTTTTTACTTCTCTCGGCTGCGACAAGAATCTCGTGGATTCCGAATATATGCTTGGAAGCCTCGTCAATGCCGGATATGAAATAGTGCAAAGCGAGGAAGAGGCTGAGGTGATCGTGGTCAATACCTGCTCCTTTATATGTGATGCCAGAGATGAAAGCGTAGAGACGCTTCTTGAAATGATCCGTTATAAAGACAGCGGAAATTGTAAGGCTCTGATCGTATGCGGCTGTCTCGCTCAGGCCTATGGGGAAGACATATTGGAGGAGCTGCCGCAGGTAGACGCTGTCATAGGTACGAGCGGATATGATGAGCTTATAGCTACTTTAGAACGTATCGGAATTGGAGAACGGACGGTTGTAAAAAAAGAGCTTGGACGCATTCCGAATGTCAGTGGAAAAAGGGTTTCAGTTACCGGTGGCCATTACGAGTACCTCAAGATAGCGGAAGGCTGCAAAAAAAACTGCAGTTACTGCTCGATACCAAAGCTGCGTGGCCCATATAGAAGCGTTCCTATGGAAAAACTTTTGGATGAGGCGGGATATTTGGCAGATAGAGGCGTTTCGGAGCTCATTTTAGTAGCGCAGGAGACCACGCTTTACGGGGTCGACATATACGGTAAAAAGAGCCTGCATATACTGCTTGCTTCTCTTTGCGGCATAGAAGCATTAAAGCGTATACGTATAATGTATTGTTATCCGGAGGAAATATATCCCGAGCTTATTGATATTATCGCCAATGAGCCGAAGATATGCAATTATATCGATATGCCGATACAGCATTGCAATAATGATATACTCAAGGCTATGGGCAGGCGTACCGATAAAGGGGCACTGCTTAAGATGATAGCTGCTCTCAGAGAAAGCATACCGGGCGTCGTTTTGCGAACGACGCTTATTTCAGGATTCCCCAACGAAACAGAAGAACAGCATGAGGAGCTTAAACGCTTTGTAGAAGAGGTCAGATTTGACAGGCTCGGCGTTTTTGCCTATTCCAAGGAGGAGGGCACATACGCCGCGACGCTTCCAGGACAGGTTTCCGAAGAAGTGAAGGCAAGAAGGGCTGAAGAACTCATGCTGATCCAGCAGCGCATTTCGCTTGAAAAAAATGAAAAGAAAATAGGCTCTGTAATGGAGGTTTTTGTCGAAGGATATATGCCTGAAGATGAGGTGTATGTAGGGCGCACATATGCGGACGCACCTGATGTTGACGGCTATATATTCTTTTCATCTGACGATAATCCGAACTCCGGAGATTTCGTCAACTGTCTGGTGACGGGAGCCTCGGAATACGACCTGATCGGAGAAACTATATGAACCTTCCAAATAAACTTACGATACTTAGGGTGTTCCTTATACCAGTATTTATAATTTTTATGAAGGTTCCTGTGGATTGGGGAAGGATCGCCGCTCTTATAGTTTTTATAGTTGCAAGCCTCACTGACACTGCAGATGGGTATATCGCCAGAAAATATGATCTCATTACCGATTTTGGTAAGTTCATGGATCCTTTGGCCGACAAGCTGCTTGTGTGTTCGGCGCTGATACTGCTCATAGATACCGGGCAGCTGGCTTCGTGGATCGTTATAGTTATAATCTCGCGGGAATTTATTATTTCGGGCTTTAGACTGATAGCCGTAGATAATGGCATAGTTATTGCCGCGAGCATGTGGGGGAAGGTAAAGACGGTATTTCAGATGGTCATGATAATCGTGCTTTTATGGAATCTTCAGTTTTACTGGTTCCGGATACTTGGACAGATGTTAATCTATGCTTCCCTTGTACTTACCGTTGTATCGCTTATAGACTATCTTGTAAAAAATCGAAAAGTTTTATCAAGTAAAAAATGAGGTATCAGATGAGAAAAACAAAAACGATCTTTTGTATTATCATGTGTGTTATGTGCGCGGCCTTTATTACGGGCTGCTCCGTACTTGATTTTTTCGACACTACTGTGGAAAGTACTTTGGAGGAGTCTGATGAGTCTGCCGACGAGGAAGATACCCGTGAGGTAGACACTTCGCTGGCCGTTCCCGAATTTGTTTCACAGCCCTCATGCGGCATGGCGATGACCTTAGGCAGTACGGTCACGCTCGATGGGACGGCCGTTTCGACCGACGGCGGAGAGATCACTTATCAGTGGTATGTCAACAATGTAGATTCAAACGGTGGCGGCACGCCTATAGAGGGAGCTACGGAAGCGACTTACACGCCGGATACTTCTGAGGAAGGGATAAAGTATTACTATGTGGTTGCATCAAACAACCACGGTAACGCCTTCAATATGGCTACGAGCAATACCGCGCAGATAGAAGTGTTGCAAAGCGGAGAATGGTCTACTGATGAGGGAGGGACAAGGTTCATATTTGAGGACGGCACATATCCGGTCAGTACCTGGCTCCAGATAGGCACGGACTATTATCGTTTCCATGAAACCGGTTACAGGACGGTAGGCTGGTTCTATCAGGTGGATACGTACATTTATTTTGATGAAGAGGGCAGATATCAAGCGGGCGTGACTGTGCCCGATGGATATTATGTAGATGAAAACGGTAATCTCGTTGAGCAGGCGGTAGAATCCACGGAAAGCGTGGGTTGAAACTACAAAGGCAGCTGCCGCCGCGATCCGGTAAAGGTGGGATTTATGGACAATATAGTTACGGTCGCCCTTGATGCGATGGGCGGAGACAACGCTCCAAGAGCCGCTGTACAGGGGGCTGTTGAGGCGCTTAACAGTTTTGAGAATTTGCGCGTCATATTAGTCGGAAAAGAAGATATAATAAAAAAAGAGTTGGAAGGGCTTGCGTACCCGACGGACAGATTAAAAATAAATAATGCAACTGAGGTCATAGAGACGGGAGAAGCTCCGGTAAAATCAATACAAAAAAAGAAGGACTCTTCTTTGGTAGTGGCTATGAGACTCGTTAAAGATGAAGAAGCCGATGCTGTCGTTACGGCCGGAAATACCGGCTCTGTACTCGTAGGGGGGCAGCTTATAGTAAAAAGGGAGCAAGGAGTGGAACGTTCCCCAATAGCTACCGCTATACCGACAGAAAAGGGGGTCTCACTGCTTATAGACAGCGGCGCGAATATGGACACACGTCCGTCTCATCTTTTGCAGTTCGCGCTCATGGGACAGGCATATGCCGAAAAAATGTTTGATAAGAAAGCGCCTACGGTCGGACTTTTGAATGTCGGTGCAGAGGAAGAAAAGGGGAATGCGCTGACAAAAGAAGCTTATTCTCTTTTGAAATCCAGAAGTGACATAAATTTTATAGGAAACATAGAAGGAAATGAGGTTTCAAAAGGAAAGGCCGATGTCATAGTGGCAGACGGTTTTGCGGGAAATCTCATACTTAAGATGTACGAGGGCGTATCGTCGACGGTTTTTAAAAGCATAAAAGAGGTATTTATGACGAATGCGCGCACGAAGCTTGGCGCCCTATTGATCAAAAATGCGTTGAATGAAAAGTTGAAAAAGTTTGATGCTGATAAGTATGGCGGGGCTCCGCTTTTGGGGCTTAGAGGGCTTGTAGTAAAAAGCCACGGAAATTCAAAGGCCGATTCATTCAAGACGGCTATAGGCCAGTGCGCGGAGTTTATAAGGCAGGATATAAACGGGATTATTAAAGAGCGTATCAAGGAAAATGCATAAAGAAAGTGAAAATAGATGGGAATTGCTTCAGGCTCGCATAGGGTACAGCTTTAAGGATATTGATTTGCTCAGACAGGCCATGATACACAGTTCATACGTAAACGAACATGGACTTTCCCGCATAGAATGCAACGAACGTCTTGAGTTTTTGGGTGATGCGGTGCTTGAGCTGGTATCGAGTGACTTTTTATACAAACAGAGTGCGGAAATGAACGAGGGTGAATTGACGAAGCTGCGAGCCGGCCTCGTCTGCGAGCCGGCACTTGCCTATGATGCGAGAAAGATAGGCCTTAACACCTTTCTGCTACTCGGTAAAGGGGAAGAGCTTACGGGAGGCAGAGATAGGGCCTCTATACTCTCGGACGCGCTCGAGGCCCTTATTGGAGCCGTTTATCTGGACGGCGGGATAAACTGTGCCAAGGAATTTATTTTAAAGCATGTATTTGATGATATTGAGAATAAAAAGCTGTTTTACGACAGTAAGAGCGCGCTGCAGGAGATTGCCCAGCGCGATTTTTTAGGCGGGCCGGAATATAAGATAATCGATGAGTCCGGGCCGGCTCATGCGAAGAACTTTACCGCTCAAGTATATCTTGGCGGCGTTCTTATGGGCAAAGGGCAGGGAAACTCTAAGAAAAACGCTGAGCAGCAGGCTGCATACAATGCACTGCTCAAATTAAAAGACGGCAGGTAGATATGTATCTTAAAAGCATAGAAATGAAAGGTTTTAAATCATTTGCGGGAAAGATGACGCTGGATTTCCACGACGGTGTGACCGCAATAGTAGGGCCTAACGGAAGCGGAAAGAGTAATGTGGCTGACGCTGTAAGGTGGGTGCTCGGAGAACAGAGCGCAAAGCAGCTTAGAGGCGGCAATATGCAAGATGTCATATTTGCGGGAACTCAATCGAGGAACCCCTTAGGCTTCGCTACGGTTTCAATTACGCTTGATAACGGCGGTGGGGAGCTGAACATAGACTATCCTTTGGTTACCGTGACACGGCGCCTTTACCGCTCAGGAGAAAGTGAATATCTGATAAACGGAAGCGCCTGTCGTCTTAAGGACATACAGGAGCTGTTTTACGATACCGGAATAGGGAAAGAGGGCTATTCTCTTATAGGACAGGGACAGATAGACAAGATATTAAGCGGCAAACCCGAGGACAGACGTGAGCTGTTTGACGAAGCCGCGGGCATAGTCAAATTCAAGCGTCGTAAGGCGGCAGCTCTTAAAAAGCTTGAAAAAGAGGAGTCCAATCTTGTAAGGGTCGCGGATATCTTATCTGAGCTTTCAAAGCAGGTCGCACCGCTTGAAAAGCAGGCGGAAAAGGCAAGAATCTACCTTAACAAAAAAGATGAACTAAAGAAAAGAGACATAGCCGTTTTTGTCTTGAACGAAAAAAAGTTAAATGAAAGTTTAAATGAGCTTCAGGAGAAATATAAGGCGGCGAAAAAAGAGTTTGAGGACGTTGAGAAGGCGTATGAGGCGGCAAAGCAGCAGTATGAGGAAACAGACGTGCTCATAAAAAAGGTCGAGGAGCAAATAGACGAGTTAAGTGAGAATATATCGGGGTTGCATGCTAAAGCGCAAACAACCGATGCTCAAAGAGGAATATTAGAAGAGCAGATCAAGAACACAGTGGCAAACAGGGAGCTTTTTGTTTCACAGCTCGAAGAATCTAAGGCTGAGAAAAAAAAGCGCCTTGAAAGCCTAAACTCATATATAAACGAAAAAGAAGGGCTTGAAGAAGAGCTGAAATTGAGCGAAGAGGCCTTAAGAAAGGCCGAAAAAAAATCCGAAGAGGCAAAAAAGGCCTTAGAAGATAAAAAGGCCGAAACGGAGGAGAATAAAAATGCGCTCATAGGGCTTTTGAATTCCAGAAGCAATATAAAAGAAAAGAGCCAGAAATACAGAACTCTTTCCGAGCAGATAAGCGTAAGGCAGTCGGAGCTCACGGCGCGCATGCTCAAGCTTTCGGGAGAAAAAGATAAGCTTAGGGAAAATGAGAAAAAACTACGTGAGGTGTACGAGGGGATATGCCGCGAAATAGAAAAAAACGAGGCAGAATTTAATAATGCGCAGGAAGAGCTTGCTGATATTAAGAAGAAGCTGACAGAAACGGACGCGGCGCTCGATGATGCCCTAAGTGAATACCATAGGCGGCAGTCGCTGCTCGAATCGCTTGAGAACCTCGCCGAAAGGTATGAAGGCTACGGAAGCAGCGTAAAAAAAATAATGGAGCAAAGAAGTACAAACGCCGGAATACTCGGCGTTGTTGCCGAGATCATATCAACGGGTAAAAAATACGAGTCGGCGATAGAGACGGCGTTAGGAGCGAGTCTCCAAAATGTGGTCACTGATAATGAGGCTACGGCAAAATATCTTATAGAATATCTTAAAAGGGGTAAATTCGGACGAGTTACCTTTCTGCCTCTGACTGCGGTAAAAGCCGATAAGCCTCAAAGTCTCGACGCGGAAGGAGTTATCGGGGTTGCCTCTGAGCTTGTTGATTGTGAGGAGCGCTTTCGAGGTCTTGTGAACAGGCTTCTCGGAAGAACCTTTGTAATTGATACGATAGATCATGCAATAGCTATAGGAAGACAGTATGGGCATAAACACAGGATGGTCACGCTTGAAGGCGAATTGATAAGCCCCGGCGGAGCTATGACCGGGGGAAGTTATAAGAACAGCGCAAATCTTTTAGGAAGACAGCGTCAGATAGATGAATTAAATATAAAGGTCAAGGAAAGCAAGGGTGAGTTAGATAAAAGGGAAGCGGCCATAGTAAGCCTTAAGCAGGAGAGGAATGTTCTGCGTGAGAAGCAGAGCGATATAAACGAAAGCCTGCACAGTCTCTATCTTGAAAAGAATACCGCTGAGGTAAACTTAAGGAGCGCCGAAAAGCGTACCGCTGCTCTTGAGGACGACGGCAAGGCTCTCGATAAAGAAAAAGCAGAGCTGGAAAGACAGAAAAAAGAGGTCGAGGCCTTTATGGAGGGCATGGGCGAGGAGATAAAACGCTCCTCCGATGATGAAAGAGAGATCAACGAAAGAATAGAGACCGGCTCTCAAGAGGAAGAGAAGCTTTCGCTGATTGAGCGAGAGACTGCCGAAAGCCTTGAGGGGGAAAGACTTAAATATTCGCAGCTAGAACAAAAAATACAGTTCGTGTGCCAAAATATAGACAATGCAAGGGCCGAGGAAGAAAGGCTGAGTGCGGAGACGGACAAGCTTTCAAAGCGGATAGAGCAAGAAGAGGAGGACGCGCGCCTTAAGGCCGACGCCGCCGAAAAGCTAAAGATAGAGGCGCAATCTTTAATTAACGATGCCAAGAAACTGGAAGGTATCCTTTTAGAAAAGTCCAAGGAAAGGGAGGACTTGAGCAAAAAGCATAAGGAGGCTATAGCAAAGCGCGAGGAGTTTTCGGAGAGCAGAGGGCTTTTGGATAAGGAGGTCTTCAGACTTGAGGCCGCAATAGAAAAAAACGATGAGGACAGGGAAAAGGAAATAGAATATCTATGGGAGGAATATGAGCTCAGTCCTGATAAGATAGAAAAAGAGGCGGTGGACGAGACGAAAAACCGTTCTCAGCTCCTAAGGGAGATTTCCGCTCTTAAGACGGAGATAAAGGGGCTTGGCAGCGTAAATGTGAACGCCCTTGAAGAATACAAGGAAGTAAAAGAGCGGCACGAGTTTTTGTCCGCACAGCACGAAGATCTTGTAAAGGCAAGAGAAAATATAAAGACGATTATCCAAGGCTTGGATAAGGAAATGCGTGAGCGCTTTTCACAGGAATTTACCCATATACAGCGCGAGTTCAATGATGTATTCAAGCGGCTTTTCGGAGGCGGAATGGGAAGTCTTGAACTCGTGGAGAATGAGGATGTACTTGAGGCGGGTGTAAGGATAATCGCCCAGCCTCCGGGTAAGAAGCTGCAAAATATGATGCAGCTTTCCGGCGGGGAAAAGACACTTACTGCCATAGCACTTTTGTTTGCTATACAGAATTTAAAGCCTTCGCCTTTTTGTATACTCGACGAGATCGAGGCCTCTTTGGACGACGCGAACGTGGAGCGTTTTTCAAGGTATCTGCGCAGGCTCTCGGGAAGCACTCAATTTATAATAATAACCCATAGGAGAGGAACGATGAATTCGGCCGACAGGCTTTATGGTATCACTATGCAGGAAAAAGGCATTTCGACGATGGTTTCCGTTGATCTGATAGAAAGCGGTTTAAGCTAAAGGGAGGCTAAGCATGGCGGAAGGATTTTTTAAAAGGCTCGTAAACGGACTTGCAAAAACGAGGGAGAGTTTCGGTTCGGGTTTGAACGCGATATTTTCGGGAGTTTCGGACATAGACGATGAACTCTATGAGGAGCTTGAGGAGATGCTCATATTGAGCGATATGGGAGTCGCAACGACGGAGACGATACTTGAAGGCTTAAAAGAGCGCGTAAAGGAGCTTAAGATAAGCGATCCCGAGGACTGTAAAGCTTTGTTAAAGGACAGCATAAAGGAGATAATGAAGTCTGCTGACGGAGCCTATGATTTCGAGAATAAAAAAAGCGTTATACTTATTGTAGGTGTAAATGGAGTCGGGAAGACCACTTCGATCGGGAAGCTGGCTTACAACTATAAGCAGGAGGGCAAAAGGGTGCTTCTTGCGGCGGCGGATACCTTTCGCGCTGCGGCCGGAGAGCAGCTGGAGACCTGGGCCGCACGCGCAGGTGTGGAGATAATTTCCGGACAGCAGGGCGCGGATCCGGGCTCTGTCCTTTATGATGCGATAGCGGCCTCAAGATCGAGAAAGGCGGATATTCTCATCTGCGATACGGCCGGGCGGCTCCACAATAAGAAAAATCTCATGGAAGAGCTCAAAAAACTCTATCGTATAATAGAAAGAGAGGACAATGACGCGACGGTCGAGACACTGATAGTTGTCGATGGTACTACAGGACAGAATGCCCTTGTCCAAGCGAAGGTCTTTTCCGAGGCCGCGCCCGTAACGGGTATTGTACTTACAAAGCTGGACGGAACGGCTAAGGGAGGTATCGCGGTGGCAATACAATCCGAACTCGACATACCTGTAAAATTCATCGGGAT
>CAYXUB010000020.1:9512-17717 GCA_964468385.1 uncultured Lachnospiraceae bacterium
AATAATAAATTGAAGGAGTCCGGAAATACCGGAAATATGAAAAAGAAATTTGCTTTGCTCGATTATTATATTAGGCAGAAATTATGTAATCAAAGTGTTTTTTAAACGAACAAAAATCTAATAAGTTATTAATAAATTATGAACAAAGCGGAAAGGGTTTTTTTATTTATTTAAGACAGGAGATAGCGTATTCAAGTCTTTTTAGCACGCGTGCCCTTCCCATGACCTTCATTATGCTGCATAAATCGGGGGTGTTGGCGCGGCCGGTCACGGCGATGCGCAGAGCCGTGCTCACATCGCCTACATGGCCGGGATAGAGTTCCTTGTTTTGTTTCCAGAGCTTGACCTCGCGTGCATATCCGATCTCTTCTGCAAGATCCTTTATCTTGTTGAACCACTCCGGGTTCTCGTCTGTTTCGTCGTAATATTTTTCGCCGTAGAGCGTAAAGAGCTTCTTTAGCGTCTCCGGATCGTCTATGAGCTGGTATTCATATTTGATATTGTCCGTATAGAAATAATCGTCGTACATATAGCTTATATAGTCGCGCAGGTCTGACCATTTGCCTATATCCTTGCGTTTCTTCTTTATATCCGCGCCACGCTCTATGCCAAGCACTCGTATTGAATAATCCCTGTCGTCCAGCATTTTTTTCAGGTCCTCGTCGTAGCGGAGTGCCCATGCATAGGCGTCCTCATATACCTTTTCAGCAGTAAAGCCCGCTATGACGTTTTTAGATACGTCTATCAGCTTATCCATATCAAAGAGCGCGCCTTCGGTCGTGCTCATTTTTTTCAGCTGAAACGGAAAATCAAAGAGGCCGGTGTTTGGATTTTGGCTTCTCCACATCTCGAAATCCGAGTTCGCTATAGTCATGAGGTATTCCTTTACGGATTCGGAAGGTATGCCTTCTTTATGGTAATAGCCCACCGCCGCCTCGGGGTCCTTGCGTTTGCTTATCTTGCGTTTGAACGTGAGGGGCTCATGCTTTTCATCGTACAAGATATTGCCCTCATCGTCTGTCTTTATCTCCGATTTTAACATGGGAGCGTAATGGCAGTACTTGGGAGTCTTAAAGTCGAGCGCGCGGAAAAGATCAAGGTGGAGCGGTACCGAGGGGAACCACTCGTTTGAGCGTATTATATGAGTGACATGCATAAGGTGGTCGTCAACGGCGTGGGCAAAATGGTATGTGGGAAGTCCGTCTCCCTTTATTATGACCACGTCCAGTATATTCTGGGGCAGCTCGACCTTTCCCTTAATTACGTCCTTATGAGTGATATATCCCCCCTGCTTTCCTGTGGCTTTATAGCGTATCACATATTCATCGCCGTTTTTTATACGCTTTGCGGCTTCTTCGGACGGAAGCTCCCGGTACAGAGCCCATTTTCCGTAGTAGCCTATATCGGGGCATTTTTCATCTTCCTGCTGTTTCCTTATATCCGCAAGCTCCTTTTCGCTGGCAAAGCAGGGGTAAGCCTTGTCCTCAGCGATGAGTTTTTTAGCATATGCTTGATATATATCGCGCCTTTTAGACTGTATATATGGGCCGTAAGCTCCTTTTTCTTCTGTTTCGCTTATCATGCCCTCGTCGAATACGATGTCGAAGTCCTTAAGAGAATCTATGATGCCGCATACGCCGTTTTCTATCTTGCGCTTACTGTCTGTGTCTTCGATGCGAAGTATAAGTACTCCGCCTGTGCGTTTGGTAAGCGAGGTCTCTATAATACATTGTTCGAGTGCGCCTATATGAACGAAGCCCGTAGGACTGGGAGCAAAGCGCGTTACAACGGCTCCTTCGGGAAGCAGCCTTTCCGGATACTTTTCCTCGTAAAAGCTTGCCTCCTTTGCGTCCGGGAATATGAGTTCTGCAAGTTCTTTTTTGGTCATATTTAATGCCTCCGACCGTGTTCTTTTATTTTATATACAAGATTTCCAAGGACCTTGTCAATAAGCCGCTGTTGCGTTTGAAAAAGTTTTGTTATATGATTCTATGGTCAAAAAGTCTAAAGGTGTAAGAACAGATGGGATGTGAACATAACCACCAAAAGAAAATAGCGGCCATAAATGATCTTACCGGTTTTGGGAGATGCTCTCTGGCAGTATCTATCCCCGTTATCTCTGCGATGAGGCTGCAGTGCTGCCCGGTTCCTACCTCCATCTTTTCAAACCACACAGGCTTCGACAGCTTTTTTTTCGAGGATTATACAAGCCGCATGGGCGCGTATATAGACGAGTGGGAAAAGCTCGGTCTTGAGTTTGCCGGCATAACGAGCGGCTTTTTGGGCTCTAAAGAGCAGATAGACATAGTAGAGGAGTTTATCAAACGCTTCGCTAAAGACGACACGATAGTCGTGGTAGATCCCGTTATGGGAGACTATGGAAAATCTTATTGTACTTATACACCCGAGATGTGCCGCGAGATGAAAAGGCTCGTTAAATACGCGGATATAATCACCCCGAACCTGACGGAGGCCTGCATTTTGGCCGACGAGCCCTATGAAAAGAAACGACGCATCAGAGATCTGGACGCCCTTGCTAAAAAGCTTGGCGACATGGGGCCCGACAAAGTCGTGATAACGGGCATAGAGCAGGGAGGATTTATCGCAAACTATTGCTATCGCAAGGGATTTGAGGGCAGGATAAGAAAGGTACACAGGGTCGGAATACAGCGCTCGGGGACAGGCGATATATTTTCTGCCATCATCGCGGCCGATGCTGTAAACGGAGTAGATTTTTACGATTCGGTGAGGAAGGCGTCGCGTTTTATAAAAAAGTGTATAGAAAAGTCGGTAGAGATGGATATACCGCTGACGGACGGCGTGTGCTTTGAAGAAGTGCTGCATGTTCTGTCTTGAGTATTTAGTTGAGAGGGAGAGTATGGCGAAAAAGGCGATGACCATTTTTTATGAGGTGCATGACAATCTTTATGTGAACCTCACGAACAGATGTCCCTGCGCCTGTATCTTTTGCCTTAGGCAGAACAGGGATCATATGGAAAAATCCGACTCGCTTTGGCTCGAGCATGAGCCTTCCGTAGAGGAGATAAAAGCCGAGGCTGAAAAGTTTAATATGGATAGATACAGGGAAATAGTCTTTTGCGGTTTCGGGGAGCCGACGGAGGCTTTTGAGACACTGCTCGCAACGGCGCGTTTTATAAAAAAAGAATACGGAAAAAAGATCAGACTCAATACGAATGGACTGGGCAGCCTTATAAACGGCAGGGATATAACTCCCGAGCTGAAAGGCCTTATAGACAGCATTTCAATAAGCCTCAACACGCCTGATCCGTTAAGGTATGAAGAGATAGTACGTCCGAAATTCGGCAAAGGTTCCTACGAGGCAATGCTCGATTTCGCGAAGAAGGCCGCACAATATGTTCCCGAGGTCGTTCTGAGTACTGTCGAGACCACCCTTAGCCATGAAGAGGAAGAGGAATGCAGATGTATCTGCGAAAGGCTAGGAGTCAAATATCGCATACGTAAATGGGAATAAAAAAGTAATTTAGGGATAACGATCATAAATGGATAAAGTTTTAAGTGAGCTCATTTCAGTTGTCGGCGAAGATAACGTAGTTACCGATGAATTTATGAGCAATCATACCAGTTTTAAGATAGGAGGTCCTGCAGATTATTTTGTGACGCCAAACAGTACGAAAAAGCTCTGCGAGGTAGTGGCTTACTGCAGGAGAAAGAACATAGATTACTACATAGTCGGGAACGGCACAAATCTGCTCGTTTCGGATAAGGGTTTTAGGGGAGTTGTCATACAGATACAGAAAAAACTGTGTGATATATGCATAAAGGCTGATGAGATATATGCCGAGGCCGGAGCTCTTTTGTCCAAAACGGCCGGCGAGGCGGCTAAAAGTTCTCTGACGGGGCTTGAGTTCGCGGCCGGGATTCCGGGGACTATAGGCGGAGCCGTGGTAATGAATGCAGGCGCGTATGGAGGCGAGATATGTGATGTGCTTATCTATGCGGATGTGTTTCAGCCCGGATATGGTATAAAGCGTCTTGAACGCCATGAGCTCGATTTTGGATATAGGACGAGCATATTCAAGAAAAAGGACTGGATCGTTTTGGGAGCGTCTTTAAAACTGGGCGTAGGAGATAAGGACGGGATATATGAAAAAATGGCCGGATTTAAGGCGGAGCGGAGCGAAAAACAGCCGCTCGATATGCCGAGCGCCGGAAGCGCTTTTAAAAGGCCTGAAGGCCATTTTGCGGCAAAACTTATAATGGAAGCGGGGCTTAAAGGTTATTCTGTCGGTGACGCTGAGGTCTCAAAAAAGCACTGTGGTTTTTTTGTAAATAAAGGCAGGGCCACGGCGAAAGATATGCGCAGTCTCTTTGACAAAGTACAAAAGACGGTATATGAAAGGACAGGAATAAAGCTTGAGCCGGAAGTTCGTTTCCTTGGTGACTTTTCTGACACATAAGGCCGATTTTTATACGATAGGAAAATTCATTTCTAAGAACAGTTGGCGGCATAATACCGTATGGGAGCTTATATATGTCATTTTCGGCTGAACTTAAAAACGAATTGAGCAAGGTTATTGACAACGCCCGTCATTGCAGGATAGCGGAGCTTGCCGCGTTCGTTTGCCTTTCGGGGCGGCTAATAGAAGCCGGGCTTTTGATTTCTACAGAGAGCGAGGCGGAGACAGAGGCCTGCTTGGTCATATTAAAAAGGTTGTACGGATATGACGCCGTTCCTATCGAAAAAAAGTCTAGGAGGAATACGAAGCTCCATACTATAAGGCTTGACCTAGCTATTAGCATGGAGGTAATGGAGGCCGTAAAGGCGCATACGGAAAAGGAGCGCATATATCCTGATATTCCTTTGCTTACTCATAAAAGATGCTGCGCCGGCGCTTTTTTGAGAGGGGCTTTTATCGCGGCCGGATCTGTAAGCGATCCCGACAGGTATTATCATTTTGAAATAATTTGCGCATTTGAGAGTGTAGCCGAGGCGATAGCCAATATGATGAATGGCTTCGGTTTAAACGCAAAGGTGACTAAAAGGCAGAAAAGCTTTGTTGTTTATCTGAAGGAAATAGAGCAGATTTCCGAGGCCATTGGGCTCATGGGGGCGAGGACCTCTCTTTTCAGCCTTGAAAATTCAAGGATACTCAGGGAAATGCGGGGGAACGTCAACCGTAGGGTGAATTGCGAGACGGCAAATATAAATAAGGCGGCACGTGCGGCCGCACGTCAGATAGAAGATATAAAATATATACAGACGCATGTGGGCCTTAATTCATTACCTGACGGGCTTGACGAAATTGCCGAGCTTAGGTTAAAATATCCCGAGGCAACGCTGACCGAACTTGGGATCTGTCTGACGGTGCCAATAGGCAAATCAGGAGTCAATCACCGTTTACGTAAGCTTAGTTCTATAGCGGAGACTTTAAGAAGCCGAGGAGGGAATTATTATGATTAGGAAACCAGTAGTGATACAAATTTCTAACGGCTTAGAAGTTAGACCTATCGCCATGCTGGTTCAGGTGGCAAGTCAGTTTGAATGCGAGATTCACATTGAAAACGGAAGCAAGCGTGTAAACGCCAAAAGTATTATGGGCATGATGACGCTGGGGCTTGACGTCGGAGAAGAAGTGATCGTAATTACTAACGGCAACGACGAAGAGGCCGCGATGGAAAAGATTGAAAACTATCTTTCCAACAACAATGCATAAGATAAAAGGGTTGTACGAAATTTCGTACAGCCCTTTTCTGTCTCAAAGTCTGGCCAGTTTTTGAAGCGCGAAGTCCGCTATCATGACATGGCCGTGTTCTTTTAAGTACGCTTCTACGGTATCCGAGCAGTGGTCGGATATGCTATATTCCGAAAGGACATTGCAGATTCGGTTAAATCTTTCAGGGTCTTGTCCCCCACTGTGAATGAAAAGCAGGTAGGAGTCGTCAAACTTAAAAAGAGAATTCTGAAACGCAGAACCTGCATTTACCGCCTTTGAAGCCTTGATAGCATCATCAAGGCTTGAAAAACGAAAAGCCTCTATAAGCTCTGCAGGCTGCTGTTCCGAAACAGCGTCTTTGAGCGTTGAACTTACATGAGTTTCCGTGTTTTTTAATGAGCCCTCGCCGCGACCTTCTTGAATGCTTTTAAAGCGCTTGAGAAGGTTTAAAATACTGTCGGCACCGGAAAGCCTTGTCTCGTTCGACGAGCCGTTCGGTGAAGATGAAAAGCTGGAAAAACGGGGGTCTAGTTCTTCCGGGTCGCTTACCCTTGTGATGTTCAGTATAAGGCTGTTCACAGAAGGTATAGCCTCTATCATCAAGGGGACGCCGTTACTTTCAAAGCCAAACTGAATATTTGCCTGCAGCATCATATCGTAAAACAAGTTTTTAGCTTTTTCTGATCCATAGGTCAGTTCGTTTAATTTTATTTTTCTGTTTAATAAATCATCTTTTGATAGGATTATCCTGATTTGATTTTCGTTTATTCTTTCTATTTTCATGAGCATCAGCCTCTGTTTATTATTATATGATGTTGGGGTCAAAAGACTTCAACTATGATAATTACGGATTTTTCCATATTTATCTAAGTATAAAACAATTTTGTAAACTTTGCAATTGATATCACGACCTTTTATTGGTATGATTATTCAGACTTCGCTTTTTTTGAAAAGCGGAAAAATGACTTTGACAAAGAAGTGACTAGGCGGAGAAATATGTCAAAACAAAAAAATAAAAGAAGCCGTCCTTTACCTATAGCGAGCATTGTGATTTTAGCGGCAGTAGTGCTGAGCGTGGTATTTATAGCTATAAGCGTCACAGAGGAAAATGAGACTTTAGCGGATCAAAATGAGTTGTTCGGAATCGATTCTGACGAAGAAGTGGCCTTGATAATAGACGGTGTTCTGTATGAGGACGGTGGAAATTATATTGACGGAGGGTTTTATATTCCCTATGAGACAGTCTGGGACGACATAGACTGTGCATTCTATGTGGAGGAGGCGGCAGATACGCTTTATATAACTCTCCCTTCGCAGACCTATACCTGGAGCGTAGGAGATGGGACGGGGTATCTCTATAAGGATACGAAGGGTGAATATTTTATTTCAGTTGATTGTATAAGCGAATATTCCAACATACTTCTTGCGAGTTTCGAAGAACCTTATCGTATAGTCATAACGACGGATACGGAAGGATTTTCATATGTGAGTGTGGCTGAGGATACGGTGATGCGAACCTCAGATTCGGTGAAGGCGGAGATAGCGACAAGCGTTTCTCAGGGGGATTTGCTTGTGCTGTTGTCGGATGAAGACGGTTGGAGCTATGTTGCGTCGTCCGACGGGCATATCGGCTATATAAGAACGGAATATGTGGCACAGACGCAGGAGGAAATTGAAATACCATACAACGAGGAACTTGTTTTTGAGCCGCTCAGTATCGGAGAAACGGTAAGAATGGCATGGAATTATATCGGAAACGCTAATTCCAACGCCATGCTTACAGATATAATGGATGGAGTGAACGGATTGAACGTGATAAGTCCGACGTGGTTTTCTGTGGCTGACACTGAAGGAAATATATCTTCACTGGCGGACGCCGGATATGTCAGTTTAGCAAAGGAAAGCTATGGCCTTTATGTCTGGGCACTGGTGTCCGGCTACGAAGGAGAGGATTCGAGTACCGGAAAGATACTCTCATCGTATGAAAACAGGCAGAGATGCATATCTCAATTATTGAATATCGTTTTGACAAACGATATAGATGGTATTAATATTGATTTTGAAGATATAAGTGAGGAATACGCCCCGGCTTACATAGAATTCTTACGGGAACTTGTACAGCAGGCGCACGCTTCAGGTATAATCGTTTCGGTGGACAATTACGTTCCCGGATACACTTCTCATTACAGGCGCGACGCGCAAAACGAAATAGTAGATTATGTGATAATGATGGGCTATGACGAGCATACGGCTTATACGGCAGATTACGGTTCGGTCGCTTCTTTGACTTATGTTGAGCAGGGGATCATAGACACTCTGGAGGAGGTATCCGCCGAGAAGCTTGTGCTTGGTGTACCGTTTTATACGCGCGGCTGGACAGTGCCTCACGGCTCGGATTCCTTCATATCCGAGACTGTTTTTATGTCAGGTCAAGAAGCGTATGTTTTAGAGCATGGTATAGAGCTTACATGGGACGACTCGGCAGGCCAGTATACGGGAAGCGCCGATG
>CAYXUB010000021.1:0-17540 GCA_964468385.1 uncultured Lachnospiraceae bacterium
AAGGCGTGGGTCTGCAACACCCTGATTCACCGGTTCAAATCCGGTCTGCGCCTTTTATGCATTAGAAATACCATATCCGGTATTTCTTTTTTTTACAAATAACACTCTTGACAGCCCTATATGACTCATGATAGTCTTAAAACATTCTCAAAAGAGAAATATTCTAAACTTCTTTTCTTAATTATTCTTCTTCCGGCCGCTTTTCAAGGCCAAAACACCTAAACACTTTATTCATATCTTTTATCATTTCTACGAAAGGAGTCTTATGTTGTTAAACTCTATATTTAAAAAAATTCTTTTTCCATCTATTCTCATTGTTGCGTGTTTGTGCTTTATGTTTACTTCTATCTTGGCGTCTTCGTCTGGAGAAAAAGTATATATAAATGATTTTTTTAAAGTTTCGACCCAAGATTATCAAAACTGGCTGACAAATAACGCCGATGATTATATTGGAACACGTTATTCCGGAGTTACAAGCGATTCGAAGCTAGGCTATGACTATTGGAAAGCCAACACCCCTATATCGGATACCACGCGCTACAGCTATGGCTATGGCTTTAATTGTGCCGGTTTTGTGCTTAGAACTTTTTGGGATGCATATACAAACGGTGCGATACCGAGCGATGCGGCAGAATATAGCGCATACTTTAATTCGCTTGGCATGAATTACAGCACAGGAGGAGTTGATTATTCGGGAAATCCTTCGCCCGGGCACCTCGGGATAGATTATAATTCTTTTCTAACCTTTGGAGCTGCAAAAATAAACTCTCAGCTTGTGAGCTATTATTATAGTTCTTACGATGATATGATGTCCGGGCTAAAACAGCTTGTAGAAGAAGGAATAGTAGAGGACGGGACTATAATCATGTCAATAACTCCAATTGCGGGAGAGGACGAATACGGAAATACGCGCGATAATCATATCGGAATTTATTGGAATCCTGATGAGGTAGAGGTAACAAATGAGGCTCAAATATATTGGAACTCCACACACACGACAAACGGACTTGGCTCAACCGTTGTTTTAGACGGCAATCAAATATCTAATGTTACGGGAAAATCTGCAGGTGTAGGTTGGTATATTTTTCCTCTTGCTCCAAGTAAAGGGGAACTAAGCCTTGTGAAATCATCTTCTAATACCGATATTACGAATGATAATGATTGCTATAGCCTTGAAGACGCGGTCTATGGTGTTTATTCGTCTTATTCGGAGGCGGAAAGCGCACTTGGAAACGGCACGGCTACAGGGAGTGAAGTAGCAACGCTTACAACGGACGCAAGCGGCAACACTGACACTGTAAGCCTTAAAGCCGGAACATATTATGTTGCAGAAATAAGCGCCTCAATGGGATATGCAATAGATACGACTATCCATACGATAAGCGTTTCAGCCGGAGAAGAGACAGAAGTGTTTTTAAAAGAAACTCCCCTTAATGACCCTATAGGAATAACTATTACAAAAACAGCAAAAGGAGACCTCAACGGAGATAATGATGTAGCTTCTCTTGAAGGGGCACAGTTTACGATCAAGTATTATGACGGATATTACGATGAAAATAATCTCCCTGCTACTGCAACAAGGACATGGGTAATAGAAGTAAAACAGTCTTCTGACGGCGCATATCAAAGCCTGCTGACGGATACGTATCTCGTGTCTGAATTAAGCGATCCTCTGTATTATATGGATGGCGTTCCGGTTTTGCCTATCGGAACTATCACTATAGAGGAAACAAAAGCCGCCGAAGGATATAAGCTTGAAGGTTCAACCCTCACGTTTTTGTCAAGCGGTGAAGTAAAGGAAGGAACGTTCTTATTGTCGCAGGTAAGCGGAAGCAATGATATAGCGACAGTACAAGCCGGCAACGAATATATGGTTTCAAACGTTGAAATTCGCGGAGGCTTTATTATAAATAAGATAGACTATGAGACCTCATTTGCAAAGGCGCAGGGAGCAGCTACGCTTGAAGGAGCTGAAATTACTCTCTATAACGAAAGTAACTTTAGTGTAAACGTTGACGGTGTTGAATATGCGCCGGGAGAAGAGATAGCAAACTTTGAGACCGACGAAGACGGTTATATAGAAACGGCCGAGGATTATCTTTCGTATGGCATATATAAACTTGTTGAAACTAAGGCCCCGGACGGATACCTGATAGAAGGCAAGACTGAGACTATTTTTAGTATTAATGAAGAGGGAATAATCGTTGATTTAACGAACAGCGAGGCTTCGATATCCGATAGGATAAAAAGAGGCGACGTTGAACTGGTAAAGGTAGCCGACACGACGGATTCTTCCAATATGACAAGGCTCGCAAATGTGGCTTTTAGGATAAGCTCTCTTACGACGGGAGAAAGTCACATTATAGTAACAGATATAAATGGACAGGCTTCTACCGCGAGCTCGTGGAACCCGCACAGCCAAAATACTAACAGAGGGGAGACATCTAAGGACGGTATTTGGTTCAACGGTTACAACGACGAGGAGAACGGCGCGCAGGCAGATGATGCTTTAGGTGCCCTGCCTTACGACGATTACCTCTTAGAAGAATTACCCGGCGAGTCTAATGCAGGATATGAGCTGATAAGCCTTACATTCAGTGTATACCGCGATAAGGTGAGTATAAATTTAGGGACGCTCGACAATCATGCGGAAGAAACCGAAATAGCTGAAATAGAAGATTTGGAAGATCCCTTAGAAGAAACTCCTGAAATAATAACCACATATACATCAAGCGAACCGCAAACGGGAGACACAAGCGGATTATTAGCCTTTGTTCTAATGTTGGCTATAGGAGGCGGTAGCTCAGTGCTCCTTTATAGGCTTTATAAACGTAAGCGCCGCTTTTAAAAAAAATTTTACTGTGTTATAATTTTTCCAGTCTTTTTGTGGAAGGGTGGATTATGAGTTACGCAGATAAGATTTTTATAGATATGTGTAAAGATATACTGGAGAACGGGACGAGTACGAAAGGCGAAAAAGTTCGCCCTAAGTGGCCGGACGGGACGGCGGCATATACGATAAAAAGGTTCGGTATCGTAAACAGATATGATCTTTCCAAAGAATTTCCTGCTATTACGCTGCGTCGAACAGCGATAAAATCTGCATTCGACGAGGTGCTTTGGATATGGCAGAGGAAATCAAACAATATAAAGGATCTAAAACCCCACATTTGGGATGAGTGGGCAGATGAGAACGGCTCGATAGGCAAGGCCTACGGATACCAGATGGGTGTAAAGCATAAGTATAAAGAAGGACATATGGATCAGGTTGACAGGGTACTGTTCGATTTGAAAAATAATCCCTTCAGCCGCCGTATAATGACAAATATGTACGTACATCAGGATTTAAGTGAAATGGCACTTTATCCCTGTGCATATTCCATGACTTTTAATGTGGAACAGAAAAAGGGGAGCGATAAGCTCAGGCTGAATGCGATACTTAATCAGCGTTCACAGGACGTGCTTGCCGCAAACAACTGGAATGTCTGCCAATACGCCCTTTTGCTGATGGCCTTTGCGAAGGTATCGGATATGGAGGCCGGTGAGCTTGTACATGTCATCGCAGACGCGCATATATATGACAGACATGTGCCATACATAAAAGAACTTATAAGTCGGCCGACTTATCCCGCTCCAAAAGTAAGTCTAAATCCCGAGATAAAAGATTTTTACAAATATACAATAGATGACGTTATTGTAGAGGATTATAAGTTCGGGCCTCAAATAGAAAACATACCGATAGCCGTCTGACAAGGAGAAAGAGATGATACTTATTGCAGCCGCAGATCGGAGCATGGGCATAGGCAGGGATAATGAGCTTTTGGTTTCAATTCCCGAGGATATGAAGTTTTTTCGTGAAACTACCTCGGGCAATGTCGTCGTGATGGGACGTAAGACTCTCGAGAGCTTCCCGGGGGGAAAGCCTTTAAAAAACAGGATAAATATCGTTCTGACACATAATGATACATACAAAAAAGAGGGCGCGATCATAGTCGGCAGCGTTGACGAGTTAAAGAATGAGCTTGCTAAGTATTCCGATAAGGAGATATTTGTTATCGGCGGAGGGAGCATTTACAAACAGCTGCTTCCTTTTTGCGACAGAGCCTATATAACAAAGATCGATGAAGACTTCGAAGCGGATACTTTTCTTCCGGATATAGAAAGTGATCCGGCGTGGCACATCTATGAGCAGAGCGAAAGACTGGAGCACGAAGGTGTAGGCTATCGCTTTGTTAAATATAAGAGGGGCTGATATGCGCAGATTTTCCAAAACCATAAAAATAGGAGATCGATTTATAGGAGGAGATAATCCTATTCTCATACAGTCTATGACTAACACTCGTACTGAGGATGCAGACGCTACCATTGCTCAGATAAGGCAGCTTGAGCGTGCGGGTTGTGAAATAGTACGTTGCGCCGTGCCCACGAAGGAAGCGGCCTCTGCCTTGAAAACCATAAAAAAGGCAATAGGCATACCGCTTGTTGCGGACATACATTTTGATTATAGACTTGCGCTTGCAGCGATAGACTCAGGGGCGGATAAGATAAGGATAAATCCCGGCAATATCGGAGGCAAAGAAAAGGTCAGAGCCGTTGCGCAGGCCGCAAAAGAAAAAAACATACCGATAAGAGTGGGGGTAAACAGCGGCTCTGTAGAAAAAAGCCTTTTGGAAAAATACGGAGGCGTATGCGCCGAGGCGCTTGTGGAAAGCGCTCTAAAAGAGATAGGACTTATAGAGGCTGCGGGCTACGACAATATAGTTGTCAGTATAAAATCCTCCAATGTGCGTATGTGTATAGATGCGTATATCGAACTTGCGAAACATACCGATTATCCTTTACACATAGGGATAACAGAAACGGGAACGGCATTTGCGGGCAGCATAAAATCCGCTGTCGGGCTCGGCACTCTTTTGTATAATGGCATAGGAGATACGATTCGTGTTTCGCTGAGCGCGGAACCCGTCGAGGAGATAAAGACCGCAAGACTGATCCTTAAGTCGCTTGGGCTCAAAAATGCGGGGGTGGATGTCATAGCCTGCCCCACCTGCGGACGGACGAATATAGATCTTATTTCTCTTGCGAAAAAAACGGAGGAGCTTGCGGCGGCCTATCCCTACGATATAAAGCTCGCCGTTATGGGCTGCGCCGTAAATGGGCCGGGAGAGGCGAGGGAGGCTGATCTTGGCATCGCCGGAGGCACTAAGGAAGGACTGCTTTTTAAAAAAGGAAAGATCATAAAAAAAGTTCCCGAAGATGAGCTGCTCATTACCTTAAAACACGAACTGGACAATTGGGGAAAAGGCTGAGATGGAGACTGAGGTTAAGGATTTTAATAGCACATTTCCTAAACTGAAAATAGATGAAAAGCTTTTAGAAATAACAGATATAATCGATGTCTACAAAGTATGCTTCAATAGGGCAAGCCGTGTCTTGGATATTTTCATAAGCTCCCATCAGTGGATACATAAAAAGCATCTGAGGAAGCTTGAGGAGCTCATTGCGCGGCAGCTTTTCTATGGCTATGATTTAGAGGTTATTATCCACGAATCCTTTGCTCTTTCCAAACAATATGATCCGGAAACTTTTTTTAACAGCTATATGCCAAGCATGCTCTACGAATTGGAGGGGAAGAGTCCCGTCCTTGCACATCTGTTCAAAAACTCCCACTGCGTCTTTTTAAAAGATAAAATTGAGCTGAATGTCTGCATGGAAGATATGGTTGAGGGAAAAGAACTTGAGCTTGCAGGATATATTGAGGCCGTCTTTAAAGAAAGGGCAGGATTCGATCTTCGCTGTGAACTAAAGTATTTGCCCCGGCCTCTCTCTTCAAAGGAAGACTATGAGAGCCGGGAACTTAAAGATGACGACAGTAAACGATATTTAAAGAGGGCAGAAGAGAGCGCGAAGGGAGAAATTACCGTAAATGATAGCGTGCCTGCGCCTAAACAGAGCAAAAAAGCTTCGGAGAAATCAGCCGAGCTCATTTATGGGAATGAAATAAAAGAAGAAGCTATCGACATAAGCGATATAGATGAGGGCTCAGGAGCCGTCGTCTTAAGAGGCGAGGTGTTTTCTAAGGAAACACACGAGCTTAAAAACGGAAAGACGCTTATTATTTTTGCGATCAGCGATTATACAGACTCCATAAAGGTAAAGATGTGTTTGGACCCCGAAAAGTTCGAACAGGTTTTTGAGAGGATAAGGCCCGGCATATCCGTTAAACTTAAAGGTAAGGCTTCGGTCGATTCCTATGCGAACGAGCTTATCATTTCATATGTATCCGGTCTAAAGGAGATAAGCTCATTTAAGGAAGCAAGGCGTGATACGGCTAAAGAAAAAAGGGTGGAGCTTCATTGCCATTCTAAGATGAGCGATATGGACGGGGTTTCCGACGTCGCGGAGCTTATAAAACGTGCTTATGACTGGGGGCATCAGGCGATAGCGTTGACCGACCACGGCGTAGTCCAAGCTTTTCCTGATGCAAATCACGCAATGGAAGCTATAGATAAAGAGTACAGGGAGCAGTATGGAAAAGAACATCCGGAGCTTTCAAAGGCTGAACTGAATAAAATCTCCTCACCCTTTAAGGTGCTTTACGGCTGCGAGATATATCTGGTAGACGATACGAAAAAAATTGTTCAAGCTCCTAAAGGTCAGTCTCTTTTCGGAGAATTTGTGGTCTTTGACCTAGAAACGACGGGTTTTTCTCCAATAAATTCAAAGATAATAGAGATCGGGGCGGTAAAGATATGCGATGGAAGGATCATAGATAGGTTCTCTACCTTTGTAAATCCTGAGATACCTATACCTTTGCGTATCGAGAAGCTTACGGGAATAAATGATAAAATGGTCGCGGACAGCCTTAGCATTAAGGAGGTGCTTCCCCAATTTTTAGATTTCTGCAAAGATGCGGCGCTTGTCGCCCACAACGCTTCTTTTGATTATTCATTTATAAAGAATAAGAGCGAGAAGCTGGGTATAAACTTCAGCGCCACGCTCGTAGATACGGTTTCGCTTTCTCGGTATCTATTACCGAGACTGTCAAGATTCAGACTCGACACTGTTGCGAAACATCTCGACATAAAGCTTAAAAATCACCACAGAGCCGTGGACGATGCCGAAGCTACAGCGGAGATTTTTATAAAACTGTGCAAAATGCTTTCCCGTGAAGGGATAAACAATCTTGACGAACTCAATGAAAAGGCAGTGCTTTCCGACGAGGCAATAAAACGTCTGCATCCCAATCATGCGGTCGCGCTTATAAGAAACGAAAAAGGGCGAAGAAATCTTTATAAGATAATATCGGAGTCCCATCTC
This sequence comes from uncultured Lachnospiraceae bacterium, assembly GCA_964468385.1. Lineage (GTDB taxonomy): Bacteria > Bacillota > Clostridia > Lachnospirales > Lachnospiraceae > Alectryocaccobium. The sequence goes on from CAYXUB010000021.1 coordinate 7,321, forward strand.
AGATATTTCTATAGGCATCCTATCGTTCCGAAATCGCTTTTTTCAAAGTACAGGGAAGGGCTGCTGCTTGGGACGGCCTGCGCCTCGGGCGAACTCTATTCCTCTCTTGTGCGAGGGGCTATGGGACAGGAGATAGGCTCCATAGTTGAATACTACGATTATCTTGAGATACAGCCGCTTGCAAACAGTGCGTATCTTATAGGAGATGAGCAATCGGATCAAATCGGCAGTGAGGAAGATCTGCGTAAGATAAACAAAAGAATCGTTGAGCTTGGAGAGGAGTTCAAAAAGCCTGTCGTCGCTACGGGAGATGTGCATTTTACCGACCCGCAGGACGAGGTCTACCGCAGGATAATCATGAGCGGACAAGGATATTCCGACGCGGAAGAGCAGCCGCCGCTTTATCTTCATACTACGGACGAGATGCTTGCTGAATTTTCGTATCTGAGCGATGAAAAGGCGCATGAGCTGGTCATCTCAAATCCGAAGCTTATAGCCGATATGTGCGAAAAAATATCGCCGATAAGGGAGGGTAAATTCCCACCTGTTATCGAAAACTCCGATACTGATCTCAGAAACATATGTTATAAAGAAGCACATAAGATATACGGCGAAGATCTGCCAAAAGTTGTTACAGACAGGCTCGAACGCGAACTAAATTCTATCATCTCCAATGGCTATGCCGTTATGTATATAATAGCTCAGAAGCTAGTATCAAAATCTAACGAAGACGGATATTTGGTCGGTTCAAGGGGCTCGGTCGGCTCTTCCTTCGTCGCTACTATGGCAGGCATAACGGAGGTAAATCCCTTAAGAGCACATTACCTTTGCCCGAAATGCCACTATGCGGATTTTGATTCGCAGGAGGTGCGTTCCTTTGCCGGAAGATGCGGGGCGGATATGCCGGATAAAGCCTGCCCGAACTGCGGCGCGCCTATGCAAAAGCTCGGCTTTGATATTCCTTTCGAGACCTTTTTAGGTTTTAAGGGAAATAAGGAGCCGGATATAGACCTTAACTTTTCGGGAGAGTATCAGAGCAATGCCCATAAATACACAGAGGTTATTTTCGGAGAGGGACAGACATTTAGGGCGGGCACCATCGGTACCCTTGCCGAAAAGACGGCTTACGGCTTTGTAAAAAAATATTATGAAAATAAGGGTGAATATAAAAGAAGCTGTGAGATAGACAGAATAGTCAAAGGTTGTACCGGTATAAGGAGGACGACGGGACAGCATCCGGGCGGAATTATAGTTCTTCCTCATGGGGAGGATATAAATTCATTTACCCCTGTGCAGTATCCTGCAAATGATGCCTCATCGGGTGTGGTCACGACGCATTTTGATTATCACTCCATAGACGAAAATCTGCTGAAGCTGGATATACTCGGGCACGACGATCCCACGATGATAAAAATGCTTGAGGACATGACGGGTGTAAGCGCGAAGACTGTCTCCCTCGATGACCCAAGCGTAATGTCTTTGTTCAAGACGACGGAAGCGTTAAAGATCAAAGCGGAGGATATAGGAGGCTGCCGTCTCGGCTGCTTAGGCATACCTGAATTCGGTACGGAATTTGTCATACAAATGCTTTTGGACACGAAGCCGAGCTCTTTTTCTGATCTTGTCAGGATATCCGGACTTTCGCACGGCACAGACGTCTGGGTAGGAAATGCCAAGACGCTTATTGCCGATGGGAAGGCTACAATATCGACGGCCATATGCACGCGTGACGATATAATGATCTACCTTATTGAAAAAGGACTCGATAGTGAGCTTGCGTTTACCATAATGGAAAACGTACGAAAGGGCAAAGGGCTTAAAGAGGACTGGGAGAAGGAGATGAGAGAGCATGGAGTTCCCGATTGGTATATCTGGTCCTGCAACAAGATCAAATATATGTTCCCAAAGGCGCACGCTGCCGCCTATGTCATGATGGCATACAGGATAGCGTGGTATAAGATATATCATCCTTTGGCATACTATGCCGCATTTTTCTCGATAAGGGCCTCTGCCTTTAATTACGACATAATGTGCAGGGGGAAGGAGCGGCTTTTAGAATATATTGATGATTACACACGCAGAAGTTCGGAGCTTTCAAAAAAAGAGCAGGACACCTTGCGGGATATGAAGATCGTACGGGAAATGTATGCGCGCGGTTTTGATTTCCTTCCCGTTGATATTTATGAAGCCGATGCGCATAAATTTAAGATCGTAGGCGGAAAGATCATGCCTTCGCTCGATTCGATAGACGGTTTGGGGGACAAGGCAGCGGACGCCGTTGTTCAGGCGGCTGCCGCGGGAAAGTTCACTTCTCTTGAGAATTTCCGCAACAGAACAAAGGTGAGCAAGACCATTACCGATTATCTTGTGCAGGCAGGCATACTTCAGGAGTTGTCCGAAACGGATCAAATATCATTGTTTGAGATAATGAACTGATCCTCATTTTTTTCGGCGGGGGCATCGAGGGTGAAGGAAAATTCCGTTCCCACCCCTTGCGTGCTTACGACGTTTATCTTCTGGCCATGGGACTGGATTATCTCCCTGACGATGGACAGTCCCAAGCCGGAACCGCTTCGATCTTTGCCTCTTGAGGAATCGGCCTTGTAAAATCTGTTCCATATCTTCGGAAGATCCTCTCTGGATATGCCGACCCCGTGATCTTTGACGGAAATATAGGCCTTTTTGTTTTTATAACTTGTTTCTATATCTATTGAAGATCCATTGTGGCTGAATTTCAGCGCATTGTCGATCAGGTTGTACATAACCTGTTGTATCTTGCCGTAGTCGGCGTGTACTATCAGTTCGTTTCCTTCCAGCGCCAGATTTATTTTTATATTTTTGTTCTTGCAAGTGATCTCAAATGAAAGCGCAGTATCCTTTATGAGCTTATTTATATTGAAATCATTATAACTCATCTTACGGACCTTACTGTCTATACCATCCAATGGGAGCAGTTCCTGAGTCAATTTTGTGAGTCTTTTTGTCTCCGAAAGAATAATATCGAGATAGCGATCCTGCATATCTGGAGGTATCACTCCATCTTTTATGGCCTCGGCATATCCTTTTATCGAGGTAAGAGGAGAGCGGAAATCGTGTGAGACATTTGAGATGAATTGGCGCTGATCCTCGTTTGTTTTGCTGAGCTGCGTAGCCATATAGTTTATCGATTCGGCAAGATAACCTATTTCATCATTTTGTTTTAACTTGATCGGACTTTTATAATCTCCCGTGGAAATCTGCTGTATTCCTAAGCTTATCTTTTTCAGCGGTCTGAATATCCACAAGTTCATCAAAATGAGCAGCACGAGTGTGAACAAGAGAATTATCAACTCGACCAGATGCATTATGACGAGGATGCTTTCCCTCTCAGCATATACCGCGGACATAGCTCTGTGGACTGCAACATAGCCCCTTATAGTGAGGTTTGAGGTGATGGGGACAAGTACCGTAAGCGTATCCTCTTCGAAGGTGTCAAAGAAGTCTCCGATGATATAATAACCGGAGTTTATGTAGGATGGGTCGAAGCCTTCTATATAACTATAGTCGTCGTATTCGTTTGAAGTGTCCAGATAGACTGTTCCACGGTTATTGATTATCTGTATGCTCACGTCGTCCATGGCGGCAGCTATATCAAGAGCAGAATAATCGGTCTCGCTTTTTGTAGAAAGAGATTTATCACGATATTCAGCGGCGATTTCATTTGCGGTCTCATACATAGATATACTTGCATTAGAAATCAGCCAGTTTTCGACGAGATAGCTTCCTAGGGTGGATATAAGAATAAAAGATGCCAATGCAACCATCACGTATATGATTATAAATTTAAAAGAGAGGCTGTGTTTCATCGATTTTTGACCTCAAATTTATATCCTACTCCCCAAACAGTGCTTATAGCCCAGTTTTCATTATCCTTTATTTTTTCGCGCAGTCTTTTTATATGCACGTCGACCGTGCGAGTATCTCCTAAATATTCGTAGCCCCATATATTATCCAAAAGCTGTTCGCGTGTGAATACCTGATTTGGCGATGAAGCGAGGAAATAGAGCAGCTCTAATTCTTTTGGCGGCATATCTACGGTTTTTTCATTATATATAACGGAATAATTTGAAAGGCTGACCTTGAGAGCGGGATATTCAACATACTTTCCCCTGTCTTCGTCTGCTTTGTTTTCAAGATAGGACGGAGCGTTATATCTGCGAAGCACAGCTTTTATCCTGGCAACCATTTCCTTCGAGTCGAAGGGCTTTATTATATAATCGTCGGCGCCGAGCTCAAGTCCCAAGACCTTGTCAAAAACTTCTCCCTTTGCGGACATCATTATTATAGGGACGTTTGACGTTTGTCTTATCGAACGGCACACCTGATAGCCGTCCATTCCGGGCAACATCAGGTCAAGGAGTATTATATCCGGAGAATAGTCAGAAAAGGCTTTTAAAGCTTCTTCACCATCATTTACGATTTTACAGTTGAAGAATTCTTTGGTGAGGTAAAGCGAAATAAGCTCCGCGATATTGTTGTCATCGTCGACTATCAGAACCTTTTGTCTATTAAGCATAAATTCCTCCAAATCTCAGTTTTTGAATTTTACAACGGTAACCCCGGAGTCCCCCTCGCCGTAGGCCGCATGGCCGAACTCCTTAACTATGGAAAGTCCTTTTAAATAGGATTGAATACCTTTTCTAAGCGCTCCTGTGCCCTTGCCATGTACGATCCTGACTTCGGGCAAATGTGCCATATAAGCATCGTCTAAATATTTATCGAGCTCAGCTATGGCCTCATCTACGGTTTTTCCTATGAGATTGATTTCGGGTGAGACTGAAAGGGATTTTGAAAATTTTAAGCTTCCGGCACTGCCGGATACGTTCTTTTTTTCTGCGCTTTTTTCATCGATAAGCTCGAGTTCAGATATATGTATCTTAGAGCGCATAATGCCCATTTGCACAAGGACATAGCCTTTGCTGTCCGGGCGTGTCAATACCGTTCCGTCCAGATTCATGCTAAGTACTTTTACAGCTTCGCCTATAGATAAATCCGAAGGCTTAAGTTCTTTTTTCGGACGTTTCTTTTCAGAGGGGACGTTCATATCTGAGGCTGTCTTGTCCAACCTTTTGCGAAGCTCCGCCCTTGTCTGCTCCAGTTTTTTGATATTTGGAGGGGCAGCTGCCGTCTTTTGAAAAAGACGCATAACCGAATCCGCATAGTCCTTAGCCTCTTTTAGTACGGCATAGGCTTCCTCGTTGGCTTTTTGTAACTTGTCGCTCTTTTTTTCGGAAAAATCCCTGTTCTTATTTTCAAGCTCTGCTTTGATGGCAGCCGCCTCCGCCTTAAGCCTATCCGCCTCGGAACGCTCCTTTTCAAGGCCGGCACGTGTTTTTTCAAGCTCGGATATGATGTCTTCGAAGGATTCATTCTGCTCATCTATGAGACGGCGGGCGGCATCGATTATATAGTCGGGAAGCCCGAGCTTTTTGGAGATGGCAAAGGCGTTGCTTTTCCCGGGAATACCTATAAGCAGCTTATAGGTGGGACGGAGCGTTTGCACATCAAACTCACAGGAAGCGTTTTCAACGCCGCTTTCAGAAAGCGCGTAGAGTTTAAGTTCACTGTAATGCGTCGTAGCTATGGTTCTTATATGCATTTTATGTAAATGCTCTAAAACGGCCTGTGCCAAGGCTGCGCCTTCGACAGGGTCGGTACCCGCGCCGAGCTCGTCAAACAAGACCAAAGAGTTTTGATTGGCCTTTTTTAAGATCGATATAACGTTTTTCATATGGGACGAAAAGGTGCTTAGCGACTGTTCTATACTCTGCTCGTCCCCTATGTCGGCATAGACCTCATCAAAAATGGCGATACGGGAGCCGCTTGCGGCAGGAATGTGAAGTCCGGATTGAGCCATCAGTGTCAAAAGCCCTATCGTTTTTAACGCAACCGTCTTACCTCCGGTGTTGGGTCCCGTGATAACGAGCATATCGAAATCTTCGCCTATTCTTATATCTATCGGGACGGCAGCGTCCTTTTCGAGTAAAGGATGGCGGGCTTTTTTTAAGGCAGTATGGCCGCTTTCGTCAATGAGAGGTTCACCGGCATCCATTTCAAGTGCATAGCTTGCACGTGAAAAGATAAAATCGAGTCTTATAAGCAGGCGCGAATCGGTTTCGATAGTTTCTTTATTTTCATATACTTCCTGACTCAAAGCCGCGAGGATGCGGTCTATTTCTTTTTCTTCCTCTTTTTCGAGTCGTCGGATGTCGTTATTGAGTTTTACCACAGCCATGGGCTCGATAAAGACAGTTGAGCCGGATGAGGACTGGTCGTGTATCATACCCGGGACGTTCGAACGGTATTCGGCTTTTACGGGGACGCAGTACCTCCCGTTTCGCATAGTTATGACCGAATCCTGAAGATAAGTCCTTGAAGGGCCGTTCAGCATACTTCCGAGCTGCGAGCGTATCTTGTCCTCTGTAACTTTTATGCTGCGTCGTATCTTTGAAAGATCTGGGCTCGCGGCGTCGCTGAGCTCGTTTTCATCTATTATACAGCGTCTTATGTGGGAGCAGACATCATCAGCCGTCATGAGCATATCGAAAATCGGATCAAGGCAATCATCCTCAACGTGATTTCTGTCACGTTTGCCATAATTTTTTACGGCAGTGGCGTTTTCGAGTAGGGCGGCGGTCATTAAAAGCTCAGAAATGCTCAGAGAGCTTCCAAGTTCTGTCCTTTTAAGCGCTGCTGACATATCGTAAGCGGAAGAAAAAGAGAGCCTTCCGCGCTTGAGCAGTCTTGAAAGGGCTGCGGCCGTTTCAGCCTGCATGGTGCGGACGGCTTCGCCCTCTTTTGAGGGGGCAAGAGAACGGCAGAGCGCCTTTCCGCCTCCGCTGTATGCGTGGTTTTCAAGCTGTTGTAATATTTTATCGTATTCAAGAGTTTTGAGTACTTTCGAGTTCAAAAGAGCTCCCCATGTATAGCTTTATTAAAGCCTTATATGCAATAGGATTTCAGCAGAAATTGACATGTTATTTTTTCGATTTTCATTCTACAATAAAAATCTATCTTAGAAAAGGGCTATTAGAAGATAAGGCTTGGTATTTATCAGCGTTTTTGAACAAATAATAAACGATATCCGGCGTTTTATTCATAAAATATTCATACTGCTCTGATAAAATCATAAAATCTTTGCGGAGACTTTATTATGGAATACAATAATGAGAATAATAAGCCTGATTTTATCAACGAGATCGTAAAAGAAAAAAAACGCAGTAAAAAGAAACTTTTTTTAAAAGTTCTTTTTGTGCTTGTTTTGGCCGCTGCCGCCGGATTGGTTGCGGCTGTCGTGTTTGTCTTCACCTCCTCCATGCTTCAGTCCGATTTAAACGAGCAGAGTTCCGATTCTTCAAAAATATCTTTTTCGGAAAGCGCAGAGAGCTCATCCATATCCGAAATTTCAAGCAGCTCGTCTACATCGGAAGAAGAGAATCTCCAGGAAAGTATTACCGAAATAATTTATGAGAACGATATTTCCATAGAGGGATATGAGGGACTCTATTCCAGCCTTTACGAAATTGCAAGCAATGCTAAGCGCAGTATTGTTGAGGTTACGGGGATAACGAGTCAGCTTGATTATTTCAATGAAGCCTATGAAAATGAAAAGATGAGTATAGGCCTTATCGTTGCGGAGACCGGCGATGAATATTATATACTCACATATGCCGATATTTTAGAAGATGCATCGCGTATACAGATATCGTTATGGGACGGCTCGATCATCAGCGGAACCCTGCAAAGGAGCGATCCGAATACACAGCTTGCCATTGTAAGAGCTAAGAAGAATGAGATTGCAGAAGATATGCTTTCGGAGCTTTCTGTTGCGACCCTTTCGGGTTCTTATTATAGCGCAAAACAAGGTGAACTTATAATGGTCATTGGGAATCCCTCAGGTTATAATGATTTTTTGGGATATGGTACAATAACCTCCGCATCAAACGTGGTTTCGTTTTATGATTGTCAATATACTGTATTGACCACCGATATTTCCGGAGGTGGTGGCGGGATAGGAGACGTTTTGAACCTAGATGGATCTGTAATAGCAATAACTTCGCCCGAAACCGATAAAATATCAGAAAATACTATAACGGCTCTTGCTTTATCAGATATACAGGGACTTATTGAAATCCTTTCTAATAATACGGAGAGGGCATATGCCGGGATTGTCGGATATGATGTGACCGAGAGCGTATCCTCAGAGACGGGGATACCGATAGGAATGATCGTGATCTCCATTGCGGAAAATTCGCCCGCTATGATGTCAGGGATGATGGAATATGATATAATCACCGCGATAAACGGTGAGCAGGTGCTTTCCGTAGCGCAGTATGAAAGCATGCTTGCGGAGCTTTCACCCGGAATGACGATCGGCGTTTCAGTTATGAGACAGGTGGCAGGAGGATATTCGCAGGTTGAGCTGACACTCGAATTGGGAGAGATATAATGAAATATATCAAAAGTTTTGAAGACGGCAATAAGGTTTCCGGTATCTATTTTTGCAAATCCAAGATATCTGCCGTTTCAAAGAACGGAAAGCAGTATTATAATATAGTGCTCCAAGACAAGACAGGAGCTATAGATACTAAGGTTTGGGACACGAACAGTCCGGCAATAGGGGATTTTGAGGCGAACGATTATGTAGATATATCAGGGGAAGTGAGTGTTTTTAACGGCTCCCTGCAGCTTTCGGTACGAAGAGCAAGAAAGGCGGCTGAAGGAGAATATGATGTGGCCGATTATATGCCTTGCAGCAGGTTCTTACCGGAGCATATGCTAAAGGCGCTTGATGATTATATAGAAAAGATACAGAATCCTTATCTTAAACGGCTTGTCGTAAAGTTTTTCAGAGAGGATAAGGAATTTATTGAACGGCTTAAAAAAAGCTCCGCCGCTAAAAGCGTCCACCATGGATTTATCGGAGGGCTTTTGGAGCATACGCTCGGCGTTGTAAGGCTTTGTCATATTTATACAAAGACCTATCCTTTTTTAAACTATGACCTGCTGATAACGGCGGCGCTTTTTCACGATATGGGCAAGATGTATGAGCTTTCGCCTTTTCCTATGAATGACTATACAGACGATGGACAGCTTGTCGGACATGTTGTCATTGGATATCAGATGGTACATGAGGCGATAGGCTCTATCGAAGATTTCCCTGAGATATTGGCGAGGGAATTGGAGCATTGTATTCTTTCTCATCACGGGGAACTTGAATACGGTTCACCTAAGCGTCCGGCAATTTCGGAGGCTCTTGCTCTCAGCCTTGCCGACTTGACGGATGCGAGAATGGAGACGATAAGAGAGATAGTAGAAGACAGCTCGGCATGCACCGACTGGTTAGGGTACAGCAAATTCCTTGAATCTAACATAAGAAGGACGACGGTGCCGGATGGGACATGAGTCCAAATTAGGATATATGTTAAACAAAAATGAAATTTATACGGTAGATATCATCGATCAGGATGATCGGGGAAACGGAGTAGGGAAGTTTTCCGGCTTCCCTATTTTTGTGCGCCATGCCATTATCGGAGATAGAGTAGAGGCGCTTATAACAAAAGCCAAAAAGACGCATGCTTACGCCAGGGTAAACACAATTATAAAACCTTCTCCTTTCAGGGTAAAGCCACCTTGCCCTTCCCAAAAAAGATGTGGGGGCTGCCAGCTTCAGGAAATGGCTTATGATGCTCAACTCTCCCTCAAAAAAAAGAGAGTAGAAGCTTGTCTTAAGCGTATAGGAAATTTAGACCTGAAGGTTGAGGATGTTATCGCTTCAGATAATATATTTCGATATAGGAATAAAGCCGTATATCCGGTCGACAGGGATAAGAACGGTTCTATTATATGCGGCTTTTACGCAGGCAGGTCTCATGAGATCATAGAAAGCAGCGATTGTCTTTTAAGCCCAAGCGAATTTGGAGATATAAAAAATCTTATCTTGGATTGGATGAGGGAAACCGGAGTCGAGCCTTATGAAGAAGATACCGGGAAGGGAGTGATAAGGCATATTTTCATACGGAAAGCATTTGCGACCGGTCAGACTTCGCTTTGTCTCGTCATAAATAAAGAGCGCCTTCCCCAAAAAGATGAACTTATCGAAAAGGTGTCCGGCTGCGTAAGTTCCGTGACTATATCGGTAAACAAATCAAAAAGCAACGTCATCATGGGCGACGGGATTC
>CAYXUB010000022.1:0-15806 GCA_964468385.1 uncultured Lachnospiraceae bacterium
AAGTGCCTAAATCTAAGGATTTCTACAAGGTTTCTCTTTGTAGCAACACTATTGTTTCGATGTGCACCGTATTCGAGAAAATATCGGCGCATTTTATCATTTCAACCTTATAACCGCCCTGCAAAAAAGCCTTAAGATCGTTCGCGAGACTCGTCGGTTTGCATGATATATATACTATGCGCTGCGCGCGATAGTCGATGATTTTTTGAATAGCTTTTGGATTTATGCCCTCTCGGGGCGGGTCAAGCACTAAAAAGTCGGGCCGTTCTTCCATCTCGTCAAGCACTTTTAGCACATCTCCGGCATAAAATTCACAATTTGACAGCCCGTTTAAAACAGCGTTTTCTCTTGCCGCATAGACAGCCTCTTCGACTATCTCTATACCTATCACCTTTTTCGCCGCAGATGAGAGCACCTGCGCTATCGTGCCTGTGCCGCTATACAAGTCAAAGACGACCGCCCCTTCGATATCCCCTATCATGTCACGCACGACGCTGTACAAAAGCTCCGCCCCCTTTGTATTCGTCTGAAAAAAAGAAAAGGGCGTAATCTTGAAGCGCAGACCCAAAATCTCCTCATAAATAAAATCATTCCCAAAAAGAAGCTTAGTCCTGTCGCTCCTGACGACATCGGCGACGGAATCGTTCTCCATATGCATTATGCCGGCAATCATTCCATCGAGCTTAAGCCCAAGCAGTTCTTCGGAGAGAGCGAAAAAATCATAGTCGGACTGTGTGCTCGTGACAAGAGCAACCAGCATTTCCCCGGTCGACGCAGACCTTCTGCACAAAAGGTGGCGCAAAAATCCCGTATGGGTCGTTTTATGATAATAGTCAGGCCCCGCGCGGCTGCAATGCTCAAGTACACATTCCACGACCTTGTTCATATCGTCGTGCACCAAGGCGCAATCCTTTGCCGTAAGTATATCGAAATTGCTTCCTTTTTTATGAAAACCGAGTGAAAGTGGCCCATCTTTATACGGATCGCCGAAGGAATATTCCATCTTGTTACGATATGCCCATATTTCGGGACTCGTGATTATACCGCGAAAAAGGCTTAGCGCATCTTCTTCCTCAAACCGACCGTATTCTTTAAGTACGCCCGTTAAAAGCTCTTTTACCTGAGCATATTTCATATCTGCCTGTGCGTCTGCATCTATCGTCTGATAGACGCAACCCCCGCACTCTGGGAAAAGGCTGCACCTTGCCTCTCTGCGTTCCAAAGGGGATTTTTCAAGCAGCTCCAGCAATCGTCCCTCAAAGCGTCCGTTTCGCTTTTTTGAGATCATAAATTTTATCCGCTGCCCCGGGATCGTATTTTTTACAATCACATTTATCCCGTCTATGTCTATATGCCCTTTGTTAGGAAAAGAGACCTCTTTTACCCTGCCTTCGTATATTTCGCCTTTTTTCATGTTTTCTCCGAATGAGTAGAAGAAAACCGAGCCCTATGTCTTCGCACAGCTTTTAAAAATAAATTGCTGCTATGCGAAAGCATATAGCCCGGTTTGCCTACATAACTATAAAAACATTTGCCTTATTCTTCGTCTTCTTCTTTTTCAAAATCCGCCATTGGATTGTCATCGTCCTCAAAGTCGTCGGCTTCAAAATAATCGTCAAAGTCGTCCTCAAGATCTTCCAGATAATCCGGTGTAAAATATCTATATATCGCGTAAGCGATTCCCGCTATTATCGTTACCGCACCGATAACTGCCAAAAATTTTATCCAAAAACTTCCTAATTTACACTCATTTTCCTTCATCGACCCTAAACCTCCTACCGTTCCGATACTATTGCACAGTATAGCACAAAATTCACCCTTTTACTATACAAATATTTGAAAGCAACTTTACTTTAACATGACTTTAATCGTAAGAGCCCTCATCTTTATATCTGTTGAGCACTTTATATATGTCACTCGGGCGAAATCCCCGCCCCTCTAAAAACCTGAAAAGCCTTGCATATTCCCTGTCTTCAATTCTGTGGGGCTCTCCTGCTTTTTGAAGCAGGAGCTCATATAGGATATCAGCCTCGCTGTAATCAAGCTCATCGACCGCGTTTTGCGCCGTCTCCGGCTCAACTCCCCGCCTCATAAGCTCAGAAACTATATGCTTTTTGCCTTTTTGGCGGTATTTAAGATAAGCGTATTCACCGGCATACACAGCATCATTGACATAACCTCGGCTCTTTGTAAACTCAAGCGCAAAGGCTATCTCTTCGCCGCTATATCCGCAGAGAGCAAGCTTATCATGCAGCTCTTTTTCAGTGTACATCTTGCGGTTCAGCAGCCCAAGCGCCTTTGTAAGAACATCCTTATCCGCTTTTTTGGCTTTATCCTTAGGCATCTTCTTCTGCCGCAAGCCCAAGGGCGGCTCTTACTTTTTCGTTTATCTCTTCCATCACGTCGGGATTATCAATCAAAAACTGCTTCGCATTTTCTCGGCCCTGCCCGATCTTATCATCTCCGTAAGCGAACCACGAGCCGCTCTTTTGGATAATATTCTTTTCCATAGCAAGGTCGATAAGCTCTCCTTCTTTCGAGATTCCATGCCCAAACATGATATCTACCTCAGCCTCCTTGAAGGGCGGGGCGACCTTATTTTTTGCGACCTTGATCCTTACGCGGTTTCCGACAAACTCACCCTTTTGCTTCAGCGCTTCTATCTTACGGACCTCGAGTCGCACCGAAGAATAGAATTTAAGCGCCCGTCCGCCTGTGGTAACCTCCGGATTTCCATAGGTGATCCCTACCTTTTCCCTGAGCTGGTTTATAAAGACTACGATACAGTTCGTCTTGCTTATGCCCGATGTGAGCTTACGGCAGGCCTGCGACATCATGCGGGCCTGAAGTCCCACCTGCATTTCGCCCATATTTCCTTCTATCTCCGATTTCGGGACCAAGGCGGCAACAGAATCTATTATCACTATGTCTATAGCGCCCGAGCGCACCATCGTGTCGGTTATCTCAAGCGCCTGCTCGCCGTTGTCAGGCTGGGAAATATAGAGCTCATCTATATCGACACCTATATTTTTTGCATAGACAGGGTCAAGCGCATGCTCAGCGTCTATAAAACCCGCTACTCCGCCTCTTTTTTGTACTTCGGCTACCATATGGAGTGCCACCGTCGTTTTTCCCGATGACTCCGGTCCGAAGATCTCGATTATCCTTCCTTTTGGAAGCCCGCCGACCCCGAGAGCGACGTCTAAGCTCAAAGAACCCGTCGGTACAACTCCAACGTTTATATTCCGTCTTTCATCGCCTAGCTTCATAACGGCGCCGTTTCCGTATTTTTTCTCAATCTGCGCAAGAGCTTCTTCAAGCGCTGCCATTTTAGCGTTTTCGTTTGCCATTTTGCCTCCGATATATTCTGTTAAAAAACGTAAAGGGAATTTGCGAGTGAAATACTCAAATGATATTTATTTTATATCACGCGAGTATCAGTACTGTCAATCCTTCTTTACATCGCACTAATTTTCGCAAAGAGAGTTATATAAGGCCATATATTCCTTTACTGAAGCCTTCCATGAGTAATCCTGCCTCATAGCTCTTTTTACCATCTCTTTCCACTCATTCTTGCTGTCATAGAATATCCCCTCCGCACCGCGTATCGTGCCAAGCAGCGCCTCGGAGCTGTATATATCAAAGCTAAAGCCTGTTCCGTTTTCCTTGTCCTCAAAGTACGGAATGACCGTATCCTTAAGACCGCCCGTTCGTCTCACGATCGGAAGCGTTCCGTATCTCATGCTTATGAGCTGACTTAATCCGCAGGGCTCAAAGAGTGAGGGCATAAGAAATGCGTCCGCTCCTGCGTATATCTTGTGAGCCATTTCCTCGCTATAGTATATGTTTGCGGATACGTTTTCCGAATAGACTTCAGAAAAATATCTGAACATATCCTCAAAGCGATTTTCACCCATTCCAAGTACGGCGATCTGGACCTCATCCTTCATAAGATCGTTCATGATGCAGCTCAATATGTCCATTCCTTTTTGGTCCGTCAGTCTCGAAACGATAGCTAAGAGCATAATATTCGGGTCGATTTTAAGTCCCAGCCTTCTTTGCAGATCCTCTTTATTTTTCTTTTTCGCCATGATAAAAGCAGACGAGCTGTAAGTCGCAGCTATGTTGGGATCAGTCTTGGGATTATACAACTCATAATCTATCCCATTCACGATGCCGATTAAGTCTCCCCTTCTATATGCGAGCAGAGGATCAAGCCCTTCACCGTAGTCTTTTGTGCATATTTCTTCTGCATAAGTGCGGCTCACCGTCGTGACCTTGTCCGCCATAGTAATCCCGCCCTTTAAAAGGCTCGCGGCTCCGTAAAACTCTAATTTGTCATATGTAAAATACGAATCGTCAAGCCCGGTTATCTGTTTCATATCCTCCTTATTCCATATGCCGCGGAATTTGAGGTTATGTATGGTCATGACCGTCTTTATCTTTTCAAAGATTGTGCCCGGATACTTCCACTTTTTCAAATATACGGGGATCAGCGCCGTCTGCCAATCGTTGCAATGGATTATATCGGGCTTGAAATCTATAATTGGCAGCATTGAGAGTACCGCCCTGCAAAAGAAGGTAAATTTACCGAGGTCCCAAGGCATTCCACTGTAGGGCGCACAGCCTTGAAACCGCTCCTCGTTATCTATGAAGTAATATATTACGCCCTCACGCACAGTCTTAAAGATACCGACATAGAACGAGCTTCCGTCTATATCCATCTGAAAGTTGGTCATATATTCGAGATTCTCGACGTATTCACGCTCTATGCAAAGGTATTTGGGCAATACCACCCTTATATCATATCTGCTTTTCGGAAAGTATTTGGGCAAAGCTCCCGCTACGTCCGCAAGACCTCCGGTCTTAATAAAAGGCGCACATTCGGAAGTTGCAAACAATATCTTCTTCATCTATTTCCCTCCTGAAATGCAAAACACAGGGGTAGTTTGTTATATCTACATACGAGCCCGGCTCTATCTTGGTCTTTCGGGAAAGCCCACCTTCTTCTGAACTTTCCTCAGCGTCTTTTCAGCGACATAACGCGCTTTTTCCGCATTGTCCTTTATTATCCTGTCTATATAGGCCTTGTCCTTTTCAAGTTCACTCATTCTTTTTTGGAGAGGACAAAGAATGTTGTTTACCGCGTCGGCTACCGCTTCTTTAAATACGCCGTAGCCTGTACCTTCAAACTCCTTTACGGTCTCTTCAGGACCTTTGGAGGTACACGCGCCATATATATTTATGAGGTTCATAAGGCCGGGCTGTTCCTCGCTGTAGCGCATCATGCCTTCCGAATCCGTGACTGCTCTTTTACATTTTCTGCGCACGGTATCGGCGTCATCCGTCAGATATATGCTCCCGTTCGGGTTTTCATCCGACTTGGACATCTTTTTTGTCGGATCCTGAAGGCTCATTATCCTCGCGCCCTGCTTGCTGATATAGGCCTCCGGCACCGTAAATACCTCTCCGTATATATTATTGAAGCGCTCGGCAATATCGCGCGTCAGCTCCAAATGCTGCATCTGATCCGCTCCAACGGGTACGCTGTTCGCCTGGAACAAAAGTATGTCCGCCGCCATGAGGACAGGATAGGTGAAAAGCCCCGCGTTTATATTATCCGCATGTTTCCCCGCCTTATCCTTGAACTGGGTCATTCGGCTCAGCTCACCCATATAAGTATAGCAGTTCAAGATCCACGCCAGCTCGGCGTGAGCAGAAACATGCGACTGATAATATATACAAGCTTTTTCGGGGTCGAGTCCGGCCGCAATAAAAAGAATTATAAGGCTTCTCGCCCTTTTCCTTAAAAGAGACGGCTCCTGCCTTATCGTTATTGAGTGCATGTCGGCGACGCTGTAAAAGCATTCATATTCGCCGCTGAGATCTACCCAGTTCTTCAAAGCCCCGAGATAATTCCCAAGCGTCAGGTTCCCCGTGGACTGCATTGCGGAAAACAGTCTTTTTTTATCCTCAGACATCTTTATTCTCCTTATATTCCTCGATCAGCTTTTTAAACGCGGGCAGCGACCTTTTTATCATCTCGCCGCTTACACAATACGATACCCGCACATAGCCCGGAGCACAAAAGCTGTCGCCGGGCACTAAGAGCAGCTCATACTTTTTAGCCCTTTCGGCAAAGGCTTCAGCGTCTTCCTCGAGCGCCTTAACGCACAGATAGAAAGCCCCGTCTGGATAGACGCATTTATAGCCGTAGTCCGTAAGAGCGCCGTAAAGCAGATCTCGGTTTTCCCTGTATGTCTTAATGTCTGTTTTACATGAGACACATTTTTCAATAACCTTTTGCAAAAAACTCGGAGCACAGACATAGCCCAAAGCCCGTCCCGCGCCACTCACCGCGGCGTAGAGCTCCTTGCTGCTTGTCACTTCGTCGGGTATACATATATAGCCTATCCTGTCTCCGGGTAAAGAGAGCGATTTGCTGTATGAATAGCAGATGATCGTATCCTTATATAACGCAGGCAGATATGGAAGCTCCTTTCCGTATACGAGCTCTCTGTATGGTTCGTCAGATATGATAAAGATCGGATGCCCGTATTCTTCTTCCTTTTTCCTTAAGAGCTCGGACACAGCCTCCATGTTTTCCTTAGTATAAACGACGCCCGAAGGGTTGTTCGGAGAATTTAATATGAGAAGCTTTGTCTTTTCCGTAATCCCAGCCTCTAACTTATCTAGCAATGGCTGGAAAGTATCGGGGTCGGTCTGTATAGGTTTAAAAACATAGCCGGAACTCTCGGCGAATACGCTGTATTCAGGGAAAAAGGGCGTAAGCGTCAACGCCTCGTCTCCTTCTTCGTAAAGTGCCGAAAGTATTATCTTAAGCGCGGCGGCCGCTCCGCAAGTCATATAAAAGTTTTCCGGCTTCAGCGCCGTACCGTAGCGGCTGTTCATGTTGTCGGCTATGGCTTTCCTGACAGCAACATCCCCAGGCGCCGGAGTATAACCATGCAGCTCCAAGGGTGAACAGCTCTCAAGAAGAGACTTAAAAGCCACCGTAACATCTGTAGGCGGATCCACGGAAGGATTCCCTAAACTAAAATCAAAAACATTTTCCTCGCCTATCTGCGCCTTTCTTGCAAGCCCATAGGAGAATATCTCGCGGATAACCGAGCTCTGCGCGCCATATCCGTACATTTCCTCTGAATACATCTTTCTTCCCTCGTTCCAAATGATGATGTAGTAGTCAAAACCACTGATTTTGTTGCGATACCTGCGAATCATTCCTTGCTTCGCACTCCCGCAATCTTACCCAATTTTCGCATACTGTGGGATATACATCACACAATATGCTCACATTCTAACACACTTTTTTAAATGAGTCGAATATATAAGCTTCTCCGAAACCTTCTTTTGATAACTTTTTTCGAGCGCATAAGCATAGGCCTCAAGCTGGGAAGCATATTTCTCTTTCAGTTCTTCTGCGTCCCGCACTCGGTCCGTCTTGTAATCGACGAGCACATAGCCTTCCTTTTCCTCAAAATAGGCGTCTATGACTCCCTGTACTATGATATCTTCATCACAGTCCTTCCCATATCCGGCAGCGTCCGCGGGCATGAGCACGGTAAAGGGCTGCTCCCTTATCAGCGCCCCTTTCATATCCGCCTCGTACATTCTCTTCCCTAGCGGAGATACTATAAAGGCGGCGAAGTCACTTATGTTTATGCTTTCAGCCTCGTTAAACGTAAGAAGGGCGCTATCCTCCAGCTCGCTTATCTGCCTTTTTATAACCTTTTCTGCTTCATACTTATCCGCTTCTGTAAACCGCTTATAATCCAGAAATTTCCAAAATTTATGATATGCCGTTCCCCTGTATGCTCCTACGGCTTTGCCCTCTTCTTGCATAAATTCAGGTATATAAGGAATGATCTCCTCTGCTTCAGCCGTCTTAAGGCCGCTTTGCTCCTCATCGGATATGATATGCATACGTTTTATATCCGATACGCTTATCTTCATCGGAATATTCACACTTTCCTTGTAGGGATAGTCAAAGCTCTCCAAGGTATTTAAAAAGTCATGCACGCCACCGTCATATACCTTTACCTCGCCCGCCTCTGGAAGCAGGGCGATATTCTCTTTCAACCTGCTCCTTTCTCCTACTCCTTCCCTTATAAGGCTATCCGCGGATATAACACTACATTTTACATAGTCTCCGCTTTCGAGATACTTTTCATCATATTCGCCACACCAATGCGCAAGGGGCGCAAAGGCTTCGTGAGATGAAAGTGCTTGCAAGATGAGCTCGGCATAGGATTTCGCCTTTAATATGTTAAAGCTTGAGACCGCAACTTCGTTCATGCCTTTAAGCGACAAGGCCTTTTCTATCGCTGCCTTAAGGTCCGAAACCACCGCTGTCATATAGAGTTTTTCCTTGGCGCGGGTCAATGCAACGTAAAGTATCCTCAACTCTTCGCTTCGCGACTCTTCGCTTATCGCCTCGCTTATGAGCTTTTTATACAGGGTGGCTTTCTTCTTTCCCGCCTTGTAATCTATTACATCCAGCCCTATACCGAAATCTTTATGCATCAGTACGCTGCCGCTTGCTCCTCTGTTGTTGAATCCCTTACCACAACCGCTTACGAACACAACGGGAAATTCAAGCCCTTTACTTTTATGTATCGTCATGACGCTGACGGCCTCGGCTCTTCCGGCAAAAAGACTTGCCTCTCCCATGTCCTCGTCATAGCGTTGAAGTTCTTCTATATATCTTATGAAATTAAAAAGCCCACTGTAACTCGTCTTTTCATATGCCGCCGCCTTTTGGAGCAGCATGTCGAGATTTGCCGCTCTTTGGGCTCCTGCAGGCATAGCCGCGGCATAGGTCCTTATCCCGGTCTTTTCATATATTTCGTATATGAGACCGTGTATCGAAAGCTGCTCCGCCTCCTCGCGCAGCTCAAAATACAGCTTAAAAAAGCTCTTTAGCTTTTCCGAGAGATCATCGCTTTTCTCTTCGCAGTAGGAATAAGCCGCATCATAATATCTCTTTGCTTTGCCGGCAAGCTTGATTTCGGCTAACTCCTGCGCCGTACAGCCGCCTATATGGGAAAACAGCACCGAAACAAAAGGAATGTCTTGCAAGGGATTGTCAAGTATGCGTATGTAATTGAGAGTCAACGCCACTTCCGTCGCCGTAAAATATCCGCTGCGTGACTCCGCATAAGCGGGAATCCCTTCCTTTACAAGCGTCCTGCTTATGCTCTCCGCCATGGCCGTAGTACGAACGAGCACAGCGCAGTCACCATAATCAAAGGGTCTATGTCCGCCTATATCCTTCACATACAGTTCTCTTTTAAGCTTCTTTATCTCATTTGCAATAAGGACGGCTTCTGTTTCCGTCTTCTCCTCGCTGTCCTTTTCATCGTCTATATCCGGGTCTTTTGCGTCTATAAGCAGCAGTTTGGAACACAGCTCTTCGGAAACATTTTCATCCTTTAGTCCCTGATGCAGGGCCTGCGTATCGTCGTAATCCACTCCTCCCATGCGGTGGCTCATAAGCCTTTTGAATATAAAATTCAGCGTTTCTATGACCTCCCTGCCGCTGCGGAAGTTGTCATAGAGATCTATCACTTCGCTTTTCTTTACATCGCGCTTATATTCATCGTAGCGCCGGATGAAAATCTCCGGCCTTGCGTTCCTGAAGCCGTAAATGGACTGTTTTATATCCCCTACCATAAAACGGTTTTCGCGCCCGTCCTCGTTTCCCGATACCGCAGATAAGATCAGCTCCTGTATGTCATTGCTGTCCTGATATTCGTCTGTCATGACGTGGTCGAAACCTGCGGCTATCTCTTTTGCCGCCTGTGTCCGCTCGAGGCTTCCGTCTTCATTTCTCTTTATTAGAACGGAAAGCGCCATATGCTCAAGGTCACTGTAATCGACTAAATCCCTCTCCCTTTTCTTTTCCGCAAAACACTCAGAAAAAGCTTTAAGCAGTCTTACAAAACTTTCAATCCGGTCTTTGCAGTGTTTCATCTCTCTGAAAAGCTCACTTGGCTCGACATCAAAATAATTCTTTTTCAGCTCGTTGACACTGTCCTTTATATCTCCGCGCATTTTTTTTAGCCGCTCCCGCAGAGCTTTGTCCTCGTCTTTTGATGAAGTCCTTCCAAGCGCCTTAAACTTCGCTTCCTTAAACAGCTCGCAAAGCTCTTTAAAGTCAGTCCCCTCATTTAGCCGGTCTAAAAGCTCTATATCGGCTTCAAACGCCGACACATAAGCGACAGGTCCTTTAGGAGACCGCGCCGCCTCAAGGCATGCTTCCGCTTGGTTCTTGAGTTCCTCAAGCTCTCCTTTTGCCTTGCTTACAACCGTTTTTACAAAGGGTGATTTTAAAAGCTCCTCCTCGGAATCGGCCTCGTAGACTTTTAACGCCTCCTGAAGCCAAGCCTCGCCCCAGGCTTTTGCTGCCACGCTCTCATAGGCCTTTATCAAAAGTTCTTCTATAGCTTTTCGGCTCTTCCCCGTGCTGTAGTCAACCGTAAAATCTATCGCCCCCTCATCGCCCTCGTCACAAGCGATCCGTAAGGTCTCCTCGGCGCAGTCCGCCATCATGAGTTTCTTTTCTCCCTCGTCCATGATACGAAAAGACGGGTCTATGCCTATAGAAAAAAAATAATTTCTGACAACATAAGCGCAAAAGCTGTGTATCGTGCTTATATGGGCGTTGTGTATCAGCACAGATTGCCGCCTTATATGCTCGTTTGCCCCCTCGTCGGCAGCGATCTGTTCAAGCGCCTTCCTTATCCTTTCCTTCATTTCCCCAGCGGCGGCCTTCGTAAAGGTTACTATGAGGAATCTATCAAGGTCTGCGGGAGCTTCCTTATCGGTGAGCAGAGAAACGATCCTGTTTACGAGTACGGCAGTCTTCCCCGAGCCTGCCGCCGCGCTGACAAGCATATTTTTATTTCTTCCGTATATAACTTTTTTTTGGCTTTCAGTCCACTCTATCGCCATCTCTGTCTTTCCCTATGTCTCGCGCCATTTTTTTCAATACGGCCGCATCGTCCTCCTGTGCATATCGGAGCTTTTTATATCCCGGCATCTTGTCGTCGAATCTGCATATGCTCCTATAGGCGCAGTATGCGCAGCTGTCGTTTTCTCCTCTTATCTTCGGATCTATATCCGCGCGTCCGTCTTCTATACTCCCTCTTACGTCTTTTATCTTCGTCTTTACGTAATTTTCTATAAGATAAAAATCCCCTTTTTCCAACACGCGAGAGTACTTGTCGAACACATATTCCCCGTTTTCTCCAAGCTCCTTATTTATCTTGATACGGACTATGTCCGAACTCGCCCCCGGCATGAGCGAGGAGTCCGTCAGTCTTAATACCTCAGGATCGTTTCTTGTTATACCTCTTAGCTTAAGCTCTTTTAATACGCTTTCTTCGTCTGCCTTTTCGTCTATGCCATTAACCTCTATTATCGGATTCGACATGGCGTAATAATACATGCCCGCGGGCTGTACCGCCGCTCCCCTGTTTTTTAAGCCCACTATCTGCCTTGCCGCCGTCATATACAGTGGAAGCTGCAGCTGTGTCCCGTAATAAAGCTCGTTTAAGTTCAGGTTCTTTGTTCCCGACTTGTAATCTATGACGCGCACATAAAGCACATCTCCTAAGCGGCAGACATCGACCCTGTCTATTATCCCCTTTGTGCCGTCCAGCATGAAGCGCGTTTCAAAGCCGTAGGGAACGAAACTGCCTCGTTTCATCTGCTCCGTAATGCTCCAAGCCGTCTTTCTGTTTATAGCACCGAGCCTTGCTATATCGAAAACCCTTCCGGAGCTGTTCGCCGCCGAAGGGCTTGCGTCATAAGCTGCTCTTAATGTGGCGTCCGCAATGGAGTCCCTATCCTCTTCGGACAGCTCCTTCCAGCCTCGCTTTTTCATCTCCTCGCAGAAAAGCCTGACGGCATCATGCAGTATGCTTCCTATATCCGAGGCCGTGAAATCAAATATATCTCTCTCCTTAAGTCGGAGCGCATAGCTTATGAAATGTCTGAACGCGCACTGAGAGAACATCTCAATCCTGGAGGCCGAATAAGGCGTGTTCTTTCCGTACAGCGCCTCCGCCGACTTTTTTTGTATCTTAGTCTCAGGCCTCCTCTCTTTTACGGCACGAAGCAGCATGTCGGTAACAGCCTTAGTTTTGGGCTTTTGCATATACTTTGCCGCCAACTCCGAAACCTCCCCCTGGAGCGCTTTTTCCGTAAGCCCTTCATAGCCTTCTATTAGAAGCTGTTTCCTTCCCAAAGGCGTTTCAAGGCGCAGCGTGATATCCCTCTTAGAAAGAACGGCGACCTCAATACTCGGAAACAGATCCTTTATTGCCCCTATCAGATAAGAGGGCAGAACTGCCTCCCCGTCTGCGCTCTTTTTGCTGTAGGACAGATATAGCCTGTCCGTTGGCTTCGTCAGGTTTAAATATAAATACAGCCTCTGCCTGTACATCATCTCCCTGAGGCTAGGCGCAAGGGCTATGCCCATATCCGTCAAGACGGCGCGCTCGCTTTCTGTAAGCAGCCCGGAACCGTCTATGGTCTTAGGCACCACTCCTTCGTTCAGCCCGGCAAAAAACATTATTTTTATGCCGTTTAAGCGGCTTCTTTCTATATCGCCTATGAGCAGCCTGTCCTGCGAAGGCGGAATGAGTCCCAATCTCATATCCTCAAAAGCCGTCTCTAATAACTGTTTGTAGAGCTTGAGCGAAACCTTATCGCTTCGCATTATCTCCGTCAGCTTTTCAAAGACCGACATTATCGCCCTGTATATCTGTGAGTATTCGCTCGCCCTTGCAAACTCTCCCTCTTCTTTAAATTTTTCCTCGAACTCCTTGCATTTTTCTTGAATGTGATTTTGAGCTATAAGCTCATATAGCGCGCTTGTCCGCTTGAGCACATCAGCCCCACGTTCCTTAAATGCACAGATATAGTCTTCTACCGCTACGACCAGCTTCTCTCTAGCCGCGTTTACTACGCTCAGCTCCGCATCTTCGATTGTGACGAAGGTCTTAGTCCATTCGCGCTTATAATTTTTAAAACCCTTAATGCCTGAAGCGAGCACATAGTTTTCAAGCAGATATATCTCGTCCCGCGAAAGCGGTGTCATTCCGGTCTTGAGCCATCTGAACACGCTTTTATAGGAGAAATCCTCCACCGCCATATTCACGGAAGCGCGCACGAATTCCACGGCAGGGTTAGTGAGCACACTCTGTTTCTTATCCGAAAAGCAGGGTATGCCGTTCGCCCTAAAGACAGTTTCGGCCGTCTCGCCATACAACTCTATATCTCCGGTGACAAAGGCGAAATCCCGATATCGATAGCCTTCTTCCCTTACGAGCCTATGAACGATCTCTGATGCAGTCTCGACTTCCTCTGCCATGTTCGAGGCCTCGCCGATGAATATCCTATCCTGAAGCTCTTCGTAGCTTTTATTTTCATACCTGAAAAGCTGCCTTTCAAGAAAGTGCAGCGGCTCGTTATTTCCGAATCTGCTCTTATCCGAATGTTCCACCCAGATCACGTTTTCGATCTCAACACCCGTATCCTTTGCTCCTTTTGCAAGCGTTTCAGCCGTCTTATGGCTTAAATGGAAGAGATCCGATTCAGGGCTTTTTGAAAAGAGACCCGAACTCCTATCCGCCGTCACCGTCACATAGACTTTTTCGCATATTTTCAGCAGCCTGTTTATGACCTGTATCTGCGTCGGAACAAAGCCAGTAAAGCCGTCAAAGACGACCGTCGCTCCTTTAAGCGGTGCATAAGCCTCGACCACGCTGCTAAGGACCTCGGGAACTTCTTCCATCGTCAGATATTTTTCCTCTATGTATTCAAAGAAACGCACACCTAACAAGGAAACGTCTTCAATCTTTCCTTTTAATAGCGGTGAAATGCCCTTTTTTTCGAGTTCTATACTCCCCGGATCGACCCTATACTGGATCATCTCGGATAGTAGGGAGTTGAGCTGAGAGGCCGCTCCGCTTTTTCCGGCCATGCCCTTTAATACCTTTAAGCGGCTTTTGTTCTCGTTCAGCACTTTTTGAAGCACGAGCAGCTTCCCCATATCCTCAAGTATAGATACCCTTCTTTGACCCGTCTCTTCAAAGACCCTGTAAGCCAGCCTGTTGAAGCTGAGTATATCTATGTTTATAAGACTGTGCGTCGGGTGGAGAAGCGCCACCGCCTTTTGCGCCTCCATAGAGAACTGCTCGGGCACGATAATAAAGAAGCTTCCGTCTTTTTGCTCCATGGAACGCTCTATTATTTCTTTATATATGTAGTAGGATTTACCGCTACCTGCCGGCCCGGCTATGAATTGAAGCGCCATCTGTTCATGCTCCTATATGAGAAGCGCCTTATCCCCTGCTAAAAAAGCGCAGGCAGAAAACAGCGAAAAAATGTTCTTTTTTATTCTATCACAACTTATCCGAATTGACTGCTAAAAAATTTTTCAAAATCAAAATAAAACTTTTTAAAAAACCCTTGACAATAAAAATTTTAGATGTATAATATCAATAACAGTTATCATTATTATTTAAAGGATGTAAAAATGCCACAGAGAAAATACAGCCGTCAAAGAGAATCCATAATCGAAAACCTTAAATGCAGAACGGATCATCCTTCCGCAGAGATGGTATATGAGGATATCAAAAAGATATATCCGAACATAAGTCTTGCTACGGTCTACAGAAATCTTTCCCTCCTTTTAGAAGAGGCACGTATTCGGAAGATCGTAACGGAGGACGGTATCTTACGTTTTGACTACAACGTAGAGCCACATGACCATTTCATATGTAGACGTTGCGGAAATATATCCGATTTGCATATGCTCGATACCAAAAGCTTTAAAAATTCCGCTTCAAAAAATTTGGACGGCATGGTTGAAGAATGTGTGATGACATTTTACGGTTCCTGTGAAAACTGTTCAAAATCCCTTTAAAGGGTAAAGCCGCCAGCAAAAAAACAGAGAGAGGAAAAAGCAAATCACGCTTGCGGCTTAAAGATTTGCATTCTGCGGGCAACTGCTCACAGAAAAAAGGTAGATGAGATGAGTAAATTTGTATGTAGTGTATGTGGTTATGTTCACGAAGGGGATTCCGCTCCCGCAGAATGCCCAGTATGTCATGCTAAGGCCGGAGCGTTCAAAGAGGTCAAGGGCGAATTGACCCTCGCAGCCGAGCATAAGTACGGCGTATACGGCGAGACCGTTAAGAACAACGCTGACATCAGCGACGCTGACAAGAAATTCATTTATGATCAGCTCGTTTCCAATTTCAACGGCGAGTGCTCAGAAGTAGGAATGTATCTGTGCATGGCCCGTATCGCTCACCGTGAGGGCTATCCTGAAATCGGTCTTTACTGGGAAAAGGCAGCTTATGAAGAGGCCGAACACGCTTCTAAATTTGCAGAGCTTCTCGGCGAGGATCTTGAGCCTAACATGAAGGCTACGACAAAGGATAATCTCGCATGGAGGGTAGAATGTGAATACGGCGCTACCGCCGGAAAGGTAGAGCTTGCAACTATCGCTAAGAAGAACAATCTTGACGCTATACATGACACCGTTCATGAAATGGCTCGCGACGAGGCGCGCCACGGCAAAGCGCTCAAGGGACTTCTTGAAAGATACTTTGGTTAATACACCTAACTGATCTCCCACGCTTAGACATACCCCGCAGCCGGATTTATGGCCGCGGGGTATGTTATTTTATA
This sequence comes from uncultured Lachnospiraceae bacterium, assembly GCA_964468385.1. Lineage (GTDB taxonomy): Bacteria > Bacillota > Clostridia > Lachnospirales > Lachnospiraceae > Alectryocaccobium. Next base: position 15,727 of record CAYXUB010000022.1, read on the forward strand.
TGAGGAAATTTCATTTCCTATCGTATAAAAACGCTTCGCTGTGGATGCGCACACTTTTTTGTTTCAATTCTTAGGGACAT
>CAYXUB010000023.1:0-2499 GCA_964468385.1 uncultured Lachnospiraceae bacterium
TGGTGCCCCTGATCCGCCGCTTATTTATTTTTTGCTTTTTTATATTACTCTATCCCAAGGCTCTCCGCAAGCTTTTAAGACATTTAAAGCTGTCCTACGAGGAAAGCGGTTACAGCAGTATATGTATTGTAATCCTACACTTTTGTTTAGGCAAAAAAGAGTGACGTGTAGATTTTTTTATATTATTATGGAGCTGATACAGGGAAGGCTTGTTCATACTGAAGTATATTTTCCTGTAAACCCTAGGTGATTTGATTTTTGGGAAAGTTGTGGTTAAAAGATGAAAGAGATGGAAATGAAAAAATATATATTCGGCGTTGACATCGGCGGAACCAGTATAAAGATAGGATTTTTTTCTGCCGTCGGGGATCTGCTCTCTGATTGGGAGATAGAGACGAGAACTGAGGATAATGGGAAAAATATACTGCCGGATATAGCCGAAGCTATATTTGAGAAGCTGGAAGCGGAAGGAGTTTCAAAAGACGACGTTATCGGTATAGGCTTGGATGCCCCAGGACCCGTACTTAAGGACGGAACCATAAAAGGAGCCGTAAACTTAGGCTGGGGAACCTTTAATATAAAGGAAACGCTGTCTTCGCTGACAGGAATGAAGGTAGAGGCAGGAAATGACGCCAATGTGGCTGCTCTCGGCGAGATGTGGAAGGGTGGCGGTAAAGGTTATTCCGATATAATGATGGTTACGCTCGGGACCGGAGTAGGAGGCGGGCTTATCATAGACGGAAAGATACATACCGGCGCAAACGGCGCCGGCGCGGAGATAGGGCATATGGCGGTGCATGATCCGGAAGAGGAGCCGAATGTGTGCGGCTGCGGAAAGAGAGGCTGTTTTGAGCAATATACTTCTGCAAGGGGAGTTATCAGTATAGCTAAGAGATATCTGGAGAGTAATCCCGATAAGCCCTGCGGGCTCAGGGATATTCCCGATTTCACATCAAAGGAGCTGTTTGATCTTGTAAAAGCCGGAGACGCTGCCGCATGTGAGATAGCCGAGATTATATACCGTTATCTTGGAAAAGGGCTTGCAAATGTGGCGGCCATAACAGACGTGGAAGCTTTCGTTATTGGCGGAGGAATGTCCAAGGCAGGACAGGTCATCATTGACGGCATTAAGAAGTATTACGCCATATATGCCTTTTCTCCGACACGGAATGTGGAGTTTAAACTTGCTGCTCTTGGAAACAAAGCCGGAATATACGGTGCTGCAAAGTTAGTGATAGCTTGATAACGAAATTTACATGAGATTTGCTTCTTTGCGAAGTTTGCACGGGATTTATTAAGTTGTGCTTGACATGAGGCGGTTTTCGTGGTACTTTGCTGAAGGTAAATAAAGTAGAGTATCCGCTCTCACCAAGCGCAATCGGGCGTCTTTGGTAAATATTACTTCGATTACAGAGGTTTTTTGTGTGCGGATAGTTCTCTATCCGCTTTCTTTTTCTATGTTTATTCGAGGAGGGATAAGACCATTAGCGATTTAATGATCAATGAACAGATCCGTGATAAGGAAGTGCGTCTTATAGGTGAAGACGGCACACAGCTGGGAATAATGTCCGCGAAGGAGGCGTATAAGATCGCGCAGGAGGCCGATCTGGATCTTGTAAAGATAGCTCCGATGGGCAAGCCGCCCGTATGTAAAATAATAGATTACGGAAAATATAAATATGAGCTTGCGAGAAAAGAAAAAGAGGCTCACAAAAAGCAGAAGATGATCGAGGTGAAAGAAGTACGTCTCTCGCCTAATATCGATAAGAACGATCTGAACACAAAGATGAATCACGCCAGAAAATTCCTGAAAAAGGGCGACAAGGTAAAGGTTACGCTCCGCTTTCGAGGAAGAGAAATGGCGCATATGAATCAGAGTAAATATGTTTTGGACGACTTTGCCGAGCAGCTTTCGGACTTAGCGGTCATAGAAAAGGCGCCTAAGGTCGAGGGCAGGACCATGACTATGGTCTTGGCGGAGAAACGTAAGTAAGAACAGGAGGAAATCACAATGCCAAAAATGAAAACAAGAAGTTCCGCTGCGAAGCGCTTTAAGGTTACCGGAGCGGGTAAATTAGTTCGCAATAAAGCATATAAAAGCCACATCTTAACAAAAAAGTCACAGAAAAGGAAACGCAATCTGAGAAAGCAGACTGTCGTTGATGTTACGAATGTTAAGAACATGAAAAAAGTATTACCTTACATGTAAGATGGTGACGGGAGGAATTAGGATATGGCAAGGATAAAAGGCGGATTAAACGCAAAGAAAAAGCATAACAGAACTCTCAAGCTTGCAAAGGGCTACAGAGGCGCAAGGAGCAAGCAGTACAGGATAGCGAAGCAGTCGGTTATGAGAGCGCTCGCTACAGCGTATGCCGGAAGGAAGCAGAGAAAGCGTCAGTTCAGGCAGCTTTGGATAGCTCGTATAAATGCGGCTTGCAGAATGAACGGGCTTTCCTACAGCAAGTTCATGTACGGACTTAAGGTCGTTGGCATTGA
>CAYXUB010000023.1:2599-15781 GCA_964468385.1 uncultured Lachnospiraceae bacterium
TTCCTGCAAAAATTAGAGCGTAAGTTCGGACGCTATGCGATACGCGGGCTTACTAAATATATAATAATCGCTTATGTTATCGGATACATATTGATAGCCATAAGCAGCTTTACGGGGAGCGCGTTTATCGAAAAACTCATGCTGAACCCGTATGCCATATTGCATGGGGAAATATGGAGGATCGTTTCATGGGTGCTCATGCCCCCGTCAAGCCTCAGTATTTTCACGATAATAATGCTGTTTTGTTACTATCAGCTTGGCACGATGCTCGAAAGGGTATGGGGAGATTTTCTGTATAATGTATACATATTCTTCGGGCTTATCATGACTATAGTCGGGGTGTTTATAATCTATTTCGTCTTTTCGGCAAATGCGACAGAGTCCGAGGGGGCGCTTATAGGAATGTCCATAGGCATGATGGTTTCTACATATTATGTCAGTCTTTCCATTTTCTTGGGCTTTGCAATGACCTTCCCGGAACAGCGGATGCTGTTGTTCTTTTTTATACCGATAAAGATCAAATGGCTTGCGTTTTTTGATGTTGCGTACCTAGCTTATTATATGATCATAGGCAGCTGGTATACGAGAGTACAGATTATCTGCTCGCTTGCATCGACGATCATTTTTTTCATTGTGACAAGAAAGAATTTGTTCAGGGACTCCTATGTAAACGCGCAGAGCAGAGGACGTAGAAATGAGTTTAAAAGAGCTCAATCTCAGGGTCAGGCTAAAAATTCGGGCGGAGCTCGGCATAAATGTTATATATGCGGTCAGACCGAGCTCAGCAATCCGGACTTAGAGTTCAGATATTGCTCGAAGTGTAACGGTAATTACGAATATTGTCAGAATCATTTATTCACACATAAACATATTACTTAACTAAAAAAGCCGTTGCTTTTGCGCGGCTTATCGCTATAGGAGATCGCTTATGAAGGAAGTGTTTGTTACAAAAGATAAATTAGAGGAGATAGCCGCGAGCATACCGACGCCCTTTCATCTATATGATGAGGCGGGGATAAGGAGAAACGTAGAGCGCGTGATGCAGGCCTTTTCATGGAATCCCGGATTTCGGGAATATTTTGCCGTGAAAGCAAATCCGAATCCGAGGCTTATAAAGATCCTCGGAGAATACGGCTGTGGCTGCGATTGTTCGTCGGCGACCGAGCTGATGCTTGCAGACGCGATGGGATTTTCCGCAGATAAGATAATGTTTTCGTCCAATGTTACTCCGGATGAGGAATATGCCCTTGCGAATAAATATGGAGCTATAATAAACCTTGACGATATCACGCATATAGAAAGTCTTGAAAAAACGCTCGGAGCTATCCCGAAGACGATAAGCTGCCGCTATAATCCCGGCGGTATTTTTAAAATATCAAACGACATAATGGATAACCCCGGAGACGCCAAGTACGGCATGACGACAGAGCAGATATTCGAAGCGTTTAAGATACTCAAGTCAAAAGGAGCGGAGGAATTCGGCATACATGCCTTCCTTGCGAGCAATACGGTCACAAACGATTATTATCCCATGCTTGCCGAACTGCTCTTTAAATTGGCGGTAGAACTTAAGAATAAGACAGGCTGCCATATAGGTTTTATAAATCTTTCCGGGGGTGTCGGCATACCATACAGACCGGAGCAGGAGCCTAACGACATAATCAAGATCGGAGAGGGCGTGAGGAAAGCATATGAAGAAGTGCTTATCCCGGCAGGCATGGACGATGTAGCAATATATTCCGAGATGGGTCGTTTTATGATGGGCCCCTATGGGGTGCTTGTCACGAGAGCGATACACGAAAAGCATATATATAAGGAATATATCGGTGTTGACGCCTGCGCGGCTAATCTTATGCGCCCTGCGATATACGGCGCTTACCACCATATAACGGTTGCCGGTAAGGAGAATGCCCCTTGTGATCATCTCTACGATGTTACAGGGTCGCTCTGTGAGAACAGCGATAAATTCGCGATAGATAGGAAGCTTCCCAAGATAGATATGGGAGATATTCTCGTAATACACGACACCGGAGCTCACGGTTATTCTATGGGCTACAATTACAATGGCAAGCTCAGGTCGGCAGAGGTACTCTTAAAAGAAGACGGCAGTTTCGAGCTAATACGGCGAGCCGAGACTCCTAAGGACTATTTCGCGACGATAGATTTCACCGAAGAGTATGCAAAGATGTTTAAGTAGAAAGACTGAGCATGATCAAGAGGATAAAAAAAGTAGAAGGTGTTTTTATAGCGGAGACCGCGTTTGTGTGCGGAGACGTTGAGATAGGCGAGGATTCGAGCATATGGTTCGGGGCCGTCCTGCGCGGCGATGAGGACAGCATTACTATAGGCAGGCGGACGAATATACAGGACAACTGTGTGATACACTGCGATAAGGGATTACCTGTAAAGATAGGAAATGAAGTTACGGTAGGCCATGGCTGTGTAATACACGGCTGCGAGATAGGAGACGGCAGTCTTATCGGCATGGGAGCCGTAGTCTTAAACGGGGCTAAGATCGGAAAGAACTGTCTCATAGGTGCCGGGGCGGTCGTAACGGGAAAGACAGATGCGCCCGACGGGAGCATGCTGCTCGGAAGTCCGGCAAAGGTCAAAAGAGAGCTTACGTCTCACGAGATTTCGGCAAATAGGCGAAGTGCTGAAACCTATGTAGAGCGTGCCAAAGAATATATAGAAAACAGTTGATGTTTATAACTAAGGAAATAGTCCGGGGGACATCGCGGTTCTTGCGTATTCAAATGCGCTATGTTATAATTTCCGACGTTGAAAATAAAGAAAACCCTTGGCAATTTTTATAAAAAAAGCTAAAGGCGAAGGAGGACGAGACAGATGAGTGTCAAAGTTGAGACTCAAGAAAAAAACACAGCTAAACTTACGGTAGAAGTGCCTGCAGAGGAGTTTGAAAAAGCCATACAGGCTGCGTATATAAAACAGAAAAAAGATTTTGCTATTCCGGGATTTCGAAAGGGGAAGGTTCCGAAGCAGATGATCGAGAAGATGTTCGGCGCGGAGGTTTTCTACGAGGAAGCGGCGAATATTCTTCTTTCTGAAAATTATCCGAAGGCAGCCGAGGAAAGCGGCCTTAAGATATTGAGCCGCCCTGAAATAGGGATAGAGAACATAAAAAAAGGAGAGCCCTTCATCTATACGGCCGTAGTGGCGGTATATCCTGAATTTGAGCTCAAAGACTACAAGGGGATCGAGGTTCCTATAGGTGACAGAGAGGTTACGGACGAGGATATAAAAAAGGAGCTTGACCGTGAGCTTGATAAGAACAGCCGTACTGTCACGGTTGAAGACAGGCCCGCGAAGATGGGGGACATCTGTAATATAGACTATGAGGGTACAATAGAGGGAGAAGCTTTCGAAGGAGGTTCGGCCAAGGAGGCAGATCTCGAGCTTGGTTCCGGCACGTTCATACCGGGCTTTGAGGAGCAGCTTGTCGGCGTTTCCGTTGGAGAAGAAAAGGATATAAAGGTTAAATTCCCCGAGGAATATCACGCTGAAGACCTGAAGGGAAAGGACGCGGTCTTCCATTGTAAACTCAACCGGATACAGGAAAAAGAAGTTCCTGAGCTGGACGATGAGTTTGCACAGGATGTTTCCGAATTTGATACCCTCGAGGAATATAAAGAGAATATAAAAGAACAGATAGCCGAGCGTAAAAATAAGGTGGCAGACGGCGCAGCTGCGGATGCGGCCTTATCATATCTGAGAAACAACACAGAGATAGAACTCTCGGATAAGCATATCTCTGAGCAGGCTGAGGTTTTATTCAACAATTTTGCAAATAACTTTGCCTCTCAGGGCATGAGCATGGAGCAGTACCTGCGTATCATGAACCAGACCGAAGAACAGGCTAAGGAAATGATGAAGCCGCAGGCAGAGATACAGCTTAAGAACCGATTCATATTGGAAAAGGTGGCAGAGCTTGAAAATCTGGAAGCTTCCGACGAAGAGATTGAGGAAAGGCTCAAGGAGATGGCGGCTGCCTACGGCATGGAAGTTGAGAAGCTTAAAGAGTTATTCTCGGACGAATATTTGGAGAGTTTCAAGGAGGACATCAAAATACAGCTTGCCTCGGAATTCTTGGGAAAGAATGCCGTAGAGACCGAGGCCGCTACAAAGGCTGCCGAGGAGGAAGCCAAAAAAGAGGCTGAAAAGGCCGACTCAAGCGATGCTGTTGAGGAAGAAGCGGATAGCTCCGCTGAAGATAAGACCGAATAACGAAGGTGAAAAGGAGGCAAAAATGGCTCTTGTACCATATGTCATAGAACAGACAGGACATGGCGAGAGAAGTTATGATATATATTCAAGACTTCTTAAGGATAGGATAATATTTTTAGGAGACGAAGTGAACTCGGTGACGGCGTCACTGACGGTCGCGCAGCTTCTATTCCTTGAAGCGGAAGACCCGAACAAAGACATACATCTCTATATAAATAGTCCGGGCGGTTCGGTTACGGCCGGCTTTGCAATATATGATACTATGCAGTACATAAAATGCGATGTATCGACGATATGTATCGGAATGGCGGCAAGTATGGGAGCTTTCTTACTTTCGGGAGGTGCCAAGGGAAAAAGGCTTGCACTTCCGAATGCCGAAATAATGATACACCAGCCTTCGGGAGGAGCTCAGGGACAGGCTACCGAGATAAATATCGTAGCAGAGCATATAATAAAGACCAGGGAAAAACTCAATAAGATATTAGCGGAAAATACCGGACAGTCATTGGAGCAAATAGCTGTCGATACCGAGAGGGATAATTATATGACGGCGGAGGAAGCTAAGGCTTACGGCATTATAGATTCTGTTATTACAAACAGATAAGACATATTAAGAGATGGGGTGAATGAAAGCGGATATATTCAAATCCGGATTTTACTCACCCTAAAACACTTTAAAGAATGGAGAAAAGATGGCGAATAAAAGTTCCATACCTATGATCAGATGCTCTTTTTGCGGAAAGGCGGAAGGAAGGGTACGCAAGATGATAGCGGGACCTTCCGGAGTTTATATTTGTGATGAATGCGTCGAGCTGTGCAAAGAGATCATAGATGAAGAAGGGCTCGCGCCGTTAAATAAAGATGAGCTGGACATAAAGCTCATGCGCCCGAAAGAGATAAAAAAAGTACTCGATGAATATGTGATAGGGCAGGAAGAAGCGAAAAAGGCGCTTTCTGTGGCTGTGTACAACCATTATAAAAGGGTTTTGAATGAAGATGATTCCGACGTTGAGCTGCAAAAGAGCAACATTTTAATGCTCGGCCCGACCGGTTCGGGAAAGACTCTGCTTGCTCAAACTCTTGCGAACATATTGAAAGTGCCCTTTGCGATAACAGACGCTACAAATCTTACGGAAGCAGGCTACGTCGGAGAGGACGTCGAAAATATACTTTTAAGACTGATACAGGCCGCCGACGGAGATATAAAGCGAGCCGAGCACGGCATAATATACATAGACGAAATAGACAAGATTACAAGAAAGTCCGAGAATGCCTCCATAACAAGAGATGTATCGGGAGAGGGTGTACAGCAGGCGCTCTTAAAGATCTTAGAGGGCACGATAGCGAATGTTCCGCCAAAGGGAGGAAGGAAACATCCGCAGCAGGACTTCATCCAGATAGACACGACAAATATACTCTTCATATGCGGCGGGGCTTTCGAGGGCATAGATAAGATAATCATGACCCGAAAGGATACTAAGGCAATCGGCTTTAATGCCGATCTGGGAGAGCTGAACAGGGAAAATTCAAACCAGCTTCTTAAAGAAGTAATGCCGCAGGATCTTATGAAATACGGCATGATACCTGAGTTTGTGGGACGCGTTCCCGTTGTTGTTACGCTCGACAGCATAGATGAGGAGGCTCTCATCAAGATATTGACTGAGCCCAAAAACAGCCTTGTGAAGCAGTATAAAAAGATGTTTGAGTTAGACGGCGTGAAGCTGAAATTTACGAAGGAAGCTTTAAAGGCGATCGCTGTCGCCGCGCTGGAAATGAAAACGGGGGCGAGAGGACTGCGTGCCATTATGGAAAAGACGATGATGGATACGATGTTTGAGACGCCTTCTGATGAAGAGATAGTAAGCTGTGAGGTGACTAAAGAGGCGGTAGAAGGAACCGAAGCTCCCCACGTAACAAGGGAACAGCAGCTGATAGAAGAAGCAGCCAACGATTAATAACATCATGACATATAGTAATTTACAGCCCGATACAGAATCGGGCTGTAGTAGCATAAAGGCAGCAATATGAAAAAAGGACGTGTATTATGAGTAATCTTATAGAAGTAATGCCGGTCATAGCCCTTAGAGGGACTATAGTTATGCCGGATATGATAATGCATTTTGATGTGAGTCGCAGCAAATCAGTTAAAGCGGTAGAAAAGGCGATGCTCATAGACCAGCAGATATTCATGGTGGCTCAAAAGGACATGAACTGTGAGGACCCAGATATTGAGGATTTATACAAGATCGGGACTATAGGAGTTATAAAACAGGTTTTAAAGCTGCCCAATAATCTTATCCGCGTACTGGTTGAGGGAAAGATGCGCGCGCAGTTAGTGGAATTTATCTCACGCACTCCCTTCCTCGAAGCAGAGGTCATTCCTTTTGCTGACTCCGCGATAAGCTTTGAGTCTGATGAGCAGAAAGAGGCCATGCTCAGCGAGCTGCGTGATCTTTTTTTTCGCTATGCTGATGCAAGCATGAAGATAAGCCGGGAGCTGGTTACTCAGATAGCCGAGATAGATTCGGTGGAACGCATGATGAGCCAGATAATAATCCAGGTTCCGTGTACGTTCGAGCAGGAACAGGAGCTGCTTGAGGCCGTAGATCCGAAGCAGCTTTACGACAGGCTGTGCAAGCTGCTTGCGCATGAGATCAATGTCTTTGAGATAAGAAAAGAGCTTCAGGAAAAAATAAAAGAAAGTCTGGACAAAAATCAAAGGGAATATATCATACGTGAGCAGATCAAGGTGATGCGTGAGGAGCTCGGAGATGATGAATCCGGTTCGCATATTGATGAATACAAGGAAAAGATAGCTGCCCTTGTTGCTCCGTCTTCCGTAAAAGAGAGGATATTAAAGGAAATCGGAAGACTTGAAACATACGGTAGCAATAATCCTGCGGAAAGCGGTGTTATAAGAGGATATATAGAAACCCTCCTTTCATTACCTTGGGATAAGATGTCTAAGGACAACGAGGATATTTCAAGGGCGAGGCTAATATTAGAGGAGGATCATTACGGGCTTGAGAAGATAAAGGAAAGGGTACTTGAATTCCTTGCGGTGCGGACGCTGAAAAAAAGGGGAGACAGCCCTATACTTTGTCTCGTAGGACCTCCCGGAACGGGAAAAACATCGATAGGAAAATCCATCGCGCGTGCCTTAGATAAAAAATACCTGCGCATAAGCTTAGGCGGCATACGCGACGAGGCGGAGATAAGGGGACACAGGCGCACATATATCGGCGCTATGCCCGGCCGCATAGTAGAAGGACTCAGACAGGCGGGAGTGAAAAATCCTCTCTTCCTGCTGGACGAGATAGACAAGGTCGGCAGCGATTATCGCGGAGATACCTCCTCCGCGCTATTGGAGGTGCTCGATCCGGAACAGAACGTGAGATTTTCGGATCACTATGTAGATATGCCTATAGACTTATCGGAGGTGCTTTTCATAGCAACCGCGAACGACGCGGCGTCGATCCCGAGACCTCTGTATGACCGTATGGAGATAATAGAAGTCACGAGTTATACCGAAAACGAAAAATTCCATATCGCAAAAGAACATCTCATACCGAAGCAGATGGAAGCGAACGGGATATTGAAAAAGGAGCTCTCAATAAGCGACAAGGCGATAGTAGAGATAATTTCGGGATATACGAAAGAGGCCGGAGTAAGGCAGCTTGAGCGTCTCATAGGCAAGATATGCCGCAAATGCGCGTTGATGATAAAAGAGAATGAGGTGAAAAAGGTCTCCGTAAACGGAAACAACTTAAAGGATTTCCTCGGCAGCAGCAAGTTCCACATTAAAAAGGCCAATCCCAAGCCGGAGGTAGGGATCGCGCGCGGCTTGGCTTGGACGAACGTCGGCGGGGAAACTCTCCAGATAGAGGTCAATATAATGCCCGGAAAAGGCGAACTGCGGCTTACAGGTCAGCTTGGCGATGTAATGAAGGAGTCGGCGATGGCGGGCATAAGCTATATCCGCTCGGAAGCGGAGAAGTATGGTATCAAAGATTCGTTTTTTACGGAAAACGATATACATATACACATACCCGAGGGAGCGGTGCCGAAAGACGGACCCTCAGCGGGCATTACTATGGCGACGGCTATGCTCTCAGCCATAACCAACATAGCGGTCAACGCCGATACCGCGATGACAGGAGAGATTACTCTTAGAGGGCGTGTGCTTCCGATAGGCGGACTCAAGGAGAAAATGCTGGCGGCAAAGAAAGCAGGCATCAAGAATGTGCTCGTGCCGGAGGAAAACAGATCGGACGTATCAGAGATGGATACGGAGATAACGGACGGACTTAATGTAGTCTTCGTCAGCAAGATGGATCAGGTTATCAAAGAGGCTTTTGTCAAATGATAATAAAAACGGCTTCGCTCGACATTGTATGCGGGATTACGAGTGCGCTGCCGGATACGGGACAGCCCGAGGTTGCCTTCGCGGGCAGGTCGAACGTCGGAAAATCCTCGCTCATAAACGCTCTTATGAATAGAAAAAATCTTGCAAGGACGAGCTCCCAGCCGGGGAAGACGCAGACGATCAATTTCTATCATATAAACGAAAGCATGTATCTCGTGGACATTCCCGGCTACGGCTATACAAAGGCGGGCGTCGAGATAAAGGAAAAATGGGGCAAGATGGTCGAAAGATACCTCCTTGGTTCAAAAAATCTAAAAGCGGTATTTCTGCTCATAGATATACGGCATGAGCCGACGAAAAACGATCTGCTCATGTATGACTGGATCTCTTCTCAGGGTTTTTCGCCGCTCGTCGTACTCACCAAGGCAGACAAGATAAAGCGCAGTCAGCTTCAAAAGCAGACGGCGCTTATCAGGCGTGCTCTATCCATGCCTGCGGATTCAAAGTGCTTCGTCTTTTCGGCTCAGACCAAGCAGGGCAGAGATGAGATATGGGAATATCTGGAAAGGCTTATAAGCGGTGATAGTCAAGGCTGAAAAGCTCCATTATGATTATATGCATTATACGGACGGCTCAGAGGAGCCCCAGATAACGCATGCCTTAAAGGGCTTAGAGCTTGAAATAGAAGAGGGCTCCTTTATTGCCATTGCGGGACGCAACGGCTGCGGCAAGTCCACGCTCGCGAAGCATATAAACGCCTTACTCACTCCAACTGAAGGGAAGATCCTCGTGTGCGGCATGGACACGAAGGACGAAAGCCTTATATGGAAGATAAGGCAGAACGCGGGTATGGTCTTTCAAAATCCCGACAACCAGATCATAGCGAGTGTCGTTGAGGAAGATGTCGCCTTCGGACCGGAAAATTTAGGCGTCCCGACGGAAGAGATTTGGGAAAGAGTAGACAAGGCGCTTGCAGACACGCATATGACGGCGTTTCGTGAATGGTCGCCGAACAGGCTTTCGGGCGGTCAGAAGCAAAGGGTGGCTATTGCCGGTGTGCTGGCGATGAAGCCCTCGTGCATAATACTTGACGAGCCTACGGCTATGCTCGACCCGCTCGGTAGGATAGAGGTGATACGCGCCGTAAAGGAGCTGAACGAAAAGCAGGGCGTGACTGTTATCCTAATTACGCATTTCATGGAAGAAACGGTGTATGCCGATAAGCTGTTTGTTATGTCAGAAGGTAAGATCGCGATGTCAGGGACTCCTCGAGAGCTGTTCGCCGAAGCGGATAAGATAAAAGCCCTCGGGCTCGATCTGCCCTTTGCGGCTTCTTTGGCCGAGGAGCTTTACTCCGAAGGTATAGATATAAAAAGGCCGGTGTTGACGATGGACGAATTGGTAGAGCAGATATGTCGATCGAATTAGAATCCGTATCATACATATATAATGAAGGCAGCGTGTATGAGGCCGTTGCTGTAAAAGACTTGTCCTTGAAGATAGGAAAAGAGGAGATAGTCGGCATTATCGGGCATACCGGCAGCGGGAAATCCACGTTGATACAGCTTTTTAACGGACTTTTAAGGCCCACATCGGGACGTGTCCTTTTTGACGGCCGCGACATATGGAGCGAAGGCTATGACCTAAGGGAGCTTCGTTTCCGAATAGGCCTTCTTTTTCAGTATCCGGAATATCAGTTTTTTGAAACGAGCATATTGAAGGACGTGTGCTTCGGTCCCGAAAACAAGGGTTGTACGGAAGATGAAGCTCGAAAAAAGGCTATGGAGGCGCTTGAAAGGGTCGGCATAGGAACCGAGCTTTATGAGAGCTCGCCCTTTGAAATATCGGGAGGCCTTAAAAGGAGGGCGGCCATAGCCGGAGTGCTGGCTATGGAGCCGAAATACCTTATCCTCGACGAGCCCACGGTCGGATTAGATCCTCAGGGGAAGAGGGAAATGCTCTCTTTGCTTTCGGAACTTCGGGATAAGAATGGTATTACTGTCGTTTTAGTGACTCACAGCATGGAGGAAGCGGCCGAATACGCGGATAGGCTCATAGTCCTGAACGAAGGTGAAAAGGCCTTTGACGGAAGCGTCAAAGAAGTCTTTTCACATTATGATGAGCTGGAGAAGATGTCTTTAGCTGCTCCACAGGTAACGTACATAATGAGAAGTTTAAAAAAAAGAGGTCTGGCCGTAGATGTATCGGCCGTAACCTTATCAGAGGCTAAGGCCTCAATACTGAGCGCGCTCGGGAAGGAGAGGATATGCTAAAGGACATTACTTTAGGACAGTATTATCCTTTGCGCTCCGCCATACATGCCTTAGATCCGAGAGTGAAGCTGGTCGGCACTCTGGTATATATGGTTTCTCTTTTTATCGTAAACGGTTTCGGATATATTATTTGTGCATTGTTTTTAGCGGTGCTCATATACGTTTCAAGACTGCCGTTCTTATATATGGTGAGGGGGTTAAAGGCCATATTTGTGCTTTTAGCGGTGACGGCGGCCTTGAATCTGCTTTTTACTTCGGGTGAAACTCTTTGGTCGTATGGCATTATAAACATCACATATCAGGGAGTGTCCACGGCGCTTTCCATGGCGCTAAGGGTTGTGCTGCTCGTGCTCGGAGCCTCTCTTATGACTTTGACCACGACGCCGACCAAGCTGACTGACGGGCTGGGAAGCCTTATGCGCCCCTTGAACAAACTGAAACTTCCTGTGCATGAGATTGCGATGATGATGTCCGTGGCGCTCAGGTTTATACCGATATTGACCGAGGAGACCGACAAGATAATGAAGGCACAGTCGGCAAGAGGGGCGGATTTTGAAAGCGGAAAGCTTATTCGGCGAGTCAAGGCCATGGTGCCTGTACTGGTTCCTATGTTTGCCGCCGCTTTCAGGAGGGCGAACGATCTTGCGCTCGCGATGGAAGCGCGCTGCTATAAAGGCGGAGAAGGACGGACGCAGATGAAACCGCTCGAATACACAAGCCGTGATTACGCGGCTTACGCCGTGCTTATAATATATCTGGGCGTCATAATAGCTTTTAGGATTTTAGTTTCGATATAGTAAGGTAAGAAAGACTGAACATGAGAAGGATATATATGGAAATAGCTTATGATGGCACCGCTTATTGCGGCTGGCAGATACAGGATAACGCTCTTTCCGTTCAAGAGGTCATAGATAAGGCCTTGAGCGAATGGCTCGATGAGGATATACATACCATTGGCGCGAGCAGGACAGACGCGGGAGTCCACGCGCTTATGAATGTGGCAGTCTTTGATACGAATACTCGCATACCGGGAGAAAAATACGCTCAGGGTTTAAATTCAAGGCTTCCCGACGATATTTGCGTACAATGCTCTTATGAAGTTCCGAAGGAGTTTCATCCTCGCTTCACGGAAACAATCAAGACCTACGAATACAAGATACTGAACAGGAGATTTCCGGACCCTACGAGAAGGCGTGACAGCCTTTTTTATTACGGAAAACTCGATGACGACGCCATGAACGAGGCTGCTTCGTATCTGATAGGCCCCCATGATTTTAAAAGTTTCTGCGCGAGCGGTCATGAAGGAAAATCCACGGTAAGGACTGTGTATTCTGCCTCGGTGGAAAAAGAAGGGGACATGATACGCTTTCGGATAACGGGCGACGGCTTTTTATATAATATGGTCAGGATAATCGCCGGAACGCTGATAGAAGCGGGCAAAGGCGCGATAGATCCGAAGGATATGAAAGCTATATTAGAGGCAAAGGACAGGCAGGCGGCAGGCCCAACCGCACCGGCACACGGACTGACGCTTATCAGCATAGAATATCCGCAATGGGAATAAAAAATCAAAAGCATTATATTGCATAGATTTGCGTTTTTAACCTGATCAGATAACAAGATTTAAAAGATGAAAGGGGCTCAAGATGATAAGTACAATTTCGGCGGCTTGCAACTGTTTATACAGAAACTATAAGACGGTCATAAAATATGTATTGTTTTCGCTTGTAGCTGCATTGTTGTGCGAGTATTTATTATGCATAGATTATCAGACTTTTTTAGATGCGCATTTGAGCTCATATCCGGTATACGAATACAAAATTGAAAATGTCGAATTGATCAATTGCGCTAGTCCTGACGGAATCAGCATAAACTCCGAAGAGGACCCACAGATCATAATATCCGGAATTGACGGATATGTTTCTACGGTTTCGCTTAATCTCAGCGATATGTCATCTTCGCTCTTCTCCGTGACTATCTATTATATAAATGATGCAGATGAAGAATATACGGAGGAAAAAAGCGTAGGCTATATCTATACTTTCGATAATGGATCGATGGTGTTTTCGCTGAATACGGAGGTTTATTCTCTGCGTATAGATATAGGTGAGAGCGCAGGGGATTCATATAATCTTGATGGAATTTTCATAAACGAAGGCACTCGTTTATACCTTATAAATAATATCCGGAACATGAATCCTATGCGGGTATTCTTGTTTTTCCTGGGCTTTTTTGCCGCATGCCTTGCCCTAAAAGATTTCAAACGTTTTTGCGATATACTTTTTAGATACAGATGGC
>CAYXUB010000024.1:0-14501 GCA_964468385.1 uncultured Lachnospiraceae bacterium
TCGCTCCGGAATATAAAAAGCCTATCCCGAAATACGTCAAAAGCTTAGGCGTGGTCACGGCTCCGACAGGGGCGGCGATACGCGACATTCAGAATATAGCAAAGAGAAGAGATCCCGGTATACAGATAATACTATATCCCGCTACGGTCCAAGGCGAAGGAGCGAAGGAAAGCATCGCCGATGGCATTAAGGTGCTGGATAAGGCAGGGGTCGACGTTATAATAGTAGGTCGGGGCGGCGGTTCGATAGAAGACCTTTGGGCCTTTAATGAGGAAGTGGTTGCCAGGGCGATATTCGATTGTAAAACACCGATCATCTCAGCCGTGGGGCATGAGACGGACGTGACAATATCGGATTTTGTCGCTGACCTTCGAGCGCCGACTCCTTCAGCTGCGGCGGAGCTTGCCGTAGAGAACATTTACGATACAATAGAACATCTCAACGCTTTTGAAAAGACCATAGAAGACTGTATGAAAAAAGCTGTAGAGCGTTCAAGACATAAGACAGAAATGTTTAAAAGCAAGATTGAGGGCTTCAATCCAGAGAGGGTGCTCGCAACTTACAGAGAAAAGCTGAAGCAGTATGCTATACTTCTTTCCGCTGCTGCTCAAAGGAGTCTCAGTGACAGCAAGCATAGGCTTAGGCTGTTTGCAGGGCATCTTGACGATCTCTCTCCCCTTAAGCGGCTCAATGCGGGATTTTCGTATGTCTCGACCTCGTCGGGGGAAAACCTCAGATCTATCTCTCAGGTAAAAGAAGGGGATATTTTGGATATCACCCTCAAGGACGGGTTTTTAAAAACGGCGGTAAAACGTATAGAGCAGGGGAAAGGAGGCTTTCAGTGAGTGGGAAAACGCTGGAGCAGAATTTCAAAAGACTTGAGGAGCTGACTACGAAAATGGAAAGTGGGGAGCTCTCTTTAGAGCAGATGTATGCTCTTTATAAGGAAGGAATAGATCTTGTAAAAGATTGCGGCAAGAAGATAGATATGGTTGAAAAGAACATGAAGATTATCAATTCGAGCGGAGAGTCCAGCGATTTTGAATAGTGAGGACTGAAATGGATTTTAAAAAAGAGCTTGGAAAGAGGCTTCAGACAGCAAATGCCGCAATAGAAAAATGGCTTCCCGCGCAGGAGTATCTCCCAAAGGAGCTCAGCAAAGCGATGAGTTACAGTGTGCTTGCGGGAGGAAAGAGGATAAGGCCGATAATGATGTCAGAATGTTATGCTCTTTTCGGAGGTGATGGCGACTTCGTTCAGCCCTTTCAGGCGGCGATAGAATTCATACACACTTCCTCGCTTGTGCATGACGATCTGCCTGCGCTTGATAACGATTTGCTTAGACGCGGAAAAGAGACAACACATGCGCGTTTCGGAGAGGCTCAGGGCATATTGGCGGGAGACGCCCTTCTAAATTACGCCTACGAAACGCTGCTGGCAGGCATAACGCTTGCTCCCGAAAAAGAGAAGGCCGTAAGGGCGGCGAGTATAATCGCGGTAAAATCCGGCTACAGAGGTATGCTTGGCGGGCAATTTGCCGATGTAGACAGTGATAAAAAGGGCATACAAGGCGATGTATTAGAAACACTCAGCTTCATATATGAGCAAAAGACCGGCGAGCTTTTTGAAGCCTCAATGATGGCCGGAGCGGCTCTTGCCGGAGCAGAAGATGAGCAGCTTAAAAAGCTCGAGGAGGCCGGACGGCTTATAGGGCTCGCATTTCAGATACAGGATGACATATTAGATGTATCGAGCAGCACGGAGATTCTCGGAAAGCCCGTATATTCCGATATAAAAAATAAAAAGGAGACTTATGTTTCCGTGTTTGGTCTTGAAAAAGCTTCTGAAATGGTGGAGAGCTATACAGAAGAAGCACTTGAGATAGTAGATACCATGCCGGGGGATCCTGAGTTTCTAAAGAGACTATTAGAATACATGGCAAAAAGAGAGAGATAAGGTGATTATTTGCTGGAGTTGATCAATGAACCGAACGATGTTCGTAAGATACCTGAATGGAGGCTGTATGCCCTCGCAAACGAGATAAGACAGCTCATAATTAAAACCGTCAGTAAAACGGGAGGGCATCTTGCGTCAAATTTAGGGACGGTCGAGCTTACGATCGCCCTTCACAGGGTGTGCAATCTCCCATACGACAAAATAATATGGGATGTTGGACATCAGTCTTATACGCATAAAATACTTACAGGAAGAAAAGATAGGCTGGATACGCTTAGAAAAGAGGGGGGCTTAAGCGGATTTTGCCGTATAGAGGAAAGCGACTGCGACAGCTTCTCATCAGGGCACAGTTCCACCTCGATCTCGGCGGGAGTAGGCTATGTCAGGGCGAGGGAGCTTTCCGGAGAGCATTATAAGGTTATCTCGGTGCTTGGCGACGGAGCTCTTACCGGCGGGATGGTCTTTGAGTCTATTAACAATGCGGATTCTTTAATGACGAAATTTATGATTGTTCTGAATGACAATAATATGTCTATTTCTCCAAATATAGGCGGTATGGCAGATTACTTGAGTAATCTGCGCACCTCGGCAAGATACAATGCGCTAAAAACGAGTGTGGCAAATGTGCTGGAGAATATCCCGGTCGTCGGGGACGACATAGTTAAGAGCATACGTTCTACTAAGAGCAGTATAAAACAGCTTTTCATTCCGGGAATGATGTTCGAGGAAATGGGAATAACCTACCTGGGACCTATAAACGGACATAATATTATGCAAATGATAAGAACCTTCAATGAGGCTTTGCGCTTTGAGGGTCCGGTGATAGTACATACGGTTACGGAAAAGGGCAGGGGGTATAAGCCTGCGTGCAGCGATCCCGAAAAATTTCACGGAATATCTGCCTTTGATATAAAGAGTGGCTGCATATTCGACAAAAAAAAGGAGACTTATACAAAAATATTTGCTGACACCCTCTGCGATATTGCGAAGGACAACAAAAAGGTAGTTGCCGTTACCGCGGCTATGAAGGAGGGCACAGGGCTGGCGGAATTCGAAAAGCTGTTTCCGGATCGCCTTTTTGACGTCGGAATAGCGGAGCAGCATGCAGTTACCTTTTCGGCGGGACTTGCTCTCGGCGGTTTTATCCCGGTGGCCGCGATATATTCATCTTTCCTTCAGCGTGCCTTCGACCAGATAATGACGGACATATGTATACAAAATGCGCATGTCATACTGGCGATAGATCGCGCGGGATTTGTCGGCGAGGATGGAAAAACGCACCAGGGCCTGTTTGACCTTTCTTATCTTACTATGCTTCCGAATATGACGATAATGGCCCCAAAGGACGGGGGAGAGCTTGAAGCCATGCTGAGGTTTGCCGTAAAGCTTGAAGGCCCCGTTGCGATAAGATATGGGCGAGGAGAGGCCGCGAGTCTGGGCGGAGTTGAAAAAAAGGAGCTCGAGTACGGAAAAGGCGAAGTTCTAAAAAAAGGCTCTTGCGTTGCCGTGCTCGCGATAGGAGCCGCTGTAGAGACTGCGCTTAAGGCGGCTGATATGCTTTCGGAAAAAGGCACGGACGTGACAGTGGTGAATATGCGCTTCGTAAAACCAATCGATACAGAGCTCATAGCTTCGCTTGCGAAGGAACATGATATATTTCTTACGGTAGAGGAAAACGTGCGTTCGGGAGGTTTTGGCGAGCAGGTACTGAATGCCGTAAATGAGCTTGATTTAAACACTCATGTTGTCATATGTTCGGCGGGAGACGAGTTCGTTGCCCAAGGGAGCATAAAAGAGCAAAGACAGCGCCTCGGCTTAGACGAGCTTTCCCTTAAAAAAGAGATACTAAGGCTTTTAAAAGAGCGGCAATGAAAGAACGGTTGGATATATTAGTCGTAAAAAAAGGCCTTGCCCCTTCAAGAGAGAAGGCGAAGGCAATGATAATGGAAGGTCTTGTGTTAGTAGACGGACAAAGAGAGGACAAGCCCGGTTCGTTTTTTACTGAGGAAGCTTGTATAAGCTTAAAAGCTGCTCCCTTACCCTATGTAAGCAGGGGAGGGTTAAAGCTGGAAAAGGCCCTACGTGTGTTTGACATCAAGCTCAACGGACTGGTGTGCATGGACATAGGCAGTTCGACCGGCGGTTTTACTGATTGTATGCTTCAAAACGGAGCGGAAAAAGTTTACTGTGTCGATGTTGGCTACGGTCAGCTGGATTGGAAATTGAGGACGGACCCGCGTGTTGTGTGCATGGAAAAGACGAATGCGCGCTATCTCACTCGTGATTCGATAGAAGAGCTTCCCGATTTTTTTTCCGTCGACACATCTTTCATATCACTTACTAAGCTGCTGAATGTCATATACAATCTGTCCGATGAGAATGCTAAAGGTGTTGCGCTCATAAAGCCGCAATTCGAAGCGGGACGGGAAAAGGTCGGCAAAAAAGGAGTCGTTAGAGATCCTGGTGTCCATGTTGAAGTTATTACGCGTGTCGCGCAATTTGCGATTGATTTGGGATTCTTTATCCGTGGAATAGATTTTTCTCCTATCAAGGGGCCTGAGGGAAATATAGAGTACCTGATCCATATCGTAAAGAGAAGGGAAGAGGCTGCGCTTAAAGGCGGCGAGCTCCAAAAAGAGATATTCTCGGTGGTGGAACGCTCTCACGGCGAATTAGATTAACGCAGGCAACGCTTGGGCGTAAGTTTATCTGTGGGGTAGATATGAAAAATTTTTATGTGGTTACTAATTTGGTTAAAGACCCTGATTACAGTTTGACAAATGTTGTTGTAAAATATATTAAGAATAAAGGTCTGAACTGTACTTTCGTCCCGTTTTCGAGGGGATTTACCCTAGGTGAGGATAAATGCGTCGACCCTGATAATATTCCTGATGAAGTTGAATGTATAATCGTTCTCGGTGGTGACGGCACGCTGCTTCAGGTAGCCAGGGATACCTGTTCGAGGCATATTCCTATGATAGGGGTAAACTTAGGTGATGTAGGCTATCTTGCCGATGTTGGCAAGGACGGTGTGTTCGAGGCGCTCGACGCCCTTATAAATGACAAGTATCATGTCGAAAAACGTATGATGCTCAAAGGGAGCATATATAACAACGACAGGCTTATACTGTCAAATATTGCGCTGAACGATATAGTCATAAGCAGAAGTAATACTCAGAAAATGGTAAATTTGAGTACTTATGTCGATAATTCGTATATAACCGCCTATTACTGCGACGGACTAATAGTATCGTCGCCGACGGGCTCGACCAGCTATTCACTTTCGGTTGGAGGGCCTATAATCGCTCCCGATGCCGAGGCGCTGCTTGTTACGCCTATAGCTCCGCATACGCTTACCAGCAGAAGCGTTGTGTTTTCGGGGAAGAGCAAGATAACAATAAAACAGGGACTAAACAAGGATGGTATGATAGGCGAGTCCGTAGTCACCTTTGACGGTAACATAAAGACGATGATCCATACAGGAGACAGGGTTGAAGTGGAAAGGTCGAATATAGACGTAAGCGTGATAAAGATATACAAGACCAGCTTTTTAGATGTATTGAGCAAGAAGATGAATCGGTGATGCGCACGACAAAGACGATCAGACAGGAAAAAATATTAAATCTCATAGAGGCCTGTGACATAGAGACGCAGGACGAGCTTGTGCGTCGGCTCAACGAAAGCGGATTTAGTGTGACGCAGGCTACCGTCTCAAGGGACATTAGAGAGTTGCAGCTGAGTAAGGCAGTGTCTGAAAACGGAAGGCTGTGCTACCGTGTGCCGTATCCGATTTCGCAGCCCGAAGGGAAATATATCAGAACGTTTAAGGAGGCCGTCATATCGATGGAGCCTGCCGGCAACCTGCTTGTCTTAAAGACGGAGTCGGGAATGGCTATGGCCGCGGCCGCCGCGCTTGATGAGCTGAATTGGGAAGAGGCCGTCGGCTGCATAGCAGGTGACAATACGATCTTTATTGCTGTAAAAAACGATGAAGATGCTAAAAAAATGATGGAGAGACTGAAAAAATTAACGGAGTGATATAAAATCTCATATGTTACTTAATCTGCATGTCAAAAACATGGCCCTTATCAAAGAGATAGACATAGACTTCGCAGAAGGCTTGAACGTCATTACGGGAGAGACCGGAGCGGGTAAAACTCTTCTGCTTGGCTCGGTCGAGCTTGCTCTAGGCGGTAAATTTTCCCCGGATATGCTGCGAAAAGGAGCAACAGACGCCTTGGTCGAGCTTGTTTTTTCTGTCGAAAAAGAGGAGACAAAAAGGAAGCTTGAGAAATTAGGATTCACAGCGGAAGACGGTGAACTTATAATAACGCGAAAAATCTCCGGCGGAAGGGCGAGCGCTAAGATAAACGGTGAGAACTGTACTGCGTCAATGCAAAAAAAAGTGGCGGAGCTGCTTATAAACATACACGGACAGAGAGAAAATCAGGTGCTCTTAAAGCCCGGAAGTCAGCTTAAAATATTGGATTCATACGGAAAAAAAGCCTTAGATACGCTGCTTGCTGATACGAAACAGGCTTACCGCGAGTATAAAAGCGAGGAAGCCAATCTTGAAAAATATTCGATGAATGAGGAAAAGCGCCTGCGTGAGGCCTCGCTTTTAGAGCATGAGATAAAGGAGATTACAGAGGCGAACATCAAGGAAGGCGAGGAAGAAGAGCTTTCCGCACGCTTTAGGCGCATGTCAAATTCGCGGGAAATATTGGAAACGCTTGGCAAAGTTTATGATTTCAGCGGATACAATTCGGGTGCGGGCTATATGATCGGACGCGCGGTAAAGGAGATATCGGCGATAGCCGAAATGGACGAAGAACTTGGTGAGATTGCTTCCGCGCTTGAGGACGCCGAGGGGATAATAAGCGATACAAACAGGCAGATATCCTCTTATCTTGGCGAATTCAGCTTTTCCGAGCAGGAAGTGGTCGAGGTCGAGGCGAGACTTGACAAGATACATATGATCCAAGCAAAGTATGGCTCGACCGTAGAAAAGATAGAAAAGTATAAGGCTGAAGCCGAGGGACGCCTCGAGTTTTTGCAAAACTATGAGACGGAAAAAATAAAAGCGGAAGGGCGATGCGCAAGAGCGAAAAAAGCGCTTGAAGAGTGCTGTATCGCGCTTTCGGGAAAAAGGCGTGAAATTGCCTCTGAATTTTCAGACGCACTTTCGCGACAGCTTATCGAGCTTAATTTCCCACAGGCCCTCATCGAGGTGGAATTTTCGCGGGCGCCTTCTTACAGGGAAGACGGCTTCGACGACATAGAGCTGTGCATATCGGTAAATCCCGGCGAGCCATTGAAACCGCTTGTTAAGGTCGCTTCGGGAGGAGAGCTTTCGAGGACAATGCTCGCCCTAAAGAATATCATAGCCGACGAGGAAAATACCGAAACGCTCATCTTCGACGAGATAGACGCGGGGATAAGTGGCAGGACTGCACAGAGGGTATCGGAAAAAATGGCGTCGATCGCGATCGGACATCAGATATTGTGCGTCACGCACCTCGCCCAGATAGCGGCGATGGCAGACAGGCATTTTGTCATAGAAAAGAATGTTGAGAATGGTGAGACGATAACGAGCGTAAGATTGCTTCAAAGCGAGGAGCAGATCAATGAGCTTGCCCGTATTTTAGGCGGTTCTAAGATAACAGATGCCGTGCTCGCGAATGCGCGTGAGATGAAGGAGCTGGCAGACGAGTATAAAAGCGGTTTAGGGAGATAAGAATGGAATATTGGGACATATACGATGCCGATAAAAAGCCCACAGGTCGCATGATGAAGAGAAACGATTGGAACATGAAACCCGGCGATTATCACCTGACGGTTCAGGGCGTTTTAAAAAGGAACGATGGGAAATACCTCATAACGCAAAGGGTCGCTTCCAAGGCCTGGGCTCCGCTTTGGTGGGAATTCCCGGGCGGAGGCGCAATCGCATCGGAGACATCGAGACAGGCGGTAAATCGCGAAATCTTAGAAGAAACAGGCATAGACGTATCGGGTATAAAAGAAGATCTCATATATACATATAAAAGAGAAAATCCGTCTGAAGGCGACAACTATTTTGTCGACACTTATGTGTTCACGGTCGATTTTGAAGAAAGTGATGTCAAGATAAGGGACGACGAGGCTGCAGATTATAAGCTTGTGACACTCGACGAGATAAAGGCTCTGGCATCAAAGGGGATCTTCATGCATTACGAGAGCATGAAACCTGTGTTTGAGCAGTAAAAGGATTTTATAAAAAAAGACAACTGTGATATAATCTTTAGCTAAAGGTTATGGAGGTCAAATATAGGAGAAAAGCTTATGAGTGAATGCAGTCATGATTGTTCTTCCTGCGGAGCCGAATGCGCAGGCAATTCGACGCAGGGCTTTTTGGAAGAGCAAAATCCTTTTTCGGATATAAAAAAGGTAATAGGAGTGGTCAGCGGCAAGGGCGGAGTCGGAAAATCCCTTGTCACCTCACTGCTTGCAAGTTCCTTTAAAAAAGAAGGCAAAGATGTCGCCATTATCGATGCAGATATAACAGGGCCGTCTATCCCGAGGATTTTTGGCATAGCCGAAAAAGCGGAAGGCAGTGACAACGGCATTTTCCCCGTTATTACTAAGAGCGGGATAAAGATGATTTCGATAAACCTGCTGCTCGAAAACGCCGACGACCCTGTTGTTTGGAGAGGACCGGTAATAGCCGGAGCCGTGAAGCAGTTCTGGAGCGATGTCATCTGGGGGACGGTCGATTACATGTTTGTGGACATGCCGCCGGGAACGGGTGACGTCCCGCTTACGGTATTCCAATCTCTTCCCATAGACGGAATAATCGTAGTCACTTCACCGCAGGAGCTAGTCGAAATGATAGTCAGCAAGGCGGTAAAGATGGCCGAATTGATGAACGTTCCCGTTATCGGAGTAGTCGAGAACATGTCCTATTTCATCTGTCAAAATTGCGGCGAAAAGCATTTTATATATGGAAACAGTCATGTAGACGAGCTGGCCGGACGCTTCGGCATAGATACGGTTTCCAAGATACCGATTGATGCCGCTTTTGCGAAGGCCTGCGATGAAGGGAAGATAGAGGAGTACGAGAACGGCTTCCTGTCCGAAATAGTCGACGGGATAAAGAGATTATAGGAAAACAAATAAGTATTATTTTTAAATATGCGAGGCGAGGGTATTATGAAAAAAGATATAGACTGGAGCAATATTGGTTTTAAGTATTCGGTAGCTGATTACAGATATTTTTCAAATTATAAAGACGGCGAATGGGATGAAGGAAAGATAAGCACAGATGATAAAATAGTGCTTTCCGAATGCGCCGGAGTATTGCAGTACGCTCAGACCGTTTTTGAAGGGCTTAAGGCATATACTACGAAAGACGGAAGCATAGTTACTTTCCGTCCCGATCTGAATGCGAAAAGGCTCATAGATTCTTGCGAAAGGCTCTGCATACCGCCTGTATCGGAGGAGCAATTCTTAAGCGCGATCGATGCGGTCGTAAAAGCCAATGCGGATTACGTTCCGCCTTACGGCTCGGGCGCCACACTCTATATCAGACCCTATGTATTTGGAAGCAGCGAGGTGCTGGGTGTTCACCCTGCCGACGAATATCAGTTCCGGATATTCGTCGCTCCTGTAGGCCCGTATTTTAAGGGTGGGGCAAAACCCATCGTCATACGTGTATCGGATTATGACAGAGCCGCGCCGCATGGCACGGGGCATATAAAAGCGGGGCTTAACTATGCGATGAGCCTTTATCCCATAGTAGAGGCGCATGAGAAGGGCTTCAGTGAAAATATGTATCTCGATCCTGCAACCCGCACGAAGGTAGAGGAGACGGGAGGAGCGAACTTCCTCTTTATAACAAAGGAAGGAAAGGTTGTGATCCCGAAGTCGAGAAGCATACTTCCCTCGATAACGAGAAGGTCGCTCGTATATGTCGCTGAAAAATATCTGGGACTTGAGGTCGAGGAGCGCGAGGTATTCTTAAATGAGATAAAGGATTTTGCCGAGTGCGGCCTTTGCGGCACAGCAGCCGTTATTTCTCCGGTTGGTATAATAAACGACCATGGCAAAGAGATATGTATGCCTTCCGGAATGGAAAAGATGGGCCCTGTTACGCAGAAGCTATATGATACGCTTGTCGGAATACAGATGGGCGAGATCGAAGCTCCCGAAGGGTGGATAAGAAAGATATTATAAGAATCATGGATCTAGATCAAAATAGCTTGCCTCTTGCCGAAGCCGTCGACGGCTTTTTGGCAAGGGAGCCGGCATATTTTTGTATACCGGGACATCGTATGGAGCGTGGGCTTGACGATGGACTAAAACAGCGTTTTGGAGAAGGCGTATTCAAATACGATCTCACCGAAGCGCCCGGGCTAGACGATCTGCATGATGCAAAAGGGGCGATACAGAAGGCACAGTGCCTCGCGGCAGAGCTGTACGGCGCAAGGCGGACGTGGTTTCTCGTAAACGGCACGAGTTGCGGTAATGAGGCTTTGATGATGGCTGTCGCGCATGAAGGAGATGAGGTCATCGTCTTTAGGAACGCCCATTATTCAATATACGCTGCACTTGTATTATCGGGGGCAAAGCCCGTCTGGGGCATGCCGGAGGCTGATACAAGTTTTGGCTTTGCTACGAAAGCAAAGGCAGAGGTATTAAAAGAACTGCTTAATGCACGTCCGAGCGCAAAGGCGGTATTCGTCGTAAGCCCGACCTATTACGGCGATGTTTCCGATATAAGAAAATTGGCGGACATATGCCATGAAGGGCATATACCGCTCATAGTTGACGAGGCGCACGGAGCGCATTTTTATTTTAACGAAAATTTTCCCAAAGGGGCGCTTGCTTGCGGCGCGGACGCCGTGGTCATGAGTACTCATAAGACGCTGGGAAGCATGACGCAAAGCTCCATGCTTCATTTAAACAGCTCTCTTTTGGACGAGGAGCGCATAGCGGCGGCGCTTAAAATGACAATGAGCTCGTCGCCCTCATATATACTCATGAGCTCTCTCGACGCCGCGAGACGGCAGATGGCGCTGCATGGCAAAGAGATAATGCAAAGCGCCTTTGAGCTTTCAATGAATTTGAGAAAAAGGCTTTCGGGTATAGAAGGCATAGACGTGTACGGCGGCTGCAAGGCGAAGGAGCTTTTAAAAAGAGGGATAGATCCTTCGAGAGTCGTAATCTCCGCTGCAAGTTTGGGATTGAGCGGCTATGAGCTGTCTGATGAGCTGTTTAATACATATAGTGTCGCAACAGAGATGGCAGACATGAACTGCTGTGTTGCGGTCGTGACCGGAGCGAATACTAAGGAAGATATAGAACGCTTAATAAATTCGGTTTCGGATATTGTCCTCAGACGGAAAAAGAGCCGTGCATCAGGCGAAGAGATTAAAGCCGAACTTATGTGCTCGCAGTTTATTCCGGAAATGATAATGACGCCGAGAGAGGCTTTTTTTTCCGAAAAGGAAAGCGTGGCTTTGCGCGAGGCGAGGGGAAGGATATGCGCTCAGCTGATCGCGCCTTATCCGCCGGGAACACCCATCTTAGCTCCGGGGGAGGCGATAGACGAAAGGGCGATAGATGCCTTGGAGTATTGCATAAAAAATAATATAAGGCTGCACGGCGATGGGACAGAGGGCGCTTATATTAAAGTGGTAAAAAGGCCGTAAGAGTATTTTAAAAGAGCGGAGAAAAATGAAATTAGTTTCTTGGAACGTGAACGGGCTTAGGGCCTGTGTGAATAAAGGCTTTATAGACAGTTTTCAAGCATTAGATGCCGACGTCTTCTGCATACAGGAAACCAAGCTTCAGGAAGGACAGATAGATATGCGGCCCGAGGGCTACCATACGTTTTGGAATTATGCCGAGAAAAAGGGATACTCGGGAACGGCGGTATTTTCAAAGGAGAAGCCGCTTTCGGAAAGGTATGGGATAGACATCGAAAAGCATGATACGGAAGGGAGGGTCATAAGCCTCGAATATCCGAATTTTTTTCTCGTAAATGTCTATACGCCCAACAGCCAGGACGGCCTGAGACGTCTCGAATATAGAATGGAATGGGAAGACGCGTTCAGGGCTTATTTAAAGGAGCTTGAAAAAACACGCCCTGTCATTGTCTGCGGGGATCTGAATGTGGCTCATGAAGAGATAGACCTTAAGAATCCCGCGACGAATCATAAAAACGCCGGTTTTACAGACGAGGAGCGGGGAAAGATGACGGAGCTGCTCGGCAGCGGCTTTGTCGATAGCTTCAGATATAAGAATCCGGAGGCGGTGGAATATTCCTGGTGGTCATATCGCGCTAACGCGCGCGCAAGGAACGTAGGGTGGCGCATAGATTATTTTCTTGTTTCGGAGAGCTTAAAGGATAAGATAAAGAATGCCGCGATACATCAGGAGGTTTTCGGCTCGGACCATTGTCCGGTCGAGCTGGTCATAGAGCCGTAGCACGGAACAATCTGTAGGCATCGTAGTTAAGGGCTTTTGACCCCAATTCTAAGGAGATATCATGGAAAAATTTATAGATTTGATTTCAAGGGAAACGGCGGCCGCGTTTGAAGCGGCGGACTTTGATGCGAAATACGGAAGCGTAGCCGTTTCAAACCGGCCCGACCTTTGCGAATTTCAATGCAACGGGGCTATGGCTGCAAAAAAGGAATACGGAAAAGCGCCACGCGATATTGCGCTTGCCGTTGCGGAGCATTTGCAAGACAGTGAGATCATTTGCTCGGCAGAGGTCGCCGGCCCCGGCTTTTTGAACATAAAGCTAAAAGGAGAGTTTATCGCCGCCTATCTAAACGAGATGAGCAGGTCCAGGAAACTGGGTGCAGAAAATCCTGAAAATCCAAAGACAGTCATTATAGACTACGGCGGCCCGAACGTCGCGAAGCCTCTGCACGTCGGACACTTGCGTTCCGCGATAATAGGCGAGTGCATAAAAAGGCTCGGCAGGTTCATGGGAGATAAGGTCATAGGCGATGTCCATTTAGGCGACTGGGGACTTCAGATGGGCCTCATTATAAGCGAGGTCGAGGAAAGGGATTCCTCCCTGCCTTATTTTGATGAGAATTTCGAGGGAGACTACCCTTCAGAGCCACCCTTTACGATAGCTGAGCTTGAGGAAATATATCCGGCGGCGAGCGCCAAAAGCAAAACGGACGAGGAATTTAGGAAAAAGGCACTTGAAGCAACTAACGAGTTGCAAAAGGGGAGGCGCGGTTATATCGCCTTGTGGAATCACATAATGAATGTTTCCGTGACGGATCTCAAGGCGAATTATAAAAAACTGAACGTCGAATTTGATCTTTGGAAGAAGGAGTCCGATGCCCAGCCCTATATACCCGACATGGTAAAAAAGATGAAGAACGAGGGTTATGCCTATGAGGACCAGGGAGCCCTTATCGTTGATGTCAAGGAAGAAACGGACGCTAAAGAAGTGCCGCCCTGCATAGTATTAAAATCGGACGGTGCCTCGCTCTATACGACGACCGACCTTGCGACTATAGTAGAGCGTGTAAAACTGTTCGACCCAGATGAGATAATATATGTGGTCGATAAGCGTCAGGAGATGCACTTTATACAGGTATTCCGCTGTGCTAAGAAATGCGGGATCGTAAAACCCGGGACTAAGCTTCTGCACTTAGGCTTTGGCACCATGAACGGCAAGGACGGAAAGCCCTTCAAGACGCGCGACGGCGGAGTTATGAGACTCGAAAGCCTGATAAACGACATAAACGAGGAGATGTATAAAAAGCTCGTCGAGAATAAGGGAGAAGAAGACGCCGATACGAAGTCCACCGCCGAAATCGTTGCCCTCGCGGCGATAAAATATGCTGACCTCTCTAATCAGGCGGCGAAGGACTATGTTTTCGATCCTGAGAGGTTCACCTCCTTTGAGGGGAATACGGGGCCGTATATCTTATATACGATCGTGCGCATTAAATCCATAATAAATAAATTTAAGGAGGCGGGTGGAGATATCACGAAATGCCGTATCTTGCCACCTTCCACGGAAAGCGAGAAAGCGTTAATGCTCGAATGTGCGGCTTTCGGAAGCGCGGTGCTCGGAGCATATGAAGAAAGCGCTCCACATAAGCTATGTGCTTATATTTATTCGCTTTCAAACGAACTAAACCATTTCTACCATGAGACTAAGATATTATCTGAGGCTGATGAAGAGCTTCGCGGCAGCCGGATCGCGCTTTTGGAGCTCGTCCGCAATGTGCTTGAAACAAGCATAGACATCTTAGGATTTTCCGCACCAGAGAAGATGTGACCGAGGCGGCAAGACGCAGTTTTCGGAAACGGCAAGGCAAGAAAGGACGGCAGAGAGTGAAAAACGAATTAGTCATAGTGCTCGATTTTGGAGGGCAGTATAATCAGTTGGTCGCGAGACGTGTCAGGGAATGTAATGTCTACTGCGAGATATACTCTTACAAGACCGATATCGAAAAGATAAAAGCTATGTCGCCCAAGGGAATAATACTTACAGGCGGGCCGAACAGCTGCTATCTGCCCGATTCCCC
>CAYXUB010000025.1:0-13958 GCA_964468385.1 uncultured Lachnospiraceae bacterium
TAAGTGTCCTCGGGATTGTCCGTAGTAACTCTTTGGTTTCCCATCACTGTACTGAGTGCCTGTAAAAAACGCTCCCTTGTAATGCCGAACTCCTTAAAGAGTCCCTTAATAGATGGCGACGGATTGGCAAGCATAGACAAAAAGAGATGCTCGACCGATACGTATTCGTCGCCCATCGCCTTCGCCTCGCTCTCTGCCTCCACGAGAGCCTTATTCAGATACTGTCCTATGTAGGGGTTGCCGCCTTGAACCTTCGGCATCTTGTTTATCAGCTGCTCGACACTGTTCTTAAAGTACTGCGGCTCTATCTCCATCTTTTCTATCAGTTTTAATATAAGGCTGTCGTCCTGCTCCAAAAGCACGTACAACAGATGTTCCTGCTCTATCTGCTGATTTCCGTGATCATACGCGCACCTTTCAAGCTCTTGGACCGCCTGAACCGATTTCTGCGTAAATTTGCTTATATTCATTATCTATACCTCCGATTCCCAAAACAGTATTTCATCTAACTTCCCGGCTGAAATCTGTATTGTTTCTTTTTAATCCTTCTGAAGTATAGCACTTTTGTTAGCACTCGTCAATAGAGAGTGCTAACATTAATAAAAAAAGCGTATAGAAAAAAGACAAAGACGCTTACAAAAAGTAGGTGTCTTTGCCTTTTCTGCCCTAAAAACTGCCGCATCAAAATTATTTTGTCAACCGACAAAACGGCGTCAAAAAAACGTGTAAAGATATCGTCAAATGGTCATTCCATTGTCTACAGTGAGCACTTGTCCGTTAATCCCCTTCGCCTCGTCACTGGCAAAGAATAGGATAGCATAAGCCTGATCGTCTACCGTCATTTCAGGAACACTGGTATCCATGTGGTTTCCGCACTGAGCAGAAAACTCATGGTCGAGATTAATCCGTTCTTCCGGATTGTTCATAGGTGTGAGAGTGGAGCCGGGACATACTACATTCACCCTGATGCCGCGGCCTGCGAATTGGATTGCTACGTTCTTGCTCATGCCAATTATCGCCGTTTTGGCGGTTGTATAGGCCACGCCGGCGTGATAGCGTATGGCGCCAATAGAGGAAACGTTGACAATGGAGCCGTATCCGGCCGGTTCCATATACTTTAGTGCCGCCTTCATCATATAGTATACCGAGTGCTGGTCCACACCAATGACGGTGTGCCACCAGTCGCTGTCACAGCGGGTAATGGGCTTATGCCTGTCAGCCATACCCGCGTTGTTCACCAACACATCCACACGGCCGAAGGCTTTCACCGTCTCCTCTACCACCCGGATACAGTCCTCCTCGCGGCTGACGTCAGCGTAGACGGACAGCACTTGGGCGCCTAGAGCCCTGAGCTCTTCGGCTACCTCGTCCAGCTTTTCCTTCCGGCGGGCGCACAGCGCCAAGATGGCTCCCTCTTGAGCGAAAAGTTGAGCGGTGCGTAAGCCGATGCCCGAGTTGGCGCCGGTGATGATGGCCACTTTGTCCTGTAATCGTTTCATATGTAATCTCCCTTCCGCCGCTCTTCAGTTAGCGGCACAAATTTTAATGAACGTTTTTTAATATTATATTATATCGTTTTACAGCTCCGATTCCAACATTTTTTCCGGTAAGTGAATTTGAGATGTAGCATATGTTTGAAAAATCTATATAAAAGGGCGTCAAAAAAGCAAGAGAAGCCGCCGAATATATAAAAAGTAAAAAGTATTATTCTTTTTTATTGACATTTAGACCACTAAACAAGCATAATATCAAGAAGTTACGCAAGTTGCTGAACGCCGCCTTAAAGGTGTTCAGTTTTTTCTGAAAAATAAAAAGTAAAAGAGAGGTGTGTTTTCGTGAATAAAAATATGATCGAATTTCGCTGGCATGGACGAGGGGGACAGGGCGCAAAAACAGCCAGCTTGCTTCTCGCCGATGCAGCGTTCATGGCGGGAATGTACGTCCAGTCCTTTCCCGAATACGGCCCTGAGCGCGCCGGGGCGCCTATCACGGCCTATAACCGGATATCGTCCGAGCGCTGTTCCATACATTCCAACATATACGAGCCCGATTACGTACTCGTTGTAGATGAGACGCTGCTCAAATCGGTCGACGTAACGGCAGGCTTGAAAAAAGAAGGCGCAATAATAATAAACTCAGAAAAAAGCCCAAATGAGCTGCGCAAGCAGCTGAACGGCTATGAAGGTAAGGTTTATACGATAGCCGCCGGACAAATTTCGAGAAAGCACCTAGGGGCTTATTTCCCAAACACCCCTATGCTCGCTGCCGCAGTCGCTGTCAGCAGCTGCATGGATAAAGATCTGTTCCTTAAAAATATGCACGAATCTTATTCTCATAAATTCGCTAACAAACCGCAGGTTATAGACGGCAACCTTAATTGCCTTGCCGAAGCAATAAAGGAGGTACACGGACAATGAGCAATATAAAAGCCGCAGATATAAATGAAGCCTCCAAATGGCAGGAGCTCACTCCCGGCTGCGAGATATATGAAGGCGGAACCTCCGTTTTATTGAAGACGGGTGAGTGGCGCTCTATGATCCCCGAATGGATACAGGAAAAATGTAAGCAGTGCCTGCTTTGTGCTCCTTATTGTCCTGATTCGTCCATTCCTGTCTCTGAGGGGAAGCGCAGCGATTTTGATTTCGATCATTGTAAGGGCTGCGGCATATGCTACAAAGTATGCCCCTTTAACGCAATCGATTTAAAGGAGGTGGAATGAGATGAGTATACGTGACAGGCTTTCAGGAAACGAAGCCATAGCCACGGCGATGCGCCAGATAAACCCCGACGTTTTCGCCATGTTCCCGATAACACCATCTACCGAGATTCCTCAGTATTTCTCGAAGTATGTCGCCGATGGTCTTGTAGATACCGAATTTGTCTGCGTCGAAAGCGAGCATTCCTCTATCTCGGCCATAGCGGGTGCCTCCGCCGCGGGTTGCCGCGCCATCACGGCGACCTCCTCAGCCGGGCTTGCATATATGAGTGAGGTGCTTTTCGTTACGGCATCGTGCCGTCTTCCGGTCGTGATTGCAGTAGCCAACCGTTCGCTCACAGGCCCTATAAACATAAACAGTGACTATTCGGATTCCATGTCGGTAAGGGATTCCGGCTTTATCCAGCTATATTCCGAAAATAACCAGGAGGCTTATGACAATTTCCTTCAAGCCCACCGCATAGGCGAGGCCTCAGATGTGCGTCTGCCTGTCATGGTATGCGAAGACGGATTTATCACCTCTCACGCGCTTGAAAATATCCTGCTTGAGGAAGACGAGGCCGTAAAAGCCTTTGTCGGCGAGTATAAACCCGAAAACTATCTCTTAAAAGCAAGCAACCCCTTAGCTGTCGGACCATACGGAACCTCTCCTTACTATATGGAGGCGCGCGTCGCCCAAGCCGAGGCGATGAAAAACGCAAAGAAAGTAATACTTGAGGTCGCTGCCGACTTCGAGCGCTGCTTTGGCAGAAGCTACGGCTTCTTTGAGGCGTACAAGATGGAAGACGCGGAAAGGGCAATTGTGATCATGGGTTCCTCCGCCGGGACGGCAAAGGTAGCGGTAGACGAGTTGCGTGAGCGCGGCGAAAAGGTGGGAATTGTCAAGATAAGAGTTTTTCGCCCCTTCCCGGGAGAAGAATTATGCGATATCTTAAAGGACTGCAAAGCCGTTGCCGTAATGGATAAAAGCGAGGGCTTCAGCGCCTGCGGAGGTCCGCTCTTTGCGGAAACCTGTGCTGCTTGCATAAACCTCGAAAAGCGCCCGAAGCTCATAGATATAGTCTACGGTCTCGGCGGACGTGATTTTACAACGGAACATGCAAAGCGCGTTTTTGCTCGTCTTGAAAAAATAGTTGAAACAGGCGAAATTGGCCCCATATACAGTCATATGGGACAAAGAGATTTAAGGAAGGAGGCGCAGTAATGGCATACAATTTAAAAACGGAAATGAGTAAGCCCGAGCGTTTCGCTCCCGGTCACCGTCTCTGCGCAGGCTGCGCGGCAGGGATAACATGCAGAGCCATAATGCGCGCGGTCAATCCCGAAGACAGGGCGGTCATATGCAACGCCACTTCCTGCCTCGAGGTGTCCTCCTTTACTTATCCGCACACCGCATGGGAAGATTCGTATATACACCTGGCATTTGAGAACACCTCTGCAATCGCTTCGGGCGTTGAAAGCGCGATCCGGGCAATGAAAAGGAAAGGAAAATTAGACGGCGAAGTCAAGGTCCTTGCCATCGGCGGCGACGGCGGCACCTATGACATAGGCTTCCAGTCTCTCTCCGGAGCCTTAGAACGCGGACATGACTTTACATATTTTTGCTATGACAACGAAGCCTATATGAACACGGGGTCACAGCGCTCCTCTGCAACTCCCAGATTCGCGAGCGCGACCACTACTCCGCCCGGCTCCCAGTCGGTCGGCAAGAAACAAAATGTAAAAGATCTTACGCAGATAGTAGCGGCACACAACTCCCCTTATGTGGCTCAGACGACCTTTATCGGAAACTTAAAGGACTTCTCTCAAAAGGCTCACAGGGCTATCTATACCGAGGGTCCAACCTTTGTAAACGTACTTTGTCCTTGCCCGCGAGGCTGGGGTTATCCCGCTGAAATATTAAAGGACATCTGCCAGCTTGCCGTGGACACCTGCATATGGCCGCTGTACGAGATCGAAAACGGACAATACAGGCTCACTTATATACCGAGGAAAAAACTGCCTGTCGAGGAATTTATGCGGCTTCAGTCCAGATTCCGCCACTGCTTTGCACCGGGCAACGAATGGACCATTGAGGCGGCGCAGAAATACGTCGACGAAAAATGGGAAGCGCTTTTGGCCAAATGCAAATGAAATTTCCTATCGTATAATAAACGAGGCTGCGGAAAATTCCGCAGCCTCCGTTTGTTTTAAGAACAAATACAGGCGTCAACTGCTCTTATTATATTTGCTCCTGCCTATATATTCTGTGGAAACCAAGTTTCCGTCAGTATCATAGTAATAGCGATAAGTCTCGTAATCGAGCGTTCCTATCTCTTTTACCACACATTCTACAGTAAGGTCGCTTTCCTGCGTGCCCCATATCTGAACGGTCAGGACATTATTCACAAAGGAAAGTGTGAGCTTTATCGGATAAGTGTGATTGTTCCTGAACTGAAAATCAAGCGAAGGATAGTAAACCGTCGCGTCCATGCCATATGGAATGTATGAGACCTCCAAGGAATGATTCTGACGCCACACTACCTCGAGATCAGTCTGAAGCAAAGCCGCAAATATCGTTGAAGATACCTGGCATATACCGCCTCCTACCTCCGTTTCCATTTCACCGTTGATAAATACCGTAGACTCCTCGAAGCCTCTTTCGGCAGTGGGTTCTCCAATAATTCCGAGATATGAAAAGGTCTCTCCCGAAAGGAGAATGGTGCCGTCAACGAGACCGGTTACAATTCCTACGTTCGTAAACTTTCCGCTTGCACCGCTCACTGTTGTCTGATACGTGCCGAGCAAATCCGCAAACAGGTTCTCTTCCATATCCTCGGTTGTGATGTCGGGAGTGAGGACGGTAAAGGCTATTTCGATATCCTCTCCTTCCTCCGCTTCTTCATATGCGCTTTCGGCGGCCTCAACATCGAGCATTCGCCCATCCGTACTCTCTACTATGGCATAGTTATTTTCCGCGTCAAGAGCCGCGCTGACCGGTTCTACGTAAATGCTATCGGCAATTTCCTGAAAATCGGGAACGCTGGGCTCTTCTACCGTATAAGGACATTCTATCGTCTGCGAAAAATCAAAGCTGTCAAGCGCCTCCTGAACAAGTTCGGCAAGCGCTTCTCCATCAGCCACCACTCCTGTTTCACCCTTGTGCACAATGATGCCGCTGTCAGTCTCCTCATAAGTCGTCTCCACAAGACTTCTGTATTCCAAGATACCGGTCCCCTCGATAAGCTCATCGATATCGATGTCCGTCTTGACCGTCGGATCAAGTTCTATCTCCTCTTCACTCTGTTTGAAAAGCCGCATATACAGCCAATCTAAACCTATCGTATACCACTCACCATGGCCAAAGACATAGGCTTCAGCTATCTCAGCGGAAGCGTCTATT
Organism: uncultured Lachnospiraceae bacterium; assembly: GCA_964468385.1. GTDB lineage: Bacteria > Bacillota > Clostridia > Lachnospirales > Lachnospiraceae > Alectryocaccobium. The sequence goes on from CAYXUB010000025.1 coordinate 6,099, forward strand.
TCCAAAAGAGACAGGAGTTCGATCTCATATTCCAAGCCGTCCAGCGCTATAGTAAGCAACGTGTCGGCATAGTCCTCCTCCATTTTTTGGCTAATGGCTTCGGCAGCTTCATCGCATGTAAGTCCTTTGAGCGACACTCCGTTTATCGACACATTTTTCCATATTACATCATTTTGTACGATCTGACACAGTATAAGATACGCTACCGCCAAAGCAGCTATTGCGCACACAAGTACGATAGCGACCTTTTTTTTCCTGCTTTTCTTCGTAGGCTCAAGCGTATCTTCTTCTCTATCCTGGCTTTTATTTTCGTTTTCAAGCATCCCCTTGCTCCCCTTTTAATAAGCGTGCTTTTCTTTACGCAAGCTGATCGTAAGCTAAAAACTATACTTAAAAAGCTACTGTAACTCCCCTCTTGTTTCGTAATATTATACATGATTTCAATGAAAGCTCAACTGCTTTCAAAATAATATCAAGGCGCTTTTAATTATATTTATAGTCGGCATGTCCCCACTGCATACCGCATGGCACGGCAAGCCTCGTTAGTTATTTTGCATGATTTCGTTGAATATTTTTTGTTGAATACGGCGAAATAGCTCTGGTTTTTTGTTTTTTCGCATGATATAATATAATACGAAAAGAAAATGAGAAAAGAAAAAAGGAGGAAAAAGCATGAAACTCAAAAATCCCGAACAGGTAAATGAATTTATCGCAGCGGTTGACGAATGTGAAGGCGACGTTTTCCTCACTTCACAGTACGGAGACAAGTTTAATCTTAAATCAAAATTAAGTCAGTATGTTGCTATTGCCGCCTTGATCGGCGAAAATTCAGACGAGCTTGAGCTTTGGTGTATGAACAAGGAAGATGAATACAGGATGCTCAAGTTTTTAGAAGAAAACAGTGATATACTGAAGTAACATCGGCATATGCAGCGCCAAAAGGATTGCTCTTTATCATGTGAGTTCTTCTTGGCGCCTGTATTTTTTTGCAATTCTTTTAGAGCCGTCAATCATATACGGCGACCGAATCATATATGAGTTCGTCACCTCTGTATTTCAATTTCAAAGAGAAAAAGCCTTTGCATTTATCAAACAGTCGGAAAAATATCCTGTCCCCTTCCCATAGATTTAAGGAGAAAACCTCTTTTTTATCTATCCAAACGAGATCCCCTTCGTCACATTCTTTCATCTCGCCGCAAAAATCATTCGATGTGAACAAATGCACATATTCGGTTCCGTATTCGTCCGAGATAAAGGTCACTATGCCTCTATATCTGACGCTGTTCAGAGTAAGCCCCGTTTCCTCCTTCGTCTCTCGCAGGACACAGTCCTCCGGACTTTCCTCTGCCTCAAATTTTCCGCCTATACCGAGCCACTTATCTTTGCTCATGTCATTTTCTTTCTTTACCCTGTGGAGCATAAGATATTTCCCGTTTTTTTCGATATAGCACACCGTAGTGTTTTTTGCTTCGTTCAAATCGCTTCCCTTTCGTATTTTCCGCCTTAAGCTTTGTCTGCCGAGTTCTTTTTATTTCTCTCGTATATATACCACATTCCCTTAAGGACAAGGTCCGGCTCATATACTATTTTACGCCTGCAGTAAGGGTATATCAATCCTCCAAGGCCCCCGGTCACAACGGAAGTAACGCTCGTGCCTAAATCGTCCTGAACCCTGTCTATAAGCGAGTCCATCATCGCGGCATTTCCGTATACAATACCGGAACGCATGGAATCAAGGGTGTTCCTTCCTATTAGCTCCTTGGGAGGGGTGATTTCAAATTCATGGAGCTGGGAAGCCCTGCTTACCATTGCGTTCATGGATATATATACACCGGGCATTATAAGGCCCCCTTTAAACACCCTGTCCGCTGTAAGCACACAAAGCGTGGTTGCCGTGCCAAGGTCAAAGATCGCTATCGCGCCCTCGTATTCGGCGGCGGCCCCTGCAGCTCCCGCTATAAGATCCGCCCCCGTTTCCCTTGGCCTTTCGGTATCTATCGTAATTCCGACATCAAGATCCGCCCCTATGATAAGTGGCGTCTCATTCACCACTTCCGCGGCCGCCTTTGTCATCACATCTGTTATCTCAGGTACAACCGAGGAAATAACGACGCCGGAAACATCCCCCGCCTCAATGCCGCGGTTTTTTAAAAATGCAGTCAGTTCGGCCTCCGCATCCTTTTTTAGCGCTTTTTTATCTGTCTGAAACCTGCATGAGGAAAGCACGTCCGATGCCGACTCCATAAGCGCGGCGACAATATTTGTATTTCCTATATCCAAAGCAAGAATCATATCCGTCCTTAAGCCTTTCTTTTAGATATTGCGACAAGCCTGTCAAGCAGCGCGTCCGCCGCGTCCTCCTTGCTCATCATCGGAAGCTCTGTAATACCCTCCGGCTCTATAAGCGTCAAGCGGTTGGTATCCGAGCCAAATCCCGACCCTTCCTCCGTAAGAGAGTTTGCAGCTATCATATCAGCATTTTTCACTTTTAGCTTCAAAGCGGAATTTTCTAATATGTTTTGCGTCTCCATCGAAAACCCACAGACAAGCTGCCCTGCCTTTTTTCGCTCGCCTAGCCATTTTAATATATCCGTCGTACGCTTTAACTCGAGTCTTAAGTCTTCATCGGCTTTTTTTATCTTCTGATCCGAAACTTTCACAGGCGTATAGTCTGATACTGCCGCCGCCTTTATGATAATATCGCTGTCATCGGCATATTTTACGACTTCGTCAAACATTTCCTTCGAGCTTTCAACACTTATCCTCTTTACAAAGGGCGGAGCGTCCACTTCGGTATGTCCGCTTATAAGCGTCACCTCTGCCCCCCGCAGCATCGCCTGCCTCGCAATGGCGTAGCCCATTTTCCCGGTAGAACGATTCGATATAAACCTGACCGGGTCTATCGCCTCGCGCGTTGCTCCCGCCGTGACGAGCACTCTCTTTCCTTTTAAATCCTTTTCCTTCGCAATCTCCTTAAGTATATATTCAAGAATAAGTTCCTCCGGCGGCATTTTCCCGGCCCCGATAGCTCCACAGGCAAGCCTTCCGCTCTTTGGCGGGATAACGATCCTGCCATATCCGCGCAGCTTTTCGAGATTGTCCTTTAACACCGGATTTTCATACATTTTCGTATTCATCGCAGGCGAAATTATGAGAGGACAGTCCACGGCAATTGCAGTAGTACTCAGCATGTCGTCTGCGATCCCGTTCGCGATCTTTCCTATTATATTTGCAGAGGCCGGAGCTATGCACATGATATCCGCTCTGTCAGCGAGCGCAATATGGGAAATGCTGAACTCATGATTCCTGTCAAACATATCCACTATGCACTTGTGCCCTGTCAAAGAGTCAAATGTTATAGGATTTATTATCTTCGTTGCGTTTTCGGTCATTATGACGTGCACGTCCGCGCTCAACTTTACCAGCATGCTCACAAGGTTCGCCGCCTTATATGCCGCTATGCTCCCGCTCACGCCTAAAACCACTGTTTTTCCCTTAAGCATCTCTTCCCTCTGCCATATCCTCGCTCAAGTGCCCATATTTTTCATATTGAGTGATTCTTTTTATCTTGTTTTTATCGTCGACAAATACCACCCGAGGAGGATTGTCCTTTATCTCCTCCGGAGTCATGCCGGCAAAGCACATTATTATTATCTTATCTCCCACGGAGACCATGCGCGCCGCCGCTCCGTTTAGGCATATCATGCCACTGTCAGCTTCTCCGGCTATCACGTAAGTCTCAAACCTTGCACCGTTATTTATGTCGACAACCTGTACTTTCTCATATTCCAATATCCCGGCTGCCTTCATCAGATTTTCGTCTATAGTAATGCTTCCTACATAGTCAAGCTCTGCCTGAACAACCGTCGCACGATGTATCTTTCCTTTTAATAGTATATTTATCATGTTCTCCGCCTCCTTTAAGACTTATTCACACTCCGAATACATGCTCTTCAGCCGGAAATTCTCCCGAGTTCACTTCTTTTATATAAGCGCGGAATGCATTGATCATAATCTCCCCAACCTGGGCGTATTGCTTACAGAACTTGGGTTTAAATCCGCTCATCGCGAGCATATCCTGGTATACAAGCACCTGTCCGTCACAGTCGGCTCCCGCTCCGATGCCTATAGTAGGAATCCCTATCGCTTTGGTAACTTTTTTTGCCAATTTGCCGGGAATACATTCTAAAACGACCGCGAAAGCCCCAGCCTCCTCAAGAGCTTTTGCATCCCTTATCAGTTTTTTCGCGGCCGCGGCGCTTTTGCCCTGAACCTTATTTCCGCCTAACACATTTACCGACTGAGGCGTAAGTCCGAGATGCCCGCAGACAGGAATTCCTGCATTTACCATGGCTCGAACCTGCGGCGCATATTCTTCCCCTCCTTCCAGTTTCACGGCATTAGCTCTCCCCTCCTTCATTAATCGCCCTGCGTTTTTTAGCGCCTCCTCAACCGAAATCTCATAGGACATAAAAGGCAGATCACAGATCACAAGCGCATTTTGGGCGGCTTTAGCGACCGCCGCGCAGTGATGTATCATATTCTCCACTGTTACAGACACGGTATCCTCATACCCGAGCATAACGTTCCCTAAAGAATCCCCCACCAATATACTGTTTACCCCCGCCTCGTCCATGAGACGTGCCGTCGTGTAATCATAGGCGGTAAGCATTGTAAGCTTAGTACCTTCTGCCTTAGCTTTTTTGAAGGTTAAAACCGTATTCTTTTTCATGTTTACATTTCCCCCATGGCTTAAATTTCATACAAAAAAGACATAAAGAACCCATGTTTAATTTTTACACAAGCCAAGCAATTGCCGCGTGTTTCACACCCTTGCGTATGCTAAGAATAAATTTTAAGTGATAAAGCAAGTATTTTGCCCATATATGCCTCGTTCGGAACGAGCCATGGGCCTCAGACAGTAGGGCCACGAAAAGCGGCCTTCCTTTTAAGAAAGCTTAAGAAGCGACTGTAACATGCCGCAAAAAGCGGTAACAGTCTCGTCAAAAAAATAAAAATCTCAGGTACAGTTTCTTAAAAAGAATACTATCCGAGCCCCATTATAACAATTATGCTCTTTAAAGTACAGCCCAACTTTTCGCCAAAACTCCTTGCCTTTAGGTAAAAAGGGTACTGGAAAAGCCGTGTGTTTCGTGGTAGCATAATTCATGTCAAAAAGAGAAACTTTAAGCACAGCGATAGCTTCGCGTAAAGTTCCTCCCTTTATCATAAACTTAAAACAGGTGCAGTGCTCCAAAGAACACAGGAACTTTTGAATGAAACAAATTTATGCCGATGTCATAGTTGATATCTCTATAAGCAAGCTCGATAAAAGCTTTCAATATAAAATACCCGAGGAGCTTTTAGGCAGTCTAAAGGAGGGCTCTAAGGTCAAGGTCCCCTTCGGCAACGGCAACCGCCTTATCGACGGATATGTGATTTCCTTCGGTACAGTTCCAAAATGCGACGAAAAACTGATAAAATATATAGATTCACTTCCCGAAGCTTCCCTGTCGGTAGAAGACAAACTGATCGAACTTGCGGCATGGATAAGGAATACTTATGGCTCAACCTTTATATCTGCGCTTAAAACGGTACTCCCTGTAAAGAAAAAAAGAAAGCGCAAACCGAAAGCAGAAACCGAAATCGAAGAATCTTCCTCTCCCTTTTGCCCCCTTCCTTTTACGCTGGACAAACAGCAAAAGGCGGCCTACGACGGGATAAAAAAAGAATTTAACTCAAAAACGCCCCGCCCCTGTCTTTTAAAAGGAGTTACCGGCAGCGGCAAGACTCATATATATATACGTCTTATAGAAGACGTTTTAAGCACAGGCGGGCAGGCAATCCTGCTCATACCCGAGATCTCGCTTTCATGGCAGACTCTTTCGCGACTATACTCCCGCTTCGGCAACAAAGCCGCCGTTCTTCATTCTCGTCTTTCAGACGGTGAAAAAGCCGATGTTGTAGAAAGAATAAAATCCGGAACCGTAAGCCTTGTAGTAGGCCCGCGCTCGGCTCTTTTTGCGCCATTTTCAAAGCTTAAGCTTATTATAATAGACGAAGAACACGACTTATCATACCAAAGCGACAAAACGCCGCGCTACCACGCGCGTGAAACAGCACAAAAACGAGCGCAGATTGAAAATGCCGCTCTGCTTTTAGGCTCTGCGACACCTTCGTTAGAATCAAGATACCGCTGTGACACGGGCGAATATGCCCTTTTTAATCTCGAAGAACGCTATGCAGGAGCTCATATGCCGAAAATGCATATAGTCGACATGCGCAAGGAATTAAAAAACGGCAATCGTTCTGTGCTCAGCCGTGTGCTGAAGGAGGAGATAGCCAAACGGCTTAAAAACCATGAACAGGTTATCCTCTTTTTAAACAAAAGAGGGCATACGGGGTTTTTTACCTGCCGTTCCTGCGGATATGTGCTCAAATGCCCCCACTGTGACATAGCCCTTACGTATCACAATAACGGGCTTATAATGTGTCATTACTGCGGTTATTCCCACGCTATGCCAAAAACCTGCCCCGACTGCGGCTCGTCATATATAGGCGGCTATAAGGCAGGAACCCAACAGGCGGAGGAACTGGTGAAAAAGGCCTTTCCGGAAGCCAAGGTGATACGCATGGACAGGGACACGACCACAAAAAAGAACTCCCACGAAAAAATACTCAGCACCTTCGCGGGCGGAGACGCGGATATCCTTGTAGGAACGCAGATGATAGCAAAGGGGCATGATTTTCCGCGCGTTACACTCGTAGGTATACTCTTTGCCGATTCGGCCCTCTACACCGGAGATTTCAGAGCTTCCGAACGTGCTTTTGATCTCATAGTACAGGCCTCGGGAAGGGCGGGCAGAGGCGAAAACGCCGGCTGCGCTTTGATACAGACCTATTATCCGGGACACTACGCCATACGTACGGCGGCAGCTCAGGACTATGAGGCTTTTTATAAGGAAGAAATCTCCGCAAGAGCACTGATGCGCTATCCTCCTGTGGGATCCCTATCCTCGATACACGGTTCGAGCGCGAATGAGCAAAAGCTGGAAAACGCGATGTATCATTTGAAAAAATATATAGAAAGCATATCTAAGGCTACTATATTAGGTCCTTCGGCAGAAGTGGTCAAAAAGTTACGCGATAAATACAGGATTGCCTTATATATCAAATCCGAAAACACCGCCGAACTTATCCGCATACGACAATATGCGGAAAAATACATAGCTATAAACAAAGGCTTCGATGAAACTGAAATACAATTTTATCTAAACAACTAAAAAAGGGGAAAGATTATGGCACTAAGAAATATAAGGGTCTTCGGCGACCCTTTGCTTACAAAAAAATGCCGCCGTGTAGAAAAGATAAGCGGCAAGATAAAAGAACTGATAGATGATATGTTTGAAACAATGTACGCTTCGGGCGGTGTCGGGCTCGCGGCTCCCCAAATTGGAGTGCTCAGGCGCATAGTCGTCATAGACGTAAGCGAAGAACAAAACAAACCATATGTATTGATAAACCCTGAGATTATAGAAGCCACGGGCGAACAGACAGGGAATGAAGGCTGTTTAAGCCTTCCCGGAAAGTGCGGTATAGTGACGCGTCCGATGAATGTAAAGGTCAAAGCCTTTGATGCGGACATGAAGGAGTATACGCTTGAGGGCGAAGGGCTTCTCGCCCGCGCCATCTGCCACGAATGCGATCACCTCGACGGCATATTGTTCTCTTCCAAGGCCCCTGACGGCATATTCGATGTGCCTGAGGATGACGAGGGAGAAAACTCAGCCGAACAAGGAGAATAAAATGAGGATAGTATTTATGGGTACGCCCGATTTCGCTGCAAGGACGCTTGAGTCT
>CAYXUB010000026.1:0-12531 GCA_964468385.1 uncultured Lachnospiraceae bacterium
CGTCTCAATGGGCAGTCCCGCCACGGCGGGGGCAGCGGGGGCCGTCTCGGTTGGCACCTCGGAGAACCGCCGAATATAGGCAGCAGAGTCCCGGTCCTCACCTGACAGCACCCTGAATGCGGCCACCGCGTCCATCATGACCTTCTGGTTGGGGTTGATGATGGGCAAATCTAGGCCGCAGTACAGGGCCTGGGTCAAAAAGCTGACGGTGATCTGCTCCCTGGCCGGCAGGCCGAAGGAGATGTTGGAGACACCCAGCACATTGTGCAGACCCAGTTCTTCCTTCACGCGGCGCACCGCCCGCAGGGTTTCCACCGCCTGTTCCTGCTGGGCCGATGCCGTCAGGGTCAGGCAGTCGATGAACACATCTTCTTTAGGCAAACCATGGGCCAGCGCTGCGTCCAGAATTCGCCGAGCAATGTCAACCCGTTGCTGCGCCGTCTGCGGGATGCCGTTCTCGTCCATGGTCAGCCCCACCACCGCCGCGCCATACTTTTTGCACAGGGGCAAAATCTTCTCCAGCACCTCCGGCGTGCCGTTGACGGAGTTGACAACGGCCTTGCCGTTGCAGGCCCGCAGGCCCGCCTCAATGGCCGCCGGGTCGGAAGAGTCGATCTGCAGAGGCAGATCAACAACACTCTGCAGCGCCTTGACCACATCGGTCATCAATTTTGGCTCGTCCAGTCCCGGCAGACCCACATTCACATCCAGGATGTCCGCTCCGGCGTCGGCCTGTTCGATGCCGCGCTCGACAATATAGTCCAGGTCATGTTCCCGCAGGGCCTGCTGAAACCGCTTCTTCCCGGTGGGATTGATGCGTTCGCCGATGACCCGGACGCCGCCCAGCTCCGTATACCGCACTGCGGCACACAGGCCGCGTCGAACAGGCTCCGCCGGACGCGATGCCCGTTTGCCCGCCAGTCGTTTCCGGATCTCCGAAATGAATTCCGGTGTCGTCCCGCAACAGCCGCCAAAGCCCACAAATCCCAGCTCCAAAAACGGTTCCAGCTCCTGGGCAAAGTCCGCCGCCGTAATGGTATACGCGCCGGTAGCCGGGTCCGGAAGGCCCGCATTGGGCTTCAAAATCAGCGGCAGGTCGGTCCACTGGCACAATTCCCGTCCCAGCGGCAACAGCTCCTTGGGGCCTAGCGAACAGTTGAAGCCAATGGCGTCCACGCCCAGGCCCTCCATGGTCATGGCAAAGGAGGGCACCGTGGTCCCCACAAAGGTGCGGCCGCTGGCCTCAAACGTCATGGTCACATACACCGGCAGCCGGGTATGTTCCTTGGCTGCCAAAACGGCGGCCTTGGCCTCATACAGATCCGACATGGTTTCAAACACAATCAGGTCCGCCCCGGCCTGTTCCCCGGCCACCACCATTTCCCGAAACAGCTCGTATGCCTCCTCAAAGGACAGCGTTCCCAGGGGTTCCAGCAGCTCGCCAATGGGGCCCACATCCAGCGCCACCCTGGCGCCGGTGCCGGCAGCCGCCTGTTTTGCCACCCCAATGGCGGCAGCGACCACCTGCTCTACCGTATAGCCGGTTCCCTCCAGTTTGTGCCGGTTGGCGCTGAAAGAATTGGCGTAGAGTATCTGGCTGCCGGCAGCCAGATACTGCCGGTGAATCTCTGCCACCGTCTCCGGGGCAGTCAGGCAAAGTGTTTCAGGCCGATGGCCCAGCTCCAGCCCCGCGGCCTGAAGCATGGTACCCATGGCGCCATCGAGAAAAAACAGTTCATGTTCCACAGCTGCGATTCTCCTTTCGGAAGGTACAGGTTTCAAATTGGCTACACGCTGCGCAGCCCCGGGGACGCATGGATCGAGGCTCCTGCGCCAAGCCCACCAGAGCCGTCACGGACTTAAGCGGCGTCAGCAGTCCGCTGCGGGAAACGGTCAGTCCCATGGTGCGTGCCGTATTCAAAAGAGCGCAGATCTCCGGCTGTTGCGCCAACGGCATGTCCCCATAGCCGGGGCTGAACCGATCGGTCAGGTACAGTGGCGCAAAGCGCTGCGCCAGCTGTCGGCAGAGGTCATCACAGATCACTTCAATGGCGCTGTTGGCGCATGCGTCCAAGATCAACGCGTCGGTCATGTCCGTGACCTGACTGCGCCGGATCAACTGATCCACCTCCGCCCCTAAGGTCGCCGCCAGCACAATCACCTGCGAGCAGCCGGCCAACAGGGTTCTGATGTCCTGCCCGCCGGGCGTAAACGTAGTCCCATTCAGACAAAAATTCGGCGCCAGGTCAAACAATCGCCAGGTCACCCGCGGACGCGCCGTGTCCAAAAGCACTTGCGTACAGCGGGCAATCGCCGCATCAATCTCTGGCGGCAGCTCTCCGCCACGGTAGCCCATGTATCGAAGAACTTCATTTTTGGGAATTTCTGTCAGCCTTGCATCCAAAGGTAAACCTCCAATTATATCAAAATGGCTGCAATACATTTCATGCACCGGCATGTTCCAAAATGTCGCCTCTCTGACAGGAAGTGGTATACTGGTTGAACGCTTATCAGTATTGACATACTATACAATAGATATAACAATATCTCAAGATAGAAAAAGAGGTCGCTCATATGCCGGACGGCGTAAACCGCATCACAACCGGATAATAGAGAAAAGGCATGTTTTATAGCGCTTTTTGGCTTGATTTTTTCTGGCTTTTGTCCATAATAACATTGGATATTAAATCAGCCCGGCAAGGGTTTGCTTAAGAGGAAACATTGTGTTTATCTCTGTCAAATATCTGTAGATCTAGCGCTTGCGCTTTGGGAGGGAAGAGTGGTACATCGTTTTAAAAACAACGGATATAATATACTTTTAGATGAGAACAGCGGTTCCGTACACGTCGTAGATGAGATAGCTTATGACGCGGTCGGGCTTTTGAACGAGGGCATGTCTTCTGAAGAAGCCGCGAAAAGGCTGGGTGAAAAGTATGATCCGAATGACGCTGATGAGAGCTTAAAAGAGATAGAGGAGCTGAAAAAAGACGGCTCCCTGTATACCGAGGACGTATTCGGAACAGTGCCTGGGCTTATAAGGGATAGAAAGTTTGTCGTAAAGGCGCTCTGTCTGCATGTCGCTCACGACTGCAATCTTTCCTGCCGTTACTGCTTCGCGCAGGAGGGAGAGTATCACGGAGAGCGCGAGCTGATGTCCTTCGAGACCGGCAAGAGGGCGCTCGATTTTCTGATGGACAATTCGGGAAATCGCGTAAACTTAGAGGTGGATTTTTTCGGCGGCGAGCCGCTCATGAATTGGGAAGTCGTAAAGAAACTCGTTAGCTACGGTCGTTCCTGTGAAGAAAAGAGAAACAAAAGATTCCGTTTCACTCTGACAACGAACGGAACGCTGATAAACGACGAGGTGATAGAGTTTTGTAATGAGCAGATGAGCAATGTCGTGCTTTCGATAGACGGAAGAAAAGAGGTCCACGACCGTATGAGGCCTTTCCGCGGGGGTGCGGGAAGCTATGAATACATACTTCCGAAATTAAAAAGGCTTGCGGATAGCAGGAAGCAGGAAAATTATTATGTCCGCGGTACCTTTACGCGTTACAATACCGATTTCGCAAAGGATGTGCTGCATCTGGCGGAGCTCGGCTTTAAGCAGATTTCGATAGAGCCTGTGGTCGCGCCCGAAACAGAAGACTACGCTATAAAAAAAGAGGATCTGCCCGTCATATTAGAGCAATACGACCTATTGGCAAAGGAAATGGCGAAGAGGCTTTCAGACGGCGAGCGTTTTAATTTTTTTCATTTCTTGATAGATCTTGAGGGAGGCCCCTGCATTTATAAACGCCTTTCGGGCTGCGGTTCCGGGACGGAATACTTAGCCGTTACACCGAACGGGGATCTTTATCCCTGCCATCAGTTCGTTGGTATAGATGGTTTTTGTTTAGGCAATGTATGCGAAGGGATAGTAAGACGCGACATCGTAGGAGACTTTGCCGAGGTAAACGTATACAGCAAGGAAGAATGCAGCAGCTGCTTCGCGCGCTTTTTCTGCAGCGGCGGCTGCCCTGCTAACTCCTACAATTTTAACGGTAACTTAAATTCAGCCTATGAGATAGGCTGCGAAATGCAAAGAAAAAGGGTGGAATGCGCCTTGATGTTAAAATGCGCTGAGGCGGAGCTTTACCTGTAATTTTTCAGGACAAGCTGGAGGCTTGAACGCCCCATATAAGTATTTATAGTCGGATAGAATACGGCCGCGATCTCTTCTTTATCCGAGACGTTGGACAAAAATTCTTTGGCATCGCCGAAATATATAGCGTCTATACGGACGCCGCTTTCGTCAGCAAGGCGCATTTTTACACTATTGCCCTTTTTGCCCGCGGCAGTCGGGTACAGGACTTTAAGTCTCTTTTGTACGAAATGCGGCCTCGGATTGCCCTGCCCGAAGGGGCTTAGCTTTTCCATATCTTCAACAAGCCGCTCCGTTATATAGCCGAGCGGCAGAGGCATGTCTATGTGTATCTTTCGCATCAGGTCGTCTTCGGTCAATGTGGTATTTTCGTTTAAAGCCTTTTTAAGAGGCTCGATATTTTCTTTTTTTAAGGACAGACCCGAGGCTTTCGGATGGCCGCCGAACTTATCAAGCAGGAAGCCGCATTTTATAAGCTCGTCATACATCGAGTATTCGTCTATGGAACGCCCCGAGCCTTTTACGCCTTTGGCGGCGTCTGTGAGGATGAAGGCGGGACGGTCGTAGGCTTCTCTTATTCTTGCTGCGATTATGCCGGCAATGCTCTCATGACAGTCAGGCAAATATACGACAAGTACCTTATCATTTTTCAGTTCTGAAGTCTCGATCCTCTCGCACGCTTTTTTAAAATATTCCTCGGTCATGTCTTTGCGCACATTGTTCATGTTTACAAGCTCGGAGGCAAGCAAAAAGGCTTCTTCCTTATTCTCTGACATAAGGAGAGCCAGCGCTTTTTGAGCCGTATCCAGCCTGCCGCTCGCGTTGAGGCAAGGGCCGATGACAAAGCCGATGTGATAGGGTGTTATATCAGAGAGCTTCAGCCCGCAGAGCTCGGCGAGCGCTTTGAGCCCTATGTGCTTGGTCTGTGAGAGTTGTTTCAGGCCGTATTTTACGATAATACGATTTTCGTCTTTCAGGTCGCAGACGTCGCATATGGTTGCCATGGCAGCGAACTTCAAAAGCTTTTCGGTCTGTCTTGCGCAAGCCCCGGCCTTCTCATATAAAAGGGAGACGAGCTTCCAAGCGATTGCTGCCCCGCACAGTCCGTCAAAGGGGTAGGAACAGTCGCTCCGCTTAGGGTCGACTACGGCGTCTGCCTCAGGCATAAGCTGGCGTTTTGTCTGCAGGTCATAGGGTATTTCATGGTGGTCGGTCACGATGACGGTAATACCGGCTTCTTTTGCTATCTTTATCTGTTCAGCGGCGGATATGCCGTTGTCGCAAGTTATGATACAGTCGATGCCGTCCCTTGCCGCCTCATGAACAAGACTTTCGTTTATCCCGTAGCCGTCTTTTATCCTTTCGGGTATGCGCTCGTCTACGTCCGCGCCTATGCTTTTAAGAGAGTGCAGTAGAATATAGGTCGAGGTCACCCCGTCTATATCGTAATCGCCTATAATGCGTATGCGTTTTTTGTCACGTATCTTTTCGAGAAGTATATCGCAGGCCTTATCCATGTCCTTCATCAGATGAGGTGGATACAGATCGTCCGGAGTGCCGTTCAGATACTTTTCTATAGCCTCATCGCCGATAACGTCCCTGTTCCGTATAAGCCTTGCCGTAACCTGATCTATTCCAAAGCGCGCTGCTATAGCCTTAAAATCCGCGCGCTTCATGCTTACGAGCCAATTTTCCATATGACTTCCCTTCTGAAAAAACAAGTTTTATGTATTTTGGACGTCTTTTTTGGAAAAGTCAATAAAGAACAAGAAAATACCTCGTTTACTGCCTGAGCCGGTTTAAGTGCTACTATTGAAAAAGCAGGTAAAAAAGCTTATTATAGATTTGTGATTTTGTCTGGGCGGTGGCTTTATGAATTTCTTAAGCAGCTTTTTTTCTCTATATAACAGCTTATCTGAGGAGGATGTGTTTTTCTCGGCTTTGGATGGGCTGTTAAAAAATAAGGACAGACTGAAAGATGCCACAATATATGATATGGCTGAGATGTGTTCTGTGTCCAAAACGACCCTTAACCGGCTGTCAAAGCGCCTTGGCTACGATGCCTTTAAGGAGTTCAAATATGACATGGTTCGCGCCTTTTCAAAATATGGCATACACAATCATCTTATATCTATCAGGGATTACGGAAGAGACGAAGATATGGCTGCTCTCGCCCTTACTACAGTGAAGGACACGACTCAGATACTTAAGGAATCTCTGGATATGGATTTGATCCGCAGTGTGACCGCAGCTCTCCACAAGGCAAAACGCATCCGTTTTTACATGGAGGAGATGCCGGCTGTGAGAACAATCCAGACAAACCTTTCCATGAACGGGAAAAATGCTAGGATCATATCCCAACAGGCGCTCAGACTGGAGGACGCCCGACGTTTGTCCACAGATAGTCTTGTAGTGGCCTTGGATATAAACCATGTGGATTCTTTGGATGATGGTCAGATACTAGAAACGCTCCAGGAACAGGGGGCGGCGATAGTGCTTATGGGAGCCTCTGCAGGAAATCCAGGTGTAAAAATGGCAGATTTCTACATCGAGTGTATGTTCACCAACGGCTCCATATCTCTTTATGGAGTCAGTATGTGTCTTGATATATTGGGTCTCGTCTATAGGAAACGCTATATGATGGATACTTAATGTGATTTATCGTAAAGTTCCTATTTCAGGAACATTGTCTCATGATTTGATATATTGTTTTCGAGTACGAACCTCTGGATGTCCATTCGGACGCGGAAACAAGCATAATATGTTAGACTATCAATGTAATAAAAAAGCGTGATAGTCTTTTTTTGTATGTTTTAATTGTATATTGCTTGGAGGTTATCATATGAAGTTCTCAGTATGCATGGAGACGGTATTCGGCAGAGACTGGACAAAAAACATGGAGGCGAACATAGCGCTTGTTAAAGAGGCCGGCTATGACGCGATTGAATTTCTTACTTGGTGGGACAAGGATACAGATAAAATCAAAGCGATTACTGATGATTTGGGCCTTGAGATAGCCGCTATACTCACGAATTGCGGTTGTATGGGGGATCCGAAGGTCTGTGAAACTTTTTTGGAGGATCTTAAAAAAAGTGTAGATATGGCTCACAAATTAAACTGCCCCAGCGTTATTGGACAGTCGGGTCTTGTGAGGATGTTTCTTCCTGAGGCGGATTTCTGGAAGAACATGATCAACGCTTTCCGTCAAGGAGCTAAAATCTTAGAGGATGGCGGAGTTACAATGGTGGTTGAACCCGTCAACACAAAAGTAGACCATGCGGGCGTGTTCTTAGCCACTTCAAGGGACAGCTTCTATTTGACTAGCATGGTAGGCAGTCACAACGTGAAGATACTTTATGATATATATCACATGCAGATAACAGAGGGTGACATCCTTCACACTGTTGAAGCAAATTTGGATGCTATCGGTCATATGCACGCCGCAGGGATTCCGGGACGCAACGAACTCACCAAGAGTGAGATCGACTACGCTTACGTATTCCAAAAGTTAGACCAAATGGGATATACCGGCTATATGGGCATGGAATATAGACCTATGGAGGACGTTCTCACCGGATTAAAGCTTGCCAAGGCTATGTATGGTAAATGAACTTAAATTAAGAATAATTTAGACAAGTAATATAAGGAGAAGAATAATGAAAGAAGTTAGAGTAGCTATAATCGGTGCAGGTGCTATATCCCATAGGCATATGAACATATATGCCCACATACGGCAGCATGCTGCTCAGCTGGGCTTTACAGCAAAGGTGGTGGCCTGCGCTGAGATTATTCCTGAGAGGTTGAAAGCGTGGGGAGAGCGTTATGGTTTTGAGGAAAAGGATCTTTACACGGATTTCCGTGAGATGCTCAAGCGAGATGATATAGATACAGTGGATGTGTGTACCTTCCATAACCTGCACACCCCTATATCTATAATGGCAATGAAGGCCGGTTATGATGTATACTGTGAGAAGCCGTCCGCTGCGACCTATCACGATGCTATGATGGCCATAAACTGTGCCAAGACTCTCGGACGCAAGTTCCATGTCCAGATGAGTTCTGTTATGACCCACCAAACCCGTGTGGCCAAGCATTATGTGGATTCCGGCAAACTAGGTAATATCTATTACGTAAACTTGGAGACCGCCTGCCGCAGAAGACGTCCGGGTCTTGACTTCCCCGAGTTTGTTACCGCTTTTTATAACAAGCGGCTCGCCGGCCATGGGCAGGCAATAGATGGCGGAGTATATGTGGTGGGACAGATGCTTCACATCCTGGGGAATCCCAAGCTGCTCAACGTGAATGGCTGCGCGGCAAGGGGCGTTGATATAGACGAGCGTTTGGTTCCTGCTCCTGAGGGCTTTGGTGTAGAGGATATGGTGGATGGACTGGCTAAGTATGAGAACGGCCTTAATTTCCATTTTCTGCTCACCTCTGCCTTGAACTATAAGGATTACGACATGACATACATTGCCGGTTCTAAAGCCGGTCTTGAGATAATATTCCCTGATATGGGAGGCGGAGCCTTTGCTCAGCCTATAGGGACCCCTCCGGCCAGGGGCGGATTCCGTCAGCCGGGTCTCAAATTTTACGGCACTCTGGACGGTGAGAATGTGGATATAGATCTATCTCCTGTTGAGAACGGGCGTATAGAGCAACTGGCCAATCCTAAGATGCTTCTTTATAATGATAATCAAGTTATGTGGCTGGCGTATAAGCTTGGAATCCTCGACGACGAGACTCGTTATAACACCCCTGAGACAGCCGCACAGCAACTTTTGTTTACAGATGGAATATTCCTTTCGCAGGAGCTGGGGCGCTCTGTCAGTGCCGACGAGATTGTTGCTATGTCTCCTGAGCTTATGATAAAAGAACAGGAGATAGACGGCAAGCTGGTCAAATACGATCTTTCATTCTGATAAGTTTTAACATAAGTTTCAAAGAGGCCTCTTTGTCGAGGCCTTTTTGTAATCTTCACAGCGCCTTTTCTTTGATTGTATTAGGATATAAGAGGCCAATCATCACTATGGAAGTCAGGGTTGACAATTAATTTTGATTAAAATATAATGAGTTCGCGTTTGAAAGACGTTTGCGAAGCGTGGCTCAGTTTGGTAGAGCGCTGCGTTCGGGACGCAGAGGCCGCAGGTTCAAATCCTGTCGCTTCGATCCTTATTTCACGGGGGTTTCGGATTTTCTGAAGCCTCTTTTTTTGCCCCGATTTCTAACATTTTTCTAATATAATATGTAATATAAGTAGCATAGAGTATAGTAGATAGAGAAAGGTGATCCCTTTTCGACCTACTCAATGGGAAGCAACGAAGTCAGGTTCGTCGTGCAGGGGATATTGGTGAAATGAAATGAACAAAATCCAAGAATTACAAAAAATCATTGACGAGCATAATAACATAGTCTTTTTCGGAGGAGCGGGAGTTTCGACGGAAAGCGGGATACCGGATTTTAGAAGTGTGGACGGCTTGTATAATCAAAAGTATGATTATCCACCGGAGACTATTTTGAGCCACACGTTTTTCACGAAAAAACCAGGGGAGTTTTACCGCTTTTATAAGGAGCGTGTGCTGGCATTAGATGCGAAGCCAAATCCCGCCCATAAAAAGCTGGCGGAAATGGAAAGCAAAGGTAAACTGCGAGCAGTGATCACGCAGAACATAGATGGGCTTCACCAAGCGGCAGGCGCCAAGATCGTCTATGAGCTTCACGGAAGCGTGCACAGAAACAATTGTATGGCATGTGGCAAATTTTTTGACGCAAGATATATTGCTGCAGCCGATGATGTTCCTATCTGCGACGAATGCGGAAGCCTTGTAAAACCGGATGTAGTTCTGTATGAGGAGGGCTTGGATTCAGATACGATAAGCGCGTCGATAGAAGCGATTAGAACGGCCGATGTACTCATAGTCGGAGGGACTTCGCTTGTAGTATACCCCGCTGCTGGACTTATCGATTATTTCGTGGGCGACAAATTAGTTCTTTTAAATAAAGGCGCTACTGCCAGAAACGCCAATGCCAATCTAGTCATAACGGAGCCGATCGGAGAGGTGCTTTCACAGATTTGCATTTGAAAATAGGATTCAGGAATAGGATCTAAAGCAGCTGTTCCATAGAACATATATCATTCTCCTTATGAATTCGAGGTTCACAAGGAAGCGATTTCTAACAAAATTTCTAAATGTCATTTTATTTTGTATTTTGGTGTTTTAATTTGGCTGGAAAAATGATAGAATGGGTTGGAAATAAAAAGATTTGAGAGAACAGGGGACTCTTTAACATTGTTCTCTCAAGCTTTGGGACGCAGAGGCCGCAGGTTCAAATCCTGTCGCTTCGATAAAAACAGAATAATATATTAAGGCGAAGACGGAGAGAAGTAGCATAAATTATCGCTGACAGCGAGCGAAGGACGGTGGAAGCTTCGTAGAATGAATTTATGTGAATAACACTCTATCAGCCGCGAACCGAAAAAAGCAATTTTAGTAGGGGAGCCGTTAGCTTCACGAAAGAAAGCAAAGGGAATGAAAGTTCCCGTAAAGAGACCGTGTATACGGTAATACAGGTGGCACCGCGGACTTAACCGTTCGTCCTGAAATATTCAGGGCGGACGGTTTTTTTCTAGAAAAAACAAGCCATGTGTCTTGCCGACGCCCGTGCTTGCACGGGGCGAAAAGGCAAGCCATATGGCGCCTAAGAATAATGAGCATGGGCTTTGCGCAGCAAAGTGTAAAATGCGAATGATTCTTGGCAATCGCGGGAGTATGCGGAGCGATTGCGTGTTTTTTCGTAGAAAAGCTAACTAAAACAAGCCATGCGATAAGATTATATAAGGCTGAAAGGAGCAGAGATGGAATTTTCAAATGTTTACAGGGATCTTACGATCGATAAACTGTCAGAGTCGTTTATAGGTAAGACGATAAAAGCCGCGGGCTGGGTGGAAAATATCAGGGATCACGGCGGAGTTTCCTTCATAGATCTGCGTGACATGTATGGGGTGCTCCAAGTCGTAATACGCGACAGTTCCTTTCTGAAAGAAATACAAAAAGAAGCCTGTATAAGCGTCGAAGGCCCTATACAACTAAGAGATAAAGAGACCTATAACCCTAAAATAGAGACAGGGACGATAGAGCTAGAGGCTCATAAAGTAGTTATACTCGGCAAGGTGCGCGCCCAGCTCCCATTCGATATAAAAAGCTCTAAGGAAACGCGAGAGGAAGTCAGACTTAAATACAGATATCTCGACATTAGAAACAAAAAAGTAAAGGACATGATACTGTTCAGGTCCAAGGTAATAAGCTATATACGGGAAAATATGACGCAGATGGGCTTTACGGAAATACAAACTCCAATACTTTGCGCGTCATCGCCGGAAGGAGCGCGGGATTACATCGTTCCTTCAAGAAAATTCAAGGGCAGGTTTTATGCCCTGCCGCAAGCTCCGCAGCAGTATAAGCAGCTTCTTATGGCAGCAGGGATAGACAGGTATTTTCAGATAGCGCCTTGCTTCAGGGATGAAGATGCGCGTGCAGACAGGTCACCGGGAGACTTCTATCAACTTGATTTTGAGATGGCGTTTGCGACTCAGGAAGATGTTTTCAGCACAGCGGAAGAAATCTTGAGTTCGGTTTTTGAAGAGTTCGCTCCTGATGGTTATGAGATGACAAGGCCGCCATATCCTGTTATCAGTTATAGGCAGGCTATGCTTGAGTTCGGTACGGATAAGCCCGATCTGAGAAATCCATTGCGTATAATAGATTTAAGCGAGTTCTTTAGCCGCTGTTCCTTTAAGCCCTTTTTAGGCAAGACGGTAAGGGCTATTAAGGTTCATGCGGAGATGTCAAAAGGTTTTCATGAAAAACTTCTTTCATTTGCTGAGTCAATAGGTATGGCAGGACTCGGATATATTGATATAATAGATGACGGCAGCTATAAAGGACCTATTGACAAATTCATACCTGATGAGCTAAAAGAAGAATTAAGAACGCTGGCGGAGTTAAAAGCCGGAGATACCATATTCTTTATAGCGGACAGGGAGGAAAAGGCGGCTTTGTATGCGGGACAGATAAGGAACGAGCTTGCAAAGAGGCTCGGGCTTATAGAAGAAAAAGCTTTCCGCTTCTGTTTTGTAAACGATTTTCCGATGTACGAGTATGATAGGAACGAAAAAAAGATAGGTTTCACGCACAACCCTTTCTCAATGCCGCAGGGAGGCCTTGAGGCTCTCAATGAAAAAGACCCGCTTGAAATATTGGCGTATCAATACGACATCGTGTGCAACGGAGTCGAACTTTCTTCGGGAGCGGTCAGAAACCACGATACCGATATAATGGAAAGAGCATTTGAGATAGCGGGCTACACGAAAGAGGAGCTAAAAGAAAAAT
>CAYXUB010000026.1:12541-13836 GCA_964468385.1 uncultured Lachnospiraceae bacterium
CGCGCTCTATACCGCTTTTCAGTATGGCGCGCCGCCCCACGCAGGTATGGCGCCCGGTATTGAAAGAATCATAATGTTGCTTCGGGATGAGGATAATATACGAGAGGTAATCCCCTTCCCCTTAAATGGGAACGGACAGGATCTTATGTGCGGAGCGCCAAGCGAGGTTACGGAAACACAGTTGCGCGAAGCCCATATTAAGATCAGATAAGGAGAGATATGTGGGTCGCCGACGGATGGAAAGATTATGAGATTATAGATTGCTCTTTCGGTGAAAAACTCGAAAGATGGGGCAGATATATACTTTTAAGGCCTGACCCTCAGGTCATATGGCAAACTCCCAAAGAGCATCCCGCATGGAAAAGGCAAAACGCCCATTATCACAGGAGCAGTAAAGGAGGAGGAGAATGGGAATTTTTCAAGCTTCCAAAAGAGTGGAGTATTTCATATAATGGGCTTATATTCAAAATAAAACCTTTCAACTTCAAACATACCGGTCTTTTCCCTGAGCAAGCGGTAAACTGGGACTGGATGTCGAAAGAGATAAAAGGGGCAGGGCGGCCTATAAAGGTGCTGAATTTGTTTGCGTATACGGGCGGAGCGACGCTCGCCCTTCTAAAGGCCGGAGCCTCGGTTACCCATGTCGATGCTTCTAAGGGGATGACCGGATGGGCGAAGGAAAACGCCGAGATTTCCTCTCTTTCGGATAAGCCTGTAAGATGGATTGTTGATGATTGCAAGAAATTCGTTGAGAGGGAGATACGACGAAAAAATACATATGATGCGATAGTCATGGACCCGCCCTCATACGGCAGAGGCCCAAAGGGTGAAATATGGAAGATGGAGGACTGTATATATGAGCTTTTAGTCTTATGTGAAAGGCTTTTAAGCGAAAAGCCCCTGTTCTTTGTTTTAAACTCTTATACAACGGGCTTAGCGCCCGCGACGCTTAAATACCTGTTGGGCGAAACCATGAAAAAAAGGAGGGGTGAGATCGCCGCCGACGAGCTTGGGCTTCCCGTTAAGGCAAGCGGGCTTGTTCTTCCTTGCGGCTCTTGCGCGAGGTGGACTGCGATATGAATAAGCTTATTATTCGCTCATTCAAAAACATTCCCCGTTTTATTTAAAAAAACACGCAATCGCTCCGCCCGCTCCCGCGCTTGCTAAGAATAACTTCGTGCTTTTCGCTTCGCTTCGCGAAGCCCGCACTCATTATTCTTAGTCGCCATATGTCTTGACTTCTTTCGTCAAGCAAGCTTGACTCTTGAAGTCAAGCCGCATGGCTTGTTTTTATA
>CAYXUB010000027.1:0-13832 GCA_964468385.1 uncultured Lachnospiraceae bacterium
CGTCAATCCCCTGGCTTTCAAATATTATCTGTATTATGCCTGAGCGGTCGCGCAGATCCACAAATATGATCCCGCCCTTGTTGCGGCTCTTCTGCACCCAGCCCATGAGGGTGACCGTAGTGCCCGCCTCCATCCGAGCGGTTTCCGCACAACGGCATGTTCTCTTTAATCCCGCCATCGATTCAGCCATCTTTACCTCCCCTTATCATTCGCAAAGACGTCGACTATCTCTAAATAGCCCTCCGCTTTTAGCTGTTCTTTTTGAAATTTTTTGTTTTTCTTCATCGTGTCCACGCTTATCTCCATGCCCTTGCTTCTTTCAAACATAACTTTGTCAAGGAGATTGTGCAGTTCACGCTGTGATATTCCATTTTCTACGAGATAAGCCCTCTTACCGTATGCCTTCGGAACTTTGAACTCCTGTTCAAGCAGCAGCATGACAATACGCTCAAAACCGATCGAAAAACCGCATGCGGGCGCGCTCTGCCCCGTAAACTTGCCTATCATTTCATCGTATCTGCCGCCGCCTCCGACCGAGCCCGCAAAGCCATCTATAGAAATCTCGAAGATCGGTCCCGTATAATAAGACATGCCGCGAACAAGCGTTGGATCAAATACTATCTTAAAATCGGCCTTCTTTGCACTATCCACCTGATAGATTATGTTTTTTAATTTGTCCGCGACCTCCGTCTCCAAAAAGCCATCTATCTCTTTTTTTAGAAATTCTATGCCGTCGTCTGCTGTATCAAGCTGTGTGAACAGTCCCATGTATTTTGCAACCGAGGCTCTGTCAAAGCCCTCCTTTTCAAGTTCTTCGGCAACACCATCTCGGCCTATCTTGTCCATCTTGTCAAGCGTTATAAAAACGCTGTCGAAGCTCTCGGGCGCAAAACCGCTGTATGCCGCCATCGCCTTTAATATGCGGCGATCATTTATCCTTATTGTAAAGCTTTTAAAGCCTATTTCAGAAAGAAATGAGGAGGTAGCAAGTATCAGCTCTATTTCCGCAAGCTCAGTGGGCTCTCCGATTATGTCTATATCACATTGCATGAATTGGCGATATCTGCCTCGCTGCGGCCTGTCCGCACGCCAAACGTCACCTATCTGGAGCGCCTTGAAAGGCGACGGAAGCTCGGCAGCATGATTCGCGTAATATCTGCAAAGCGGCACGGTCAGATCGTAACGAAGCCCGCAATCCACAAGATCTTCCGCGCTTTTTGCGCTTTCGAGCTTTAACTTTTCTCCCCTTTTTAATATCTTGAAGATGAGCTTTTCATTTTCACCGCCCTGTTTGCTGCTTAAATTCTCCAGATGTTCGACTCCAGGCGTAGACATTGAAACGAAACCGAATCTCCTGTAGGTCCCGCGCATTATACCGAGAATATATTCCCTTATCTCCATCTCGCCGGGGAGAATGTCTTTCATTCCCGTAACCGGTTTTTTCTTTAACTGCATTTTAGATATTTCTCCTTCCGCTCGAGCATCTCATCTATACGCCCGATATAGTTGTTCAAGTCCTTGACGTTGGCGACCCTTTCTATCCTTCCTCCGTCCAGTAGGAATTTTGATATAGCGCCGCTGCCCGCGGCGACTATAGTCTGTTTTTCTTCCATTATTATAATGTTGTATAATCCGAAGCAGCCTTTCTTCGCGTATCCAATGTTTTCCATGTTGCCCGCAATATTCTTTTGGCGATACATGTAATACGGCTCCATATCCATCCTCTTCGCTCCTGAGTCTATTATGTCCATTATCGCCTGAGAGTTACGGAAAGAATACGGAGCATACTGCTCTTTGAAAAGAGCGAAGCGCGTCGCGCGTTTTAGTGCTAAAGAATGAACGGTAAGCGCGTCCGGTTTTAGTTTTTCTATCTCAAAAACGGTATTGTGCAGTTCCTCTTCGCCCTCTCCCGGAAGCCCGACGATAAGATCCATGTTGATGTTTTTAAAGCCGGCGCCGCGCGCGGTCTTAAAAGCTTCTACAGCCTGTTCTATCGTGTGGCTGCGCCCTATGATGTCGAGTGTCCTTTGATTCATCGTCTGAGGATTTACGGATATCCTATCGACCTCGTATTCCCGAAGCACTTCAAGCCGCTCGGCGTCTATTGTATCGGGACGCCCTGCCTCTACGGTGAATTCCTTTACGCTGCTTAGATCAAAGAACTTATGTATATGGCCTAAGAGTTCTTCAAGCCGCCCGGCCGAAAGTGTTGTCGGCGTCCCTCCGCCTATATAGATCGTACAGAGCCTTTTATCTCTCATAGCGCGCGCGATATACTCAAGTTCTCTATAGAGCGCCGAAAGATAAGTATCGGCCAAATGTCCCCATTTGTCGAAGGGGTGGGAACCGAAAGAGCAGTAAAGACAGACCGATGGACAGAAAGGTATGCCTATATAAAGACTGTAGCCGTCTTCAAGAAAAAGAGGCTCGATGAGCTCCCTCTCCTTTTTTGCCACCGCTATTGCAAGCTCCGCTTTTTTTTGTGAGGTGTAATAGACCTCCCTCATATACCGTACTATCTCGGCTTCGTTCCTTCCTTCTTCTAGCAGCTTCATCGGTATCTTCGACGGACGTATGCCGGTGAGCGTCCCCCACGGAAGCTCTTTTTTGGTAAGTGTGGAAAGGCTGTCGTATATGAGCCGCTTTAAAGTGCTTTTTTGTTCCGTTCTGCCTCCCTTTGCCCTAGAGGATTTTTCAATTTTTTTGTCCTGCGTCTCGCAGACCAAGTGAAATCCCCAGTCATACATAAGGACATCCAGCTTCAGATCGCTTTCAGCCGGATGCTCGCTCTCACCAATATATATACTCTGTATATCAGCCTCGGGATAGAATGCTTTTACGAGAGTATAGACGTCATATTCAAACTCCCGTTTGCCGAAGCGCAATGATATCTCATACAAAGGGATTTACCTGCTTTTCGTAGCCTATCAAGGTCTTCCTGTCGTGCCCCGGATAGACGAGTGTGTTTTCGGGTAACTCCGACATGAGGCGGCGCAGGCTCTTTTGTATATCTTTATATGATCCTGTCGGAAGATCGGTGCGCCCGCAGGAGGCATAAAAGAGAGTGTCGCCGCTTATGAGGATCTCGTCCTCATAAAAATAATAGCAGCAGCTTCCGGCCGTGTGTCCGGGGGTGTGTATTATCCTGAATTTAAAGCCGGAAATCTTAGGCTCCTCGCCGTCCTTTACGAGTATATCGGGAGTTAAGCCGTAGGGTTCTCTGCCCGGCAGAATAGAGCGATTCAATTCAGGATCCTCAAGCAGCGCTTTTTCCGTTTCATACGCAACTATCGGCACGAGATATTTTTTCGCCACCTCTTTTGCCGCCAATATATGATCGAAATGCCCGTGTGTGAGCAGGATTGCCTGTGGTATGCCTCCCATCTCATCGACCTTTTGAAATATCGCTGCCGCATTATCCGCGGGGTCGACTATGAGCATTTCCTTCGTTTCTTCGTTTTGAAGAAAATATACGTTCGTCTCCACGATGCCTAAAACCAAAAAATCTATCTTCACCTTTCAGCTCTCCTTTATATCGCGGGCTCAGCCCTTTGCTCTTTCTATATCTACTACATTCGGGATCTGTCGTATCTTATCCGTCAGCCCTGCGAGCTCTTCTTTATTGTTTACACGAAAACCGCAATCAAAGGTCGCTATCCCCTGCTTATTTATCCTTACGTTCAAAGATGCAACATCTATTTTCCTTTCGGTAAACACCTTTGATATATCTACAAGCAGCCCCGTCCTGTTCGTCGCAAAGATATTTATCTCTACAAGATATTTCTGGCTCTTGTCACTATCCGCTGCCCATTCCGCGTCTATGAGTCTCTCCCTTTCGGATTCGGGAAGGTTTAGAATGTTTATACAATCTGTCCTGTGTATTGTCACACCTCTGCCTCTTGTAACATAACCGAGTATCTCATCGCCGGGTATCGGGCTGCAACACTTGGAGAATCGCACAGATACGTCTCCGAGTCCATGGACAAGTATCCCGCCCTTCGCAATGTTTTTTTCGGAATGAGCCGCATTTTCAGTCATAGCCTCAAGGACACTCGCATCTGTCAGTTTCTTGGCCGCGTCCAGCGAATATGCGTCTATCAGCTTATTTAATACCTGTCCCTCACGAAGCCCGCCATGTCCTATTGCCGCAAGAACGGAATCCCAGTCCTTAAAACTGTACTTGCGCATGACGACTTCCATATATTCCGGTTTTAAATACAAGGAAAGGTTTTTTCCCTTCAGCTTCGCATAGTTGGCAAGCATCTCTCGCCCTTTAACAATGTTATCCTCTTTGGACTCGTTCCTGAACCACTGGTTTATGCGGTTTTTTGCCTGAGTACTCTTCACAACCTTGAGCCAGTCGCGGCTCGGTCCCCTTGAGTTTTGAGATGTTATGATCTCCACTATGTCGCCGTTCTTCAACTTAGTCTCTATGGGAACGAGTTTGTCGTTTACCCTTGCGCCGACCATTGTGTTTCCTACCGCCGAATGTATCATATAGGCAAAGTCTATCGGGCACGATCCCGCAGGCAGCGTCTTCACCTCTCCCGCAGGGGAGAAGCAGTATACGTTGTCACTGAACAGATCGAGGTCGTTCTTTAACAGGCTTAAAAATTCCTTATTGTCCGACATGTCCTGCTGCCATTCGAGTATCTGCCTCAGCCAATTTAGCTTTTCTTCCTCTCCTCCCTTTTCGGTAGCGTTCTTTCCGTCTGCGGACTCCTTGTATTTCCAGTGCGCCGCTATACCATATTCCGCTATCCTATGCATTTCGACCGTACGTATCTGTATCTCAAAGGGCCTTCCGCTGTGTCCGATAACGGTCGTATGCAGCGACTGATACATGTTTTCCTTCGGCATCGCGATATAGTCCTTAAACCTCCCGGGGATAGGGGTATACAGCTCATGTATAACGCCGAGCACGGTGTAGCAGTCCTTAACGGTATCCACGATTATACGCACCGCGAACATATCGTAAATCTGATCAAGCGATTTTTCTTTGTTGACTATCTTTTTATAAATACTGAAAAAATGCTTAGCACGTCCTGTCACGGTCGCCTTGACGTTCGCATCTTCCATGTTTTTGCGGACTTCCTCGACTATGTCGTCAACGAATTTCTGCCTTTCGGCTTTTTTCTCATTTATTTCATGAACGAGTTTATAGTAAGCATCTGGCTCAAGATATTTAAGCGACAAGTCGTCCAGCTCGACCTTGATCTTGGATATTCCGAGCCTCTGGGCGATAGGCGCATAAATGTCCATCGTTTCGCGCGCTTTTTCCTGCTGCTTCTCAGGTCTCATGTATTTAAGTGTACGCATGTTGTGAAGCCTGTCGGCGAGCTTTACCATGATAACACGGATGTCCTTCGCCATTGCAAGGAACATTTTTCTTAGGTTCTCCGCCTGCTCTTCAAGCTTATCGGTCGAATAACTCAGCTGACCCAGCTTTGTAACGCCGTCTACTATGTCAGCAACCTCTTTTCCGAACTCTTGCTCTATTTCCTCGTAGGGTACTCCGCAATCCTCTACAATATCGTGGAGAAGACAAGCTACGATACTTTCTTTGTCCAACTCAAGCTGGGCAAGTATAATAGCCACGGAGAGCGGATGTATGATATACGGCTCTCCGGATTTTCTCAGCTGCCCTTTATGGGCGGATTTCGCCAATTCATAGGCCTTTTCGATAAGGGAAATGTCATCTGAAGGATGATATTTTTGCACAGTGGAAACAAGCTCACTGTACAGCTCGTCCGGCGTTTTAACGATTTCTGTATCGCCCTTTTGCGCCGGCGAATCCGCAAACAATGAGTTGCTCTGTGTATCGATCTTCAATTCAAGTCCGTCTTTGAGCTTCGTTTCCGCCATTACCGTTCCTTCTGTCTTGCTTCGTCGATCTGTCCCGTTCTTTTATTTACCCTCATATATTATCGCACTGTCGACATCGTATGTTGCGAGCTTTTCTCTACCCTTAAGTCCGGCGAGTTCCATTACGAAGATTATCTTTACTACCTTTCCCCCTAAGCTTTCTATCAGTCCTGCGGCGGCTTCCATCGTTCCTCCCGTTGCAAGAAGGTCATCCACAAGCACGACCCTGTCTCCGGGCTTTATGGCGTCCTTATGCAATTCTATTGTTGCGCTTCCGTATTCGAGCTCGTAAGTAGCCTTCACTGTCTCGCGTGGCAACTTTCCTTCTTTTCTTATAAGAGCGAAGGGCTTTTTAAGGTTGTAGGCGAGAGGCATACCGAAGACAAAGCCCCTCGACTCCGCACCCGAGATAACATCAAAGTCAATTCCGTCCAAAAAGCTCTGAAGCTTATCGATAGCCAGCTGAACTCCTTCGGCCTCTTTGAGTATACCGGTTATATCTCTGAATATTATTCCTTTTTCCGGAAAATCCGGAATGCTTATTACATAATCCTTTAATTCTTTCATTAAGCAACTCCTTTCGCTAGTCATGGGCAAAACTACTTTCTTTAAATAGCAGAGAGCCGGAACCCTCCCTTCTTAAGTTGAAGGGTAAAAGCCAATATGCTATACTTCCATTGGAATATTGGATTATTATATCACCCCTTTATTTTACAAGCAATATAAGTAAAAAAGAATACGCCTCCATGCAGAAGTGTCAGATGGAATTTGTGATAAAAAAGGAATTTGATACGCGAAAACATCGGAGGTCTCCGGATATGAAAATAACACTGCTTACCGTCGGTAAAATAAAAGAAAAATATCTTAGAGATGCAATAAGCGAATATGAAAAGCGCTTGAGCAAATACTGCCGCCTTGAAACAGTACAAGTCAAGGACGAGAGGGATGATGACAAAGCCAACGCACGGCAGGCAATTTCTAAAGAAGCCGCGCGGCTGCTCGCGCAGTTAAAAGACGATTCCTATATCATCGCACTTGCAATAAACGGAACTCGTCTCTCCTCCGAGCGCTTCGCTGAAACGATAGATGCCCTTGGTCAAAAAGGCATTAGCCATATCACCTTTATAATCGGAGGTTCCTGCGGTCTTTCGGAGCAGGTGCTGGAAAAAGCCGATCTGCTGCTCAGTTTTTCCGATATGACCTTTCCGCATCAGCTTATGCGTGTGATTCTGCTCGAACAGCTTTATCGCGCATATAAGATAATCTCAGGCGAACCTTATCATAAGTGAAAAGCCGCTTCATATTCTCGGACTCAAAGAAGCACGCACGCGACTTTCTCCCCTATATTCAACTATTATCCCTCGTATTTCCCCTTTCGCCAATCACCTTACATATTGCCATTATAATAATTTATTAGACAGCCCTTCGTAATTATCTCGCGTTCATCGTCGGTCAGTTCACCAAGCTGCAACTCGAACTCCTTAAAATCCTTGTTTACGACATAGGCCTTTACAGAAGAAGCCTTGTTCGCGATCGCTTCCTTGATGCCAGGGATAAAGATGTAATCTCCGTTCTCAAATGGCAGCTCTCCTTCTTCTATAATAAAAGGAAGCATGCCCCAGTTTATAAGGTTTGAACGATACCTCTTTGTCGCGTAGCCAAAGGCTATGTTCGCCCAGCCGCCCAAGACCTTCTGGCAGGAAGCCGCCTGCTCTCTTGCGGAGCCGTCGCCCGGTCTGCGCGCAAATATGGTAGAGCCTATGCCAATATTCGCTTTAGATACGCCCTCAAACCTGTCAAAGACAGAATGGGCGACAGGTCTTATCTCAGGGAAGGCATTCCCCGCACATTCTCCGTTTTCGAGCGCCTTTTGAGCCTTTTGCACTTCCTTTGCGCGTCCGACATAGGCGGGATCCTTTCTGGAAAGCGTAAATTCGGCAAGCCCAAGCGGATTTGACCTGTAGGACGAAGTCTCTCCGGATGGAATGAGCTCATCTGTCGTCGTTACAGGATCGTGTATCTCTGAAACGACTTTGAGTATCATATTTTCGGGAAGCTTCGGCATCTTCGGCCAATCCTTTATGTTTGGCCCAAAATGTATCTCGACCGAAGGATCGGCAACTCCCTTGCTGTCAAACACGCGGTTCGCATATATCTTAGAATCAAAAGCGTATACCGGATTCGTAAACTCTCCATCAAACTGCGTGGCAGGCGTCAGATAGCCCTTGTTCGCCGCCGTTGCCGCGATCGAACGGGCGTCCATGAGCGCAACCGAGGAAATCTGTCCGTTCTGTATCTTGGATCCCTCCCTGTTCGGGAAATTCCTCGTCGAATGCCGTATCGAAAAGGCTCCGTTCGCCGGCGTGTCGCCCGCGCCGAAACAGGGACCGCAAAAAGCGGTCTTGATGATGACGCCTGTCTCCATAAGGTCGGCTAAAACCCCGTTTCTCGCGAGCTGCATATATATGGGCGTGCTTGCCGGATAGACGCTCAGGCTGAATTCATCTGCGCCTATGCTCTTTCCCCTCAAAATATCCCCTGCGGCGCAGATATTCTCAAATCCGCCTCCTGCACAACCCCCTATTATTCCCTGGTCTACGAGGAAGCGTCCGTTATGTATCTTATTTTTGAGGGTAAACGGAACCTTTCCGCCGAGGGAGACAGCGGCCCTTTTCTCAACGTCTTCGAGCACGTCTCTTAGGTTCGCGTTGACCTCGTCTATCGTATAGGCATTGCTCGGATGGAAGGGCATAGCTATCATCGGCTCTATCTTGTCGAGCTCGCATACTACCATTCCGTCATAATATGCTACGGGCGCAGGGTCTAACTGCTTATACGCGCCGCTCCGTCCGTGCATCTCATAGAAGCTTTCTATCTCACTGTCCGTTCTCCATATTGAAGAAAGACAGGTCGTTTCCGTCGTCATGACGTCAACACCGATACGGAAATCCGCGCTTAAAGAGGCGACTCCCGGGCCTACAAATTCCATGACCTTATTTTTCACATAGCCGTTGTCAAACACCGCCTTTATTATGGCGAGGGCAACGTCTTGCGGGCCTACTCCTTTTTTGGGCTCTCCGCTCAGATATACTCCTATCACCTGAGGCATAGCTACGTCGTAGGTCTTATTTAAAAGCTGCTTTACGAGCTCCGGACCACCTTCTCCGACCGCCATGGTGCCGAGTGCGCCGTAACGGGTATGGGAATCCGAGCCGAGTATCATGCCGCCCGCCTCGGCGAGCATTTCCCTTGCGAACTGATGTATGACTGCCTGATGCGGAGGCACATAAACACCGCCGTACTTCTTCGCGCAGCTCAGCCCAAACATGTGGTCGTCCTCATTGATCGTCCCGCCTACTGCACAGAGCGAATTATGGCAGTTCGTAAGCACATAGGGCATGGGAAAGCGCTCCAGCCCTGAGGCTCTCGCCGTCTGGATTATCCCGACAAAGGTAATGTCGTGTGAGGTGAGCTTATCGAACCTGAGCCTCAGCTCGTCCATATTGTCAGATGTATTGTGTGCCTTAAGTATAGTGTATGCGATAGTGCCCTTTTTTGCTTCGGCCACATCCGCATCCTTACCGGTTTTGTTTTTTATTATCGCCTTCGCATCGCCGTTATCTTCGACGAGCTCTCGGCCGTCCAAAAGATACGCTCCGTGTTCAAATAGTCTTATCATTATCTCTCTCCTGTCGCTTTATAGTCTTTGCATCTGTTCCGTGTGACTTTAAAGGATACTACTTATGGGGCTTTATGTCCAGATTTTACGCTTCTTCTATGACCTGTATCTCCATAAAGTCAAAATCTATTTCTTCTATAAAGCTATCTTTTCGGAAGCGCGTCTTGCCATGCCTTTTGAACTCCTTTATATTTGCATCGAGCCATATCGGGCTTCCGAGATCCCATTTCTTGCAGAGTTCCTCTATCGCGTTAAATATCTTATGTGTCCTTGTGTCGTCCTCCGGCCGCTCTATCGTTTCGCTTTTGATTATCCTGCCATCCGTCACAAGCTTTCCCCACAGTCTGAACATTTTTTAATCCAATCTCTTTTTCAATTCTTCGCCTCTTTCCCCGAATCCCGGTTTCCCGAGTAAGGCAAACATGTTTTTCTTGTATGCCTCAACGCCCGGCTGGTTAAAGGGATTTACCCCGAGCATATAGCCGCTCACGCCACAGGCGTATTCGAAGAAATACATCAGCGCGCCCATCGTATATTCACTCAGTTCGCTGACTCGAAGGAGCAGGTTCGGAACGTCGCCGTCCGTATGCGCGAGCATCGTCCCGGCCATTGCATTGAAGTTTATTTCAGAGAACGCCTTTCCGTCGAGGTAGTTCAACCCGTCGGGATCTCCCTCCCATTTTTTTACATAAAGTTCCCTTCTCGGCTTTTCTATCCATACGACGGTTTCAAACATGAGCCGTGTACCGTCTTGTATAAACTGCCCAAGCGAATGCAAGTCTGTTGTGAAATCCACCGACGCCGGATATATCCCCTTTTTCTCCTTGCCCTCGCTCTCTCCAAAAAGCTGCTTCCACCATTCGGCAACATAGTGGAAATTCGGCTCGTAGCTCGCGAGTATCTCTATATTTCTTCCCTTTTCATGGAGCACGTTCCTGTATGCGGCGTATTTAAGCGCCTCGTTTTCCTCAAACGGAGCTCGCATTATATAGTCTCTTTCTTCCGCCGCCCCGCGCATCAGCTCATCAATGTCCATGCAGGCAACGGCTATCGGAAGCAAGCCTACCGCCGAAAGCACAGAATATCTTCCGCCTATATCGTCCGGAACTACGAAGGTCTGATAGCCTTCTTTTTCGGAAAGCTCCTTGAGCGCTCCTTTTTCCTTGTCCGTCGTAGCATATATACGCTTTGCCGCCTCTTCTTGTCCGTATTTTTCGACGAGCAGCTCCCTGAAGACACGGAAGACGAGAGCCGGTTCCGTCGTCGTACCTGATTTTGAGATGATATTTACCGAGAAATCCTTATCTTTTACCGCGTCGACAATATCCGAAATATAAGAAGCGCTTATATTATTGCCCGCAAAGTATATTTCAGGGCGTTTTCCTTTTTTAGGAGCTTCTTTTGAATTATATAAACTATGGCTCAGCGCTTCGATGACTGCCCTTGCTCCCAGATAAGACCCGCCGATGCCGATAACCACTAAGGCCTCAGAATCCGACCTTATGCGCGCTGCCGCCTCTTTTATTGCCTTGAATTCTTTTCTGTCATACTCGACGGGAAGATCTATCCAGCCCAGATAATCGCTGCCCGCGCCCGACCTGCTCATAAGCACTTCGTTTGCCCTTAAGGTTTGCGCCTCGAGTCTGCTGGGATTTACATCCTTAAAATATTTTTCCGCTTTGCTTATATCAAGCTCTATCGTATTTTTCATATGTGCGCTCCCTATTATCTTTCTTTTCCGCCACTAAACGGTCCTTTTGACCCTGACATCATTATATCTTTACGCGCACTGTTAATCAAGAAAGCTTGAATTTTATTTGCTCGCAAACTATAATCTATTAGAATTCTAAAAACTTTTTTATTATGGAGACCATCGTGAAACATATAGTACTTACGGGCGGCGGTACGGCAGGACATGTAACGCCAAATATCGCCCTTCTGCCCGCGCTTAAAAACGCAGGCTTTAAAATATCATATATCGGCTCATATAACGGCATAGAAAAAGAGCTCATAAACGAGCTGAATGTTCCTTATTACGGCATATCCTCGGGAAAGCTCCGCCGCTATCTAAGCCTCGAGAATATCTCTGATATAGCCAGAGTGCTAAAGGGTATAGGAGAGGCGAAGAAGCTGCTTGCTAAACTAAAGCCCGATATCATCTTTTCAAAAGGCGGCTTTGTGGCTGTCCCCGTTGTTCGCGCGGCAAAAGCCCTTAAAATCCCCGTAGTAATACACGAATCGGATATGACCCCCGGCCTTGCAAATAAGCTTAGTTTTTCTGCGGCAAGCGCTGTCTGTTGCAACTTCCCCGAAACACTTGATTCCCTGCCAAAAAATAAGGCCTTGCTCACCGGAACTCCCATTCGGAGCGCGCTTATGCAGGGAAGCGCCGACGCCGCCTTGGAATTTTGCGGTTTAAATAAAGACAAACCTGTCTTACTTGTCATGGGAGGAAGCCTTGGCGCGGCTACGCTTAACGATGCTGTTAGGCGCACACTGCCTTTATTACTCGAAAATTTTCAGATAATACATCTATGCGGCAAAGGAAAAGTCAATCCTTCATTCCTAAATGTTGACGGGTATGTCCAGTACGAATATATAAAAAAGGAACTTGCCGACATGTTCGCGCTAGCTTCCATCGTCATATCGCGCGCGGGTGCAAATTCGATTTCAGAGCTCTGCGCCCTTGCCAAACCGAACGTGCTCGTACCTTTAAGCACAAGGGCAAGCCGTGGCGATCAGATACTGAACGCGCGCTCCTTTGAAAAACAGGGCTTTTCCCTCGTGATAGAAGAAGACGACCTGACGGAGACACTGCTGAATGAGGCTGTGCTCTCCGTTTACGAAAACCGGCAGAAATATATAGACGCAATGAGCTCCAGCCCGAGCACTAACGCGATAGATCTTATTGTCAAAACTATTAAAAACTTTTGCTAACTCCATAACTTTATCTATTAAAAAGGCTTATTTTTTATCTGTCCGTTTTTTCAGATAGTCCCGCAAAGCAGGATCCTGGCAGTAGATATAACAGCCCTTCTGCCCTCTGGTCAATAGGACTTTGTAGGTGTTTCGTACGATCCTGTCTGCTAGCTCTGGATTGGGTCTCTTTTTCAAACCTCTCAAACTCTGATCACTCTTGGCTCTTTTGGATGGATCTGTAATTACATGCCCGTTTTCGTACCGAAGGTCGAGGCCGATAATCACGCCCACATAGTCAAACTCCAGCCCTTGGGCGGTATGAATACACCCTACCTGTTCAAAGGAATCAGGATCAATGGCCCATGTCGAGTTAAAATTCCAACGGGCACGAAAGGCGTCTTCCAGTTCAATATCATAAATGGAGGGATCATTGGAATTCTTACTGGACCAGGGATAGCAGTATCCGGCTACCATTCGTGCTTTATTGTTGATCAAATTTTTCTGCCGAAGCTTTTTCCGCATTTGGCAGAGATCCTTATAAACACAGATCTCATAGTCTCCATCAAATCCGTCATGGTTAGCGGTGGAGGAAATCTCCAATAGATCATTGAGGAAAGAAATGTAGCCCTCGCTTCCGTTACAGCGGAACTGAGCGCTCAACTTCAATGTATCCTCTCCACCTTCCAGACGAAACAGTTGGCGTCCACATTTACGAGCCCACTTTTTGATTTCATCTACAGAGCCAATGTCGCTGGTGGTAACGATTTGGTCCTCATCAATGAAAAAAACACTGACTTTAGCGGCTACAATAATCTCCTTGATCTGGTTTTCTCCCTTGTTTTGGTGCATCCCGGATTTTTCATTCAGACGATGTGCCTCGTCCACAATCAGGCAGTCAAAGGCATTTTGGGGGCAATTTACGTAGCTTCCCGAACCTTTGAACAAATTTTTGACATACTCCAGCGTATACTGTTCCTGGCGCAATTCCTTGAAATATACATTTCGAGGTGCAGCATTCTTAGTTACATACTGAGCGTTGTGACCTTGCCTCGAAATCAGCTCTACCAGAAGCCGGACGGCTACCACACTTTTCCCGGTACCGGGGCCGCCTTCAATAATGATCGTACGTTTCTGGTCATCCTGCAACGCCTTTTCGATGGCACTTAGCACGGTCTCGTAGGCCACTTTCTGATCGTCCAGCAGGATAAACTCTTCGGCACCTGCCAGCATGTTTCCCAATACATCCTGCAACGCTTTAGATGGACGAATCTCCGCCTGGTCCATTATTTTAAGGATATCTTCTCTGGGAGGCCGCTGAAGCCATCGGAGAAGATATTTTCTGAATTTTGTTTCTTCCCACTTTATGAAG
>CAYXUB010000028.1:0-2278 GCA_964468385.1 uncultured Lachnospiraceae bacterium
TATCATATTGTTTATGTCCGTGTCGTCTTCGATAATCAAAATCTTATGCTGCATCTGCCGATCCCCCTTTACAGGATAGTTAACTTTTTCTTCATGAAAAAGTCAAGTCTATTAAAGGTACATGTTATACCTCAACCATTAAGACTGCCCTCCACAAAACGCGCTCGCCCACAGTCGCTTTCCCTAAGCCCTTCTCCTCGTGCCGGGTACAGACAAGCCACAGTCCGTGATAAGTCGCGCCCTGTCTTCAGGCAAGCCTTCAGCCGGGGCAGGACTGACCGGCATCATGGTTTACCGCAGAAAATGCCTGATAGTAAAAAGCAGGGTATAAATTTAGAAGGTGTAGAGGATAAAAACTCTGCACCTTCTTTTTTTGAATGCAATGGCTGATATGCTTTTCCCTTGCTCGTAAAAGAATGAACCTTGTCCATTGCAATCAGACTGATATCGCCAATATATCTTTGATCAGCACTGAAATAGTTGAGAAAGGATAATGCGGTAAAACCTTTATGCGCTTATTTAAACAGTCTGTATAAGAACCACATAAAGCCCCATATAAACATAAGGGACAACAGTACTATAATAAAGGTTTCAAAGTCAAAGCATTCCGTTATGGTCTTCATGATAAAAACACCGGAGGTAATCTCGCCGTTTACGGA
Source organism: uncultured Lachnospiraceae bacterium (assembly GCA_964468385.1). Taxonomy (GTDB): domain Bacteria; phylum Bacillota; class Clostridia; order Lachnospirales; family Lachnospiraceae; genus Alectryocaccobium. The sequence goes on from CAYXUB010000028.1 coordinate 660, forward strand.
GAAATTTCCTATGGAGGTATCGCTCGGTTGAAAATACAATTCGATACCGCCTTCATTGGAGCTGCCGCTTTCTGTTACGACAAGGATCAGAGTCTTTCCCTTATAGCCCACTATGGGATCGACGGTGAATTTGTGAAGACGCCTCTCACTTATGTTCGCTCCTATGTCAGAACCCGTGGAAATGACCTCGCCGGTTTCAGCGTCGATCACCTGAAGCTCGACAACCGTTTCGGCGTAATTACCGGAGGGATCGCATTTAATATAGAAGCCGTCGATCTCATCTTCTTCGCACACAAAGGATTGCGAAACAGAACCTCCGTCGCTTATTATACCAAGGCTGCTATATTCGGCGGTGTTTACATTGTTGTCATATATTTTATGGGTCCTGTCGGTAAAGCCGTACCATACGGAAAAAGCGATAAGGACTAACATTCCGATTATTATCGGAAGTCGTTTTTTTATCTTTTCTTGCATGATATTTATAAAAGCTTAAATGCCATAATTCCTTTCTTTTCATAGAGATCCGACACTTCTTTTTATTATAATGCAGATTGAGAACTTGTCAATCGGGGCTTGTTAATAGGCTCTATTAACGGCTTGCGAGTTAGTTTCAATTATGTTAGTATGTTCTGCATGTTTTCTTATATCTTTACAAAAAATACTAAATGATGTATATTAAGTTCGGAATTTTCTGGAGATCTTCGAGGTGTATTAATGGAGCAATATGTAATAAGGGGAGGAACTCCTTTAATAGGGGAAGTCGAGATCGGAGGAGCCAAAAACGCTGCCTTGGCAATTCTCACATCGGCAATAATGACTGATGAGACAGTTGTTGTAGAAAATGTGCCTGATGTCAGCGATATAAATGCTTTATTGGGAGCCATAGAGTCTATCGGTGTGTCTGTCAAAAAGACGGATCGTCACACCATATCCATCAACGGCAGTGCTATATCAACGGTCAAGGTCGAAGACGAATTTGTTAAGAAGATACGCGCGTCCTATTATCTTTTGGGCGCGTTACTCGGAAAATATAAAAAAGCTGAGGTGCCGCTTCCGGGAGGTTGTAATATCGGAAGCCGCCCGATAGACCAGCATTTAAAGGGCTTCAGGGCACTCGGTGCGAACGTAAGGATCAAAAACGGCTATGTTAGCGCCGAGGCAATGCAGCTTAAAGGTAGCCATATCTTTTTAGATATGGCTTCTGTTGGTGCAACGATAAATATTATGATGGCTGCCGCACTCGCCGAGGGAAGGACGATCATTGAAAATGCAGCGAAAGAGCCACATGTCGTCGACGCTGCAAACTTCTTAAATAGTATGGGTGCAAATATCAAAGGAGCCGGAACAGACGTTATCCGTATACAGGGAGTAAGGGAGCTCCATAAGACAAGCTATTCCGTTGTTCCCGATATGATAGAAGCGGGGACTTATATGTCTGCAGTCGCGGTTACAAAGGGTGAGGCTTTGATAAAAAACGTTATCCCTAAACACTTGGAGGCAACATCGGCAAAATTAAAGGAAATAGGCTGCCATATAGAAGAACGTGGCGACGAGATTTTCATATCGGTGAAGGAAAGACTTAAAAGGACGCAGGTCAAGACCCAGCCATATCCCGGCTT
>CAYXUB010000028.1:2288-13657 GCA_964468385.1 uncultured Lachnospiraceae bacterium
TTTCCGACAGATATACAGCCGCTCATGGCCGTTGTCATGTCGACGGCAGAGGGTACGAGCATAATAACGGAGAGTATTTTTGAAAATCGTTTTAAATATGCGAACGAGCTTATGCGTATGGGCGCTGCTATAAAGGTTGAGGGAAATACGGCCATAATAGACGGGGTTGATATGCTTACGGGCGCAAGAGTGAACGCGCCGGACTTAAGAGCGGGGGCTGCGCTTGTCATAGCGGGACTCGCTGCAGAGGGAATAACCGTCGTCGACGAGATACAGTATATCAAAAGGGGTTATGAGGACTTTGAAAAAAAACTCTCTCTCATGGGAGCTAAGATAAAGAAAGTAAGCAGAGAACGAGAGATAAAGAAATTTATATTAAGCGTTGGTTGATTTAAAATCATTAAGGAGAATATAAATGGAAAAAAGATTATTTACATCCGAATCGGTTACAGAGGGACATCCCGATAAGATTTGCGATCAGATATCCGACTCGATACTTGATGCGCTTTATGAGCAGGATCCGATGAGCCGAGTAGCTTGTGAAACGGCCATTACAACCGGACTCGTACTCGTTATGGGCGAGATAACGACAAAGGCTGTCGTAGATTATCAGAAGATAGTACGCGAGACGATAAGAGGCATTGGGTATGACCGTGGGAAAAAGGGCTTTGACTGCGACACCTGCGGCGTCCTCATAGCCATAGACAAACAGTCCACTGATATTGCCATGGGAGTAGACAAGGCGCTTGAGGCAAAGGAGGGCGAGCTGTCCGATGATCTTGATACCGGCGCGGGCGACCAGGGAATGATGTTCGGATATGCCTGTAACGAGACCGAGGAGCTCATGCCTTATCCTATCTCGTTGGCGCATAAGCTTACGAGAAAGCTTACTGAAGTACGCAAGAATGGAACTCTCCCCTACCTGCGTGCGGACGGAAAGAGCCAGGTTACGGTTCAATATGATGAGAATAATATCCCTGTAAGACTGGACGCGGTCGTTCTTTCAACGCAGCATGGGCCTGAGGTTTCTCAGGAGCAGATACATAAGGACATAACGAAGTATGTATTCGACCCTGTCCTTCCGAAGAATATGGTCGACGAAAACACAAGAATCTATATCAATCCTACCGGACGTTTTGTCATCGGCGGACCAAACGGAGACTCGGGACTTACGGGACGTAAGATAATAGTTGACACCTACGGCGGATATGCGCGCCACGGTGGCGGCGCTTTTTCGGGAAAGGACTGCACGAAGGTCGACCGCTCGGCAGCCTATGCCGCAAGATATGTTGCGAAGAATATCGTGGCCTCGGGACTTGCCGACAGATGTGAGCTTCAGCTCTCCTATGCGATAGGCGTTGCGCAGCCCACCTCGGTTCAAATTGATACTTTCGGTACCGGAAAGCTTTCCGATGAAAAGCTTACGCAGATCGTTCGTGAGAATTTCGATCTTCGTCCTGCGGGAATAATCAAGATGCTCGACTTAAGAAGGCCGATATATAAACAGACGGCGGCTTATGGTCATTTCGGACGCACAGATGTAGACCTTCCGTGGGAAAAGACGGATAAGGTTGAAGTGCTCAAGGCCTATATTAAATAAAACAAATACGTTTTTTCTTTGAGGGCAAGGGGATTTTGCCCTCAAAGTCGTTATATGAGCAAGCGAAAAAAGGAGGAAGAGCATGGAATTTCAAAAAGTCATTGAAGCAAGAAGGAGCATACGAAAATACGATGCTTCCAAAAAAGTTGGAAAGGAACAGCTTGAGCAGCTTATAGATGCGGCTATTTTAGGGCCGAGCTGGAAAAATTCCCAGACGGCGCGATATTACATAGCTTACTCCGAGGAATATGTAGAAAAAGTGCATGACTGTCTGCCGGAGTTTAATGTAAAAAATACGATTGGAGCATCTGCATATATAGTGACTACCTTTGTAAAGAATATATCCGGCTGCATGGAAGCCGGAGCAACTGTGACAGAGCTTGCCCATAATGAATGGGGAGCATACGATCTTGGCCTCGCGAACGAAAATCTCGTATTGAAGGCGACAGAGTTGGGCCTTGGGACGCTTATAATGGGTATCAGAGATGCCGATAAATTAAGAGAACTTTTCAACATTCCCGATGAGGAGATAGTAGTGGCGGTCATCTCCGTGGGATATCCCGCGATCGAGCCGAAGATGCCAAGAAGAAAGAGTGCTAGTGAGGTAGCAAAGTTTTTTTAAAAACCGAGCCGTGTGGAGTTAAACATAATCTTCTTTATTCTACAAATGTAAGTAGTTCTTCATAGAGCGCGTCGCAGTCGCCTTCCTCAGGCATAAAGCCAAAGAGCTCAGACGATTTGACGGAGCGCTCTATCATTATCGTAAGGCCGTCGGCGCAGGGGATACCACGCTTCTTGGCGTCTGCAATAAGAAGCGTTTCTACGGGGGTGTATACGCAGTCTATGACTCCGCTCACGTTCATAAATATCGACATGTCGGCCGGGGTCATATCGCTGTCAGGATGCATTCCCATATGTGATGCGTTGATCATTATTTCCGCATCCTTGTGCTCTGTATAATTTCTGTAGTTCACCTTTCCGGTACGAGTCACGGTCACGGTTTCTGAAGCTCCATTGTCCATGCATATGGATTCGGCAGCAGCGGCAAAAGAGCCTTCTCCGAAGATTATCACCTTTTTACCCGAAAAACTTATATTGGCTTTTTCGGCAGCGTAGAGCATTCCTTCATATTCGGTGTTATAGCCTGTGAGAATGCCGTTATCATTTACAATCGTATTTATAAAGCCGGTCTTTTTAGCCGTGGCCCCTATATTGTCACAGTATTTTATGACCTCGGATTTGTAAGGAAGCGATATGCACAGCCCTTTGAAGTGCTTTTTTTCGAAAAGAATGGGAATCAGCTCCTTTGGCAGACTGTAAAGCCCAAAGGAACTGTTGCCAAGCCCGTGGTGTATCCACTTCGTATAACTGTTTGAAACGTCCGCGCCGACAAGACCGTATTCTATCGAACTTACCATACGCAGATGTGACTGGTGTCTGCGGCTCATCTCAAAAATTTGCGAATACAGCGCTTTTATATACGGAGCATATATATCATCTGCCTTTACACATTGTGAGGTAACGATCTCATTTTCGCGGGAGGCGTCTCTGATGTTCATTCCGTTTTTTAATTTATAGTTTGAAATCTCGGATGTAAGTTTCATCCTGTCTACGAAAAGCGAGGTAAGCTGTTCGTCTATTTCGTCTATCTTTTTTCTGGCTTCCTTAATATCCATCTTATGCCTTTCGGTTCATTTGTTTCATTGCGCTTGTCAAGCTAACGTGATTTTATGTAATATTTTAAGGCCTCGTATATGGCTTCCGTAGAGGGGGGACATCCGGGAATGTAGAAGTCGAATCTGTGAGTGCAGGCTCCGACACCCAGTTTCCCTTTGTTTTTCTTATGCCCCTGTCCTATTGCTATTTTTGTATCGAGTTTGTCTAAAAGCCCGTCTTCGCTCAATTTTATAAGAGCGGGAACGAGCATCGCATAGCAGGAGCTGCAGGAATCGATCTCGTTGATCGCATAGCTCACGTCCAAAACAGCGTCTTTTTCATAGTTGTCCGTCTCGTAAGAGCTGCCGAGAGTGATGATATCGGCCTTTTTTATGTCGGCACAGCCGACACCTAACTCCCCGGCAATCTTTACGTAAGGAACTTCGCTGGGACTGTAACCTAAAAGAGAGCATACATATGCATCGGTAAGGACAGGGTCTTTCGCAGCCATTATACAGTTTTTTACGATAGGATTACCGCCTTCTTCAAAGCTCAGGTCGCCACAGATGTGGTCGATCACGATAAAATCCTGCTTGACTACGGTGTTAAGATGTGCAATCGGCTTATGCAGCCCTATGGTGTGAAAACGCCGCTTTTCCGAATCCGGGATGACACCTTTCATGTTTTTAAGAGCGCAGGTTATTTTCGTTTGACAATGGCCTTTAAGGACAGGAACATTTATCATAAAGTCGATGTCACGGACTATACGACATATGTTTAAACTAAGGCCTTGCGCGTCAACCTTTATGCCTTTGTCTGTCTTCGTGTCGAAAATACGGATTCCGTATTTATTTGCCAAGGCCTTATAGCCGCAAATATCAAAAGCATCGGATGTGCGATCCCCCACCCATGAGCCTTCGAGTATTGTTATATTTTCATAGCCGTTTTCGAGCAGATATTCTATAATAGCTTCGCATATCTCGGGATGGGTCGTTGCCCCGTAATCAGCGGGGGAAGAAGTGACAAGATTCGGCTTAATCCCAATGTTAGCTCCCGGTGCGATTTCCGATGCGAGTTTCGCAGCTTCAAGAAGACTTCTTGTCATTTCTTTATAGTTTGTTCCGTATGTTTTTAATATTTCGTTTCTTTTCATTTTTTCGCAGGCATTCTCTTCGGTATTTCAGAGGTACAGTAGGGACATTTTGTCGCCTTTATATCTATCTTGCTAAAGCAAAAGGGACAGTCCTTCGTCGTCGGAGTCGCTTCTTTTTCTTTTTTCACTATGACGGCGTGAGTTTTATTTAAAAACTTTACGAGCATAAATATGACGAACGCTACGATAACAAAGTTTAAAAGAGCAGCGACGAACTGGCCGAGTCCTAAAACGGGAGCCGACTCGCCTGTGCCCAAAGTAAGGTTCCATGAATCAAAGTTGATGCCGCCCGTAAAAACCGATATTATCGGCATTATGACATCGTCTACAAGAGAATCCACGATGGATGTAAACGCCGAGCCTATGATAATGCCGACCGCAAGATCGACTACATTTCCGCGTGAGATAAAAGTTTTAAATTCTTCAATTATCTTTTTTATAATATCACCTCAAAAAATATAAGAATCGCAAGCAAAGTATATCACGTTTATAAATTTATACAAGAAAATTCTTTTCTTTTTGCAGCTGCGTCAATAAGAGTTTTTGTTAAGGAAGCAATCCGTTTTTCCATGCTATAAGCTCCGGATAAGATGCTGTTGGGATCAAAAAATTATAAAACTTTTTTCTATAAAAAAAGGAAATAAGTTTTTTTTACAGTATATTAAAATCAGACGGTAAATTCTGCAACCGGAGGTTGTTTTGAACATAAGACAAATATCAGAGGAAAAGGAATATAAGATACTTAGTCCCTACGCCTCTTTCAGCCGTGACTCGAAAGGACGTGAAAGAGCAGAGGAAGAATGCGAGATACGGACTGCTTTTCAAAGGGATAGAGACAGAATACTCCACAGTAAGGCCTTTAGGCGGCTAAAAGATAAAACGCAGGTTTTTATAGCTCCGCATGGCGACCATTACAGGACAAGGCTTACACATACGCTGGAAGTATCACAGATAGCGAGGACTATAGCAAGGGCGCTTGCTTTAAATGAAGATCTGACTGAGGCGATAGCACTTGGACATGACCTGGGGCATACTCCGTTTGGACACGAGGGTGAGGCGGTGCTGAATAAGGTGAGTGAATGCGGTTTTTCGCACACGCAGCAGAGCCTTAGGGTTGTGGAGAAGCTTGAAAGTGAAGGTAAGGGGCTAAACCTTACTTGGGAGGTTAGAGACGGTATACTGAATCATCGTACCTCTGGGAAGCCTTCTACGCTGGAGGGAGCGGTCGTGAGACTCTCTGATAAGATAGCTTATATACATCACGACATGGACGATGCTTCGAGAGCGGGGCTTATATCAGAGGATGACATACCGGTCACGCTGCGGCTTGCGCTTGGAGGATCATGCAAGGAAAGGCTAAATGCCCTTGTTAAGGATGTTGTCGAGAGCAGTTTAGGCAAAAACGGTATCTTTCAATCGGAACAGATGTGCAAGGCAATGCAGGAGATGCGAAGTCTCATGTTCAAGAATGTCTATACAATGAGCGCGGCAAAGACAGAAAATGAAAAAGTAGAGAGGATGCTCACTGCCTTATATGATTATTATATAAAAAAGCCGCAGGAGATGTCAGCGGAGTATGTCGGTCTTCTTGATAAAGGAGTCGACAGGTCGCGTGCTGTGTGCGATTATATTTCAGGAATGACCGACCAATACGCAATACATACATTTAACGAGATATTTGAGCCGAGAGGCTGGAGCATTTATTGAGGTTTGAAATGCGCTATTCCGATGATTTTGTGGAAAAAGTCAGAGAGGCAAACGATATAAAAGACGTTATCGGAGCTTATGTCCGGCTTCAGAATAAGGGCTCGTATTATATGGGGCTGTGTCCATTTCATAGTGAAAAGACGCCCTCTTTTTCGGTCATGCCGGGCAGGGGTACATATCACTGCTTTGGCTGCGGCGCGAGCGGAGACGTATATTCTTTTTTGATGGAATATGAAAACTTTAGCTTTTCGGAAGCCGTTGTATATCTTGCCGAGCGTGCGGGAATTCCGGTGACTCAGGATGATCTGTCTGAAGATCAGAAAAAAGAGCAAAATTTAAAGAACGGGCTTTTTGCTCTTCAAAAGGAAGCCGCCACATATTATATGCGTATGCTCTATTCTCCGGCGGGGAAAAAAGCCATGTCATATCTCAAAGAACGAGGGCTGTATGATAAGACGATACGCTCATTCGGCCTTGGTTATACCGGTAAGACGGGAGGCCTGTACGAGCATTTAAAAGTAAAAGGATATACGGACGCGCTGATAAAAAAGTCAGGACTGTTTAGCTGGGATGAAAAGGAAGCGCGTTTTACTGATAAGTTCTGGAACAGGGTCATGTTTCCGATAATGGATACAAACAGACGGGTGATAGGTTTTGGCGGCAGAGTCATGGGTGAGGCTAAGCCTAAATACTTAAATTCTCCTGAAACTGAGCTGTTTAAAAAAAGCGCAAACCTGTACGGACTTTATGCCGCAAAACAAAAAGCGCGTCAGGGCATAATAGTCTGTGAGGGCTATATGGATGTTATAAGCCTGCATCAGGCTGGTTTTGAAAACGCGGTGGCCTCGCTCGGAACGGCGCTTACACAGACGCATGCCGCAATGCTGCGCAGATATACCAAGGACATCTTCATTCTTTATGACAGCGATGAGGCGGGAAGGAAGGCTGCGCTGAGAGCCGTGCCGCTTTTAAGACAGGCAGGGCTAAAACCGAGGATAGTAAATCTGAGTCCGTATAAAGACCCTGACGAATTTTTAAAAGGAGAGGGAGGCGAGGAGCTGAAAAAGCGCTTCGGTGCTGCGGAAAACGGATTCATGTTCGAGATACGGATGGCTTACGAGTCATATGACATGGATGATCCGCAAGCAGAGAGTGATTTTCAGCACGAGGCGGTGAGAAAGATATATTCGGCATTTCCCGACGAGATAGAAAGGAACAGTTATAGTCAGAGCGTTTCAAGGAAATATAATATAGATTTAGATACATTAAAAAAAGAAATGCGAAAGCTCGCAATGCGAGGAGAAGTCCGGGAGGCTACTCCTTCGGCGCATGAGGGAGAGAAGCGTAAAGCTAAAAAAAATACTTCTGACAGAGCGGAAAGAACTTTGTTGTCGTGGCTTTGCAAGTGTCCTTCTCTCATAGACGAAGTGGGGAAATACATATCGGCTGAGGATTTTTCGGAAGGGACGAACCGTTCTATAGCGTCTGACATCTTCAAGCTAAACAAAGCGGAAAATTTTTCACCGGCGGCGGTACTCAACCGCTTTGAGGGAAATGAAGAAAGGTCGGAGGCAGCTGAGATAATAGAAGGAGAGGAAGTTCCTATAGAAGACGAAGATGCGAAAAAAGCGCTAAATGAGCTTGTACAGAAAATAAAGAGCGATAGTCTTGAGCGCAAAAGAAGTTCTCTTGCGCCGGACGATATAGCTGCTCTTCAGGCAATAATAGATGAAAAAAGGGAGCTGGAGAAGCTCAGAAAACAGCCTTAGATAAGGCGCATTATTTAAAAGGAGAAGAGGATGGATAGCGAAAAGGAAATGGAAGCAAAAGAACCCGAGCAGACAAAGATTGATAAGGAGAAGCTTCTGAACTGTATTAGGGCGCTTGAGGAGATGGGGAAGAAGAAGGATGATCTGCTTACTCTTCAGGAGATAAAAGATTATTGTAACGATTTAAAATTGACCTCCGAGCAGGTTGATAAAGTCCGTCTTTATTTAGAAAACCACGGCATAGACGTTATCGAATTTCCTGAGCTTGAGACGGATGCCGATTTCGATAACATGTTGCTTATAAAGGACGATGACCTTGAAATGGAGGAGGAAGAAATAGGCGTCGAAAACATCGACCTTTCCGTGCCGGAGGGGACCGGAGTAGAGGACCCTGTCCGTATGTATTTAAAAGAGATAGGAAAGGTTCCGCTCCTTACCGCCGAAGAGGAGATAGAGCTTGCGAAGCGGATGGAGGAGGGAAATGAAAAGGCGAAGCACAGGCTTGCGGAGGCAAATCTGCGTCTTGTTGTTTCGATAGCTAAGAGATATGTCGGACGTGGAATGCTCTTTTTGGACCTGATACAAGAAGGTAATCTCGGGCTTATCAAGGCTGTAGAAAAATTTGATTACAGAAAGGGATATAAATTTTCGACTTATGCGACTTGGTGGATCCGCCAGGCGATAACGCGTGCGATAGCCGACCAGGCGAGGACGATACGTATACCCGTCCACATGGTCGAGACGATAAACAAGCTCATAAGAGTTTCGAGGCAGCTCCTTCAGGATCTCGGACGCGAACCTACCCCTGAGGAGATAGCGGAGGAGATGGATTTAAGTGTCGAAAGGGTAAGGGAGATACTTAAAATATCCCAGGAACCCGTTTCTCTCGAGACCCCGATAGGAAAGGAAGAGGACAGTCATTTAGGAGATTTTATACAGGACGACAATATGCCGGTGCCCGCAGATGCGGCGGCATTTACGATGTTGCGCGAGCAGTTAGAAGAGGTGTTGGACACGCTTACCGAAAGAGAGCAGAAGGTGCTGCGTCTCCGTTTCGGGCTCGACGATGGCAGGGCGCGTACGCTCGAAGAGGTAGGGAAGGAGTTCAAGGTAACAAGAGAACGTATAAGACAGATAGAGGCGAAGGCCTTAAGAAAGCTTCGTCATCCGAGCAGGAGCAGGAAGCTTCGCGATTATCTGGAATAAGTTTAATAGCGGTGCTTTTGACGAATGGGACGACAGATTGAAAAGGCAGAACAGAAAAAATCCCCGCCGCTTTCGGAACGGATGAAGGTCGTGGCTGAAATGGTCAGCATCGGACTTTCCGTAGCGGACATCGGCTGCGATCACGGGTATATTGCTATATATCTCGTAAAAGCCGGCTTTTGTCCTAAGTGCATCGCTGCGGACCTGAGCTTAGGGCCGCTTTACGCTGCCAAAAAAAATATCGAAAAATACGGTGTTTCAGGCAAAGTAATAACGAGACAGTCGGATGGGCTTAAAAATATAAAAAAAGGTGAAATTCAAGCGCTTGTAATCTCCGGTATGGGAGGAAAGCTCATAAATAATATCTTGTCGGAAGAGATAGAGAAGACCGTTTCGATGACGGAACTAATATTGGAGCCGCAGTCGGACGCGGAGGATATACGCGTCTTCTTATACGAGAACGGATTTAAGATAGAGAGGGAAACTCTTGTTCTTGAACGAGGGAAGTACTATCCGGTCATAAAGGCGGTACGAGGTTTTTCGCCTCCCCTAAAAAAAGAAGAGTATGTCTATGGGCCCTGCCTGTTGGGAGACAGGAACGCTCTTCTGAAAGTGTATTTAAAAAAAGAAGAAAGCAGGGTCAGAACGCTTCTTTTTGATATTTCAAAGCAGGATGGCGAGGCTGCCAATCTCGCTGCGCTGAGACTTAAAGAAGAAGAGAGGATAATAAAAAAGGCTTTGGAAAGATATGATATGCTCGTGCTCGCTTCAGGTTCGCCTAGAAGGAGAGAGCTACTTTCACAGATAGGAATAAAAACGCAGGTTATACCGAGCAATGCAGACGAAAGTTTGGATACGACCGAACCGCAGTTCCTCGTCGAAGAGCTTTCAAGGAGAAAATGTTTAGATGTTGCTGCAAGGATAGAATGCGGTCTTGTCCTTGGAGCCGACACGGTTGTGGCCGCGGAAGGACGTATACTCGGAAAGCCCGAGGGAGAAGAGGGGGCAAGAAAAATGCTGCGCTTTCTTTCGGGGAAAACGCATCAGGTATATACGGGCGTGACGCTTATAAAAAAAGAAGGCGGGAAAATCGTTGACGAAAGGGTGTTCTCCGAAAGGACAGACGTCACTTTTGCGGATTTAAGCGAAAAAGAGATAGAAGAATACGTTAAGACAGGCGAAGCCCTTGATAAGGCGGGTTCTTACGGAATACAGGGCGTTTTCGCAAGATATGTGAAGCGTATCGACGGAGATTATTTCAACGTGGTCGGGCTTCCGCTTGCCGCGGTCTATGCCGAACTAAAGAAGATGCAGGAGAAAACTAATGAAATGTAAGGATATAATTGGGCTTTTAGAAAAAGAATATCCGAAAAGCTTCGCGGAGGACTGGGACAATATCGGACTGATAGCAGGAGACGGGGGAAGTGAGGTAAACAAAATCCTTGTAGCCCTCGACGCAACGGATGAAGTGGTAGAGCAGGCAGTAAATGAAGGCGTTGATATGCTTGTTACCCATCATCCCCTCATTTTCGGTTCGATAAAGCAGATAAATGATAGTTCTGTGGTTGGCAGGAGGCTTTTAAAACTCATAGGGAAGGGCATAGCTTACTATGCGCTGCATACCAATTTCGATGTAAAAGGTATGGCGAAGCTAAACGAGGAACAGATAGGGCTTATAAACACGGAGGTCTTGTATGAGACGGGGGAAAGCGATGGTATCCCCGAGGGAATAGGAAGGGTCGGAGAGCTTCAAAGCGAAATGAGCTATATGGAACTTGCCCGTCACGTGAAAAAAAGTCTTGGAGTCGGTTCGCTGCGCTGCTATGGGAAGGGCGACCCGAAGATAAAACGTGTTGCGATAAGCGGAGGCGCTGGAAGGAGCGTAGTAGACTGCGCGTTCAATGCAGGCGCTCAGGTGCTTATAACCGGTGACATAGATTATCATACCGGCATAGACGCCGCAGCTGACGGCTTGCATATAATCGATGCGGGACATTTCGGAACAGAATGTGTTTTCATGGATTTTATGAGTGAAAAGCTTAAGGAACTGCTTCCGCAGTGCCGTATTATCAAGGCAAATCAAGCACCTCCTTTTGTTGTGGTATAGGAGGCAATCGTAAGATCGAAAAATACTAATCGCTTGCAAGGCTTGACATTAAACTTAAGTTTCCAACATCATATATATGCTGAGTAAGGTGTGTGGTCGCGGCGGGCTTTGGCCCGCTGAGGAAAGTCCGGGCTTCACAGGGCAGGATGCCGGATAACGTCCGGCGGAGGC